>NZ_JAHHWP010000001.1:0-133204 GCF_018729305.1 Phycicoccus mangrovi | reverse complement strand
CCCCCTACAGGGGGGCCGCGTGGCGGCCCTCCCCCCTCCCGCCCCCGCGGTGCCGCGGCCCCCCCCGGGGCGCCGCGCCACGCGGCCGTTGACGACGGACGTGATCCACCTCACACTGCTCCTGTTGTGTGATGCGCACAGCGTTCCGTCCAGCGCAACCGAGGGGCCCGGCCATGGCGACGACGACACCACCCCCGCTGACCACCGAGCAGGCGCCGGAGCCGCACCGGCGCTCCCCGATCGACAAGGTCGTCTTCGGGGTCGCGGCGACCCTCTCGCTCCTCTTCCTCGTCTACGGCGCGGTCGACGGCGAGGGCTTCGGCGAGACCGGCGGCAGCATCCTCGGCTGGATCACGACGAACTTCGGCTGGTTCTTCGTCCTGACCAGCGGCGGCTTCGTCGTCTTCAGCGCCTTCCTCGCCGTCAGCCGCTACGGCAACATCAAGCTCGGGCCGGACGACTCCGTGCCCGAGTTCTCGACCTTCTCGTGGGTCTCGATGATGTTCGCGACCGGCATGGGCATCGGGCTGATGTTCTACGGCGTCGCCGAGCCGCTCACCCACCTCAACACGCCGCCGCTCGGCCTCGCGGCACCGGGCAGCGAGGCGGCCGCGCACCTCGCGATGGAGTACACGTTCTTCCACTGGGGCTTCCACCCGTGGTCGATGTACGCCGTCATCGGGCTGACCATCGCGTACTTCGCCTACCGCAAGGGCTCGGGCAACCTCATCAGCGCCGCGTTCCGGCCGCTGCTCGGCGACCGCGTCGACGGCGCGGCCGGCAAGGGCATCGACACCCTCGCCGTCCTCGCGACCCTCTTCGGCTCGGCCACCTCGCTGGGCCTCGGGGCGCTGCAGATCACCGGCGGCCTCGCCGACGTCTTCTCCGGCCAGGAGTACGGCACGACGGCGGCCGTCGCCGTCATCGCCGTCCTCACGCTCTGCTTCGTCGTCTCGGCGGTCAGCGGCATCGACCGCGGCATCAAGTGGCTCTCCAACGCCAACGCCGTCGCCGCCGCGCTGCTCGCCCTCTTCCTCTTCGTCGTCGGGCCGACCGTGTTCATCTTCTCGACGTTCACCGAGTCGATCGGCGGCTACCTCACGCACCTGCCGACGATGAGCTTCCGCACCGGCGTCTTCGGCGGCGGCGAGTGGCTCAACGGCTGGACGATCTTCTACTGGGCCTGGTGGGTGTCGTGGACCCCGTTCGTCGGGATGTTCATCGCCCGCATCTCCAAGGGCCGCACCATCCGGCAGTTCGTCGTCTTCGTCATCGCCATCCCCTCGCTCGTCTCGTTCGTCTGGTTCTCGATCCTCGGCGGCGCCGCCTTCGACCTCCAGCTGACGAAGGGCGAGGACATGAAGGCGCTCGTCGACTCCGGGCTGGAGACGACGCTCTTCGGCACCCTGCGCGCCTACCCGCTCGCCACGCTCACCGTCGTGCTCGCCGTCTTCCTCATCGCCATCTTCTTCGTCACCGGCGCCGACTCGGCCTCGATCGTCATGGGGATGCTCAGCCAGGGCGGCGACGAGGAACCGCGGCGCTCGCTCGTCGTCTTCTGGGGCGTCGCCACCGGCGCGGTCGCGACGGTGCTGCTCGTCACCGGCGGCGAGGACGGCCTCGGGGCGCTGCAGACGGGGGTCATCGTCATCGGCTTCCCGTTCCTCATGGTGCTCATCGCGCTGTGCGTCTCGCTGTGGAAGGCGCTGCGGCAGGAGACCTTCGAGTCGACCCTCCAGGGGCCGATCCGGCGGCACCTGCGCGAGCACCCGGCGGGCCGCCGGGACGTGTGAGCCGGACGGCGGACGACCGGTTGGCACGGCGTCCGCCGTCTGCCATGCTGGGCGGACGTGTTGCACGATGAGCGCCGGGTTGCGCGATACGCACCACCGGCGTGACGGAAGGACCACCCCATGGCCGCTCTCCCCGCCTCCGCGCGCTGCGTCGTCATCGGCGCGGGCATCGTCGGGAACTCGCTCGTCCACCACCTCGCCGAGCTCGGCTGGACCGACATCGTCCAGCTCGACAAGGGGCCCCTGCCGAACCCCGGCGGCTCGACGGGCCACGCGAGCAACTTCATCTTCCCGGTCGACCACTCGCGCGAGTTCGCCGACATCACGCTCGACTCGATGCGCCAGTACAAGGAGCTCGGCGTCTTCACCGAGTCCGGCGGCTACGAGGTCGCGCGCACCGAGGAGCGGATGGAGGAGCTGCGCCGCCGGATGAGCAGCGCCAAGGCGTGGGGCATCCCCGCCGAGCTCGTCACCCCCGAGCAGGTCGCCGAGAAGGTGCCCTTCCTCGACAAGGACGTCATCATCGGCGCCGCGTGGTTCCCGACCGTCGGCGTCGTCGACAGCCTCCGCGCCGGCACGATCATGCGCGAGCGCGCCGTCGAGCGCGGCGCCCTGACGACCGTCCCCAACGTCGAGGTGACCGGGATGGAGGTCGTCGACGGACGCATCCGCGCGGTCGAGACCACCCAGGGCCGCATCGAGGCCGAGACCGTCGTCGTCGCCTGCGGCGTGTGGAGCCCGAAGATCGCCCGGATGGCCGGCGCGCACATCCCCCTGACCCCCGCGGTCCACCAGATGATCTCGGTCGGCCCCTGCGAGGTGCTCGCCGAGAAGCCGGGCGAGATCAGCTACCCGATCGTGCGCGACATGGACACGTTCTGCTACGAGCGCCAGCACGGCTCCGACATGGAGGTCGGCTCGTACGCACACCGGGCGATCCTCTGGGACCCCGAGGACATCCCCTCGATCGAGCAGAGCAAGCTCTCCCCCACCGAGATGCCGTTCACCGAGGACGACTTCGACCCGCAGCTCGAGCAGGCCCTCGAGCTCATGCCCGAGCTGCTCGGCGACGAGCGGGCCGAGATCCGCTACGCCATCAACGGCCTGCTGTCGCTGACCCCGGACGGCTACCCGATCCTCGGCGAGACGCCGGAGGTCAAGGGCCTCTGGTCGTGCGCCGCGGTGTGGATCAAGGAGGGCCCCGGCACCGCCCGCGCCGTCGCCGAGTGGATGACCCACGGCAACCCGGAGATCGACCTGGGGCACAGCGACATCGCGCGCTTCCACCCGCACCAGAAGACACGCGCGCACGTCAAGGCGCGCACGTCCGAGTCGTTCATCAAGACCTACGGCATCGTCCACCCCGCGGAGCAGTACGGCAGCAACCGCGACGTCCGCCTCGCGCCGATGCACGCCTCGCAGAAGGAGCTCGGCGCGGTCTTCTACGAGACCGCCGGCTGGGAGCGGCCGCACTGGTACACCTCGAACGCCGGGCTCGTCGAGAAGTTCGGCCCCGAGCAGACGATGCCGCGCGAGCACGAGTGGGACGCGCGCTGGTGGTCGCCGATCATCAACGCCGAGCACCTGCAGATGCGCGAGGCGGCCGGGCTCGTCGACCTCTCCGCGTTCGCGATCTTCGACGTCGTCGGGCCCAGGGCGCTCGAGGCCGTGCAGCGGATCATCGTGGCGCAGGCCGACGTCCGCATCGGCCGCGTCGTCTACACCCCGGTGCTCGACGAGCGCGGCGGGTTCCGCTCCGACCTCACGGTGATGCGCCTGGCGCACGACCGCTTCCGGGTCGTCACCGGCGGCGCGCACGGCATGGCCGACAAGAAGTGGTTCGCCGACCGGATGCCCGAGGACGGCGGCGCGGTCGTCGTCGACCTCACGTCGAGCTGGACGACGATCGGCCTCTGGGGCCCGAAGGCCCTCGAGATCCTCTCCGGCCTCACCGACGCCGACGTCTCGCCCGGCGGCTTCGCCTTCGGCACCTGCCGCGAGATCGAGGTCGGGACGCTGTCGGTGCTCGCCTCGCGCATCTCGTACGTCGGCGAGTTCGGCTGGGAGCTCTACGTGCCCATCGAGGCGGGAGCCGCACTGTGGCAGAAGCTCCTCGACGCCGGCACGCCGCTCGGGATGGTGCCCGTCGGCATCGGCGTCTACGGCACGACCGGGCGGATCGAGAAGGGCTACCGGGCCTACGGCTACGAGCTCGACACCGAGCGCACGCTGATGGAGACCGGCATGTCGCGGGCGAAGTGGAAGGAGCAGGACTTCGTCGGCAAGGACGCGGTGGTCGCGCAGGCCGGCGAGGCCCCGAAGGCGGTCCTCTGCTCGCTCACCGTCGACGACCACACGTCGGCGTCCGGTGTGAAGCGCTACATGCTCGGCGGCGAGCCGATCCTCACCCGCGAGGGCGGCACGCTGACCGACGGCCACGGCCGCCACCCGTACGTGACGACCGCCGGCTCCGCCCCGAGCCTCGGCAAGCACGTGCTCATGGCCTTCCTCCCGCCGGAGGTCGCCACGTCGGCACCGAGCTCGCCGTCTCGTACATGGAGGAGCTCTACCCGGTCACGGTCGCCGCCGCCGACGCGACCCCGCTCTTCGACCCCGAGAACCTGCGGATCCGGGGGCGGGCGTGACGAACGTCCTCGTCTGCGTCAAGCGCGTCCCCGACCCCACCGGCCAGGTCGTCCTCACCCCGGACGGGCTGCGCGTCGACGGCCGGTACGCCGGCTACACGACGAGCGCCCACGAGGAGGCCGCCGTCGCGCTGGCCGTCCAGGTCGCCGAGCCCTCGGGCGGCACCGTGACGGTGCTGTCGGTCGGCTCCGAGGACAGCCTCGAGCAGGTGCGCGCCGGCATCGCCGTCGGCGCCACCGACGGCGTGCTCGTCGAGGCCGACGCCGACCTCCTCGGCCCGGCCGACGTCGCCGAGGCCGTCGCGGAGGCCGTCCGGGCCCGCTCGGACGTGGGGACGACGTACGACCTCGTGCTCCTGGGCAACGACGCCGCCGACACCGGCGACTTCCAGGTCGGCGTCAGGCTGGCCTACCTCCTCGACCGTCCCGTCGTCGCGGGCGTGCAGACCGTCGCCGTCGACGGCGACGTCGCCACCCTGCACGCCGAGGGACCGGAGGGCACCGAGGTCTACGAGGTCGCCCTGCCCGCGGTGGTCACCGTCCTCGAGGGCGGGGTGTCGCCGAAGTACCCGAGCGTCATGGGGCGGATGCGCGCGAAGAAGGCCGAGGTCGAGCGGATGACGTGGTCGGGCACCCCCGGCGGGTCGGGCCGCGAGGCCCTCACCGTGCCCGAGGCGCCACCGAGCCAGGTCACCGTCCTCGGCGAGGGTCCGACCGCCGCGCCCGCCCTCGTCGCCGTCCTGCGCGAGCTCAAGGTGGTGCACTCGTGAGCGTCGTCGTCCTCGTCGAGGTCGAGGAGGGACGGGCCTCGCTCGTCTCCCGCGAGACCCTCGCCTTCGCCCGCTCCCTCGGCGCCGGCGACCTGCACGCCCTCGTCGTCGGGTCCGCGCCCGAGGCCGTCGTCGCCGACTGCCGCGAGGCCGGGGTCGTCGTCGTCCACGAGGCCGCCGACCCAGCGCTCGAGCGGTACGCCGCCGCGGCCTGGGCCGCGGCCGTCGAGGCGGCCGGCCGGGCCGCCCGCGCGGACCTCGTCGTGGCGCCGGGCACCGGCCGCGGCAACGAGGTCCTCGCCCACGTCGCCGCCCGCCGCGGGCTGCGGATGGCCGCCAACGTCGTCTCCGTCGAGTCGCTCTCGCCGCTCGTCGTCCAGCGCCAGGTCGTCGGCGGCGCCGCCCTCGAGCGGGCGACGGTCCCGAGCCGGGTCCGGCTGCTGTCGATGGCCGGCCACGCCGTCGAGCCCACACCCGCCGACACCCCCGGCGAGGCGCGCGTCCAGCCGCTGGCCGTCGCCGTCGACCCCAAGGACCTGCGCGCGCAGGTCGTCCGCGTCGAGCGGCGCGAGCAGGGCGACAGCTCGGGGCTGACCGCGGCCAAGGTCGTCGTCGGCGCCGGCCGCGGCGCCGGCGGCCCGGACGGCTTCGCGGCGGTCGACGCGCTGGCGCAGCGGCTCGGCGGGGCCGTCGGCGTGTCGCGCGTCGTCACCTCGCTCGGCTGGCGCCCGCACCACGAGCAGGTCGGCCAGACCGGCTCGCGCATCGCACCGGACCTCTACCTCGCCTGCGGCATCTCGGGGTCGATCCAGCACTGGGCGGGCTGCGCCTCCAGCCGGACGATCATCGCCGTCAACACCGACGCGGACGCCCCGATGGTGACCAAGGCCGACTACGCGGTGATCGGCGACATGCACGAGGTGCTGCCGGCCGTGCTCGAGGAGCTCGGCTGAGCGGGCACCCGCCCTCAGTCCTCGAGCGCGGCCCAGTCCGCCTTCTCGGGAGCCGCGGCCTGCCCCTCGGGGCAGTGCGCCCGCAGGTCGCACCAGCCGCACAGCGGACCGGTGACGGCGGGGAACATCGAGGACCCCGCCCCGTGGCGGGCGAAGTCGGCGTCGGCCCGGCGCGCGTCGCGCATGATCGAGCGTGCCCGCTCGACGTGCCGGCCGATCGACTCCCCGGTGTGCTCGTGGGCGGCGACCGTGCCCGAGGGCACGTGGTGCAGCTCGACCCGGCGGACCGGGCGGCGGAACATCTTCCAGACGGCCGCGGCGTACAGGGCGAGCGGCAGCGAGGTGCGCGCGTCGTCGTCGGTCGAGACCTGGCGCGAGGTCTTGTAGTCGACGACGACGAGCTCGCCGTCGCGGTCGTCGAGCCGGTCGATGCGACCCTGCACGCGCAGGTCGTCGCTGACGAACGAGACGGTGCGCTCGATGCCGACCGGCCGCTGCTGCGGGCCGGAGCGCTCGAGGTAGGCGACGACCGCGTCCTGCATCCGGGCCCGCCAGCGGGCGGACTGGGCAGCGTCGCGGAAGCCGACGTCGATCCAGGCCTTCTCCACCAGGCGGGCGCCGACCTGCGGGGTGCGCTCGGGCTGGTCCCACCAGTCGCGCAGCGCGTTGTGCACGGCGTTGCCGAGCGAGGTGTGGGCCCGCTGCGCCCGGGCCGGCGGGCGCGGGCGGTCGAGGTAGGCCAGGCGGTAGCGGCGCGGGCAGTCGAGGAAGGTGAGCAGCTTGCTCGGGCTGCCGCCCCACAGGGGCTCGGGCATGCCGGGGAACGCCGCCTGCTGCGGCTGCGCCTGCTCCCCCGTGCCCGTCACGGCACCGACGGTAGCCGGTGCGTCCGACGCGCCCGCAGGCCCGTCCCCGGGCGCCACCGGCGGATGACACACTGAGCGCCTCATGGCCATCTCCTCCTTCGACCTGTTCTCCGTCGGCATCGGTCCCTCCAGCTCGCACACCGTGGGCCCGATGCGCGCCGCCCACACCTTCGTCACGGCGCTGCGCGAGGACGGCCTGCTCCCCCGCGTCGGCCGGGTGAAGGCCGAGCTCTTCGGCTCGCTCGGCGCCACCGGCCACGGCCACGGCTCGGTCAAGGCCGTGCTCCTCGGCCTCGAGGGTGAGGCGCCCGAGACCACCGACCCGCGCGCCGCCGAGAACCGCGTCGACGAGGTCCGTGCCGCGCGCACGCTGCACCTCGGCGGCAGCCACGACGTCGCCTGCGACCCCGACGTCGACGTCGTCCTGCACCGCCGCGCGACCCTGCCCTTCCACTCCAACGGGATGCGCTTCACCGCGTGGGCCGCGGCCGACCCGGCCGAGGGTGAGGAGCCGCTGCGCACCCGCGAGTACTACTCGGTCGGGGGTGGCTTCGTGCTCGACCAGGACGAGGTGGGGCAGAACGAGATCGTCCCCGACCACACGCCCGTCCGGTACCCGTTCACCACCGGCGCGCAGCTGCTCCAGCGGTGCGCCGAGACCGGCCTGCCGATCAGCGGCGTCATGCTCGCCAACGAGCTCTCGTGGCGCACCGAGGCGGAGGTCCGCGCCGGCCTGCTGCACCTCTGGGAGGTGATGCAGGAGTGCGTCGACAACGGCTGCCGCACCGACGGCGTCCTCCCCGGCGGCCTGCGCGTCCAGCGCCGCGCGCCCCGGCTCGTGCGCCAGCTGCGCCGCGAGCACGCCGGCGACCCGCTCGCCGCGATGGACTGGGTGACCCTCTACGCGCTCGCCGTCAACGAGGAGAACGCCAGCGGCGGGCGCATCGTCACCGCCCCGACGAACGGCGCGGCGGGCATCATCCCGGCGGTCCTGCACTACTACACGCGCTTCGTGCCGGGCGCCGACGACGACGGGGTCGTGCGCTTCCTCCTGACCGCGGCCGCCATCGGCACGCTCTACAAGGAGAACGCCTCGATCTCCGGCGCCGAGGTCGGCTGCCAGGGCGAGGTGGGGTCCGCCTGCTCGATGGCCGCCGGCGCCCTCGCCGAGGTCCTCGGCGGCACCCCCGGCCAGGTCGAGAACGCGGCCGAGATCGGCATCGAGCACAACCTCGGCCTCACCTGCGACCCGGTCGGCGGGCTCGTCCAGATCCCCTGCATCGAGCGCAACGCCGTCGCGTCGGTCAAGGCCATCACCGCCGCCCGGCTCTCGCTGCGCGGCGACGGCCGCTCCGCCGTCGTCTCGCTCGACAAGGCGATCAAGACGATGCGCGACACCGGGCGCGACATGAAGGTCAAGTACAAGGAGACCGCGCGCGGCGGGCTCGCCGTCAACGTCATCGAGTGCTGAGGCCGGGCCACCTCTCCCTCCCCAGCGCGCTCGCCTGACCTGCACTCCTTGACGGTCGGAGCGCTTCTCCGACAGGCTGGTCCATCCGTCCCCCACCCCGACAGTCAGGACGACCATGGCCGACCTGTACCTCGACGGCGCCTGGGTCGGCGCCGCTGCCGGCGGTCGCCGGACCATCGTCTGCCCTGCCGACGGCACGACCGTCGGCGAGGTCGACGAGGCCGACGAGACCGACACCCTCGCGGCGATCGACGCCGCCCGCCGCGCGGCCGACGACGGCCGCTGGCGCGACACGCCACCCGCCGAGCGGGCCGCCGCCCTCGGGCGCATCGCGGACATCCTCGAGCGCGACACCGACGAGATCGCGCGCGCCGAGGCCCTCGACACCGGCAAGCGCTTCGAGGAGGGCAAGCTCGACGTCGCCGACGTCGTGAGCGTCTTCCGCTTCTACGCCGGCAAGGGCGAGGACGTCGAGCGCGTCCGCGAGGTCGACCCCGGCCAACCGCACGTGCGCAGCCGGGTCCTCCGTGAGCCGATCGGCGTCTGCTCGCTCATCACGCCGTGGAACTACCCGCTGCTGCAGGCCAGCTGGAAGGTCGCGCCGTGCCTGCTGGCGGGCAACACCTTCGTGCTCAAGCCGAGCGAGATCACGCCGCACTCGACGATCCTCATGGTCCGCGCGATCGAGGAGGCCGGCGTGCCGGCCGGCGTCGCCAACCTCGTCCTCGGCACCGGCCCAGGGTGCGCCGGCCCGATGTCGACCGACCCGCGCGTCGACCTCGTGTCGTTCACCGGCAGCCTCGCCGTCGGCAAGCACCTCATGAAGCAGGCCGCCGACACCGTCAAGCGCGTCGCCCTCGAGCTCGGCGGCAAGAACCCGAACATCGTCTTCGCCGACGCCGACCGCGAGGCCGCGATCGACAACGCGATGACGGCGGTCTTCCTCCACTCCGGCCAGGTCTGCTCGGCCGGCGCCCGGCTGCTCGTCGAGGAGTCGGTCGCGGAGGAGGTCGTCGACACGATCGTCGAGCGCGCCGGGGCCATCCGGATGGGCCCGCCGTTCGACGAGGACGCGCAGACCGGGTCGCTGACCAGCGCCGAGCACCTGAAGAAGGTCGAGGACTACGTCGCGACCGGGCTCGCCGAGGGCGCCCGGCTGCGCTGCGGCGGCGCCCGCCCCGACGACGAGCGGCTCGCGAACGGCTACTACTACCTGCCCACCGTCCTCGACCGGTGCGACGTCGACATGCACGTCGTCCAGGAGGAGTCGTTCGGGCCGGTCCTCACGGTCGAGACCTTCCGTACCGAGGAGGAGGCGGTCCGCCTCGCCAACGCCACCCGCTACGGCCTCGCCGGCGCGGTGTGGACCGGCGACCCCGAGCGGGCCCGCCGCGTCGCCCGGGCGCTGCGCCTGGGCACCGTGTGGGTCAACGACTACCACCCGTACGTCGCCCCCGCCGAGTGGGGCGGCCACAAGCAGTCCGGCATCGGCCGCGAGCTCGGCGAGCTCGGCCTCGAGGAATACCAGGAGACCAAGCACGTGTGGGAGAACACCGAGCCGGCCCCGACGGGGTGGTTCTCATGAGCATGCTCGACCGCGTCACCGACACCGCCCGGAGCCTGCGCGACCGGACGACGATGGCCGAGGTCCCCGACCACGTCGACTACGTCGTCGTCGGCGGCGGCAGCGCCGGGTCCGTCCTCGCCAACCGCCTCTCGGCCGACCCCGGCACGAGCGTGCTCGTCCTCGAGGCCGGCCGCAACGACCTCAAGCTCGACCCGTTCATCCACATGCCGGCCGCGCTGCCCTTCCCCATCGGCAGCCGGTTCTACGACTGGAAGTACGAGTCCGAGCCCGAGCCGCACATGAACGGCCGGCGGATCTACCACGCGCGCGGCAAGGTCCTCGGTGGGTCGAGCTCGATCAACGGGATGATCTTCCAGCGCGGCAACCCCAAGGACTACGAGCGCTGGGGCGCCGACCCGGGGATGTCCGACTGGGACTACGCGCACTGCCTGCCGTACTTCAAGCGGATGGAGACCTGCCTCGCCGGCGCCGACACCTGGCGCGGCGGCGACGGGCCCCTCGTCATGGAGCGCGGCCCGGCCACGAACCCGCTGTTCACGGCGTTCTTCGACGCCGCCGAGCAGGCCGGCTACCCGCGCACGAGCGACGTCAACGGCTACCGGCAGGAGGGGTTCGCACCCTTCGACCGCAACGTCCACCGCGGCCGCCGCCTCTCCGCCGCGCGCGCCTACCTCCACCCCGTCATCGACCGCCCGAACCTCCACGTCCGCACCCTCGCGATGACGACGAAGGTGCTCTTCGAGGGCACCCGCGCGGTCGGGGTCGAGTACCTCGCGTTCGGGCGGAGGCACACGGTGCGTGCCGGCGAGGTCATCCTCTCCGGCGGCGCGATCAACACGCCCCAGCTGCTCCAGCTCTCGGGCGTCGGCGACCCCGAGCTGCTGCGGCCGCTCGGCATCGACGTCGTCTCCGGCCTGCGCGGGGTCGGCGAGCACCTCCAGGACCACCTCGAGGTGTACATCCAACACGCCTGCACCCAGCCGGTCTCGATCGCGCCGGGGCTCGCGTACAAGAACCGCCCGAAGCTCGCCGCCGAGTGGCTGTTCCTGCGCAAGGGCCTCGGGGCGACGAACCACTTCGAGGGCGGCGGCTTCGTCCGCAGCAACGACGACGTCGACTACCCGAACCTCATGTTCCACTTCCTGCCGATCGCGATCCGCTACGACGGCTCGAGCCCGGTCGAGGGCCACGGCTACCAGGTGCACATCGGCCCGATGTACTCCGACGCCCGCGGCTGGCTGCGCATCCGCAGCGCCGACCCGCGGATGAAGCCGGCCATGCAGTTCAACTACCTCTCGACCGACCAGGACCGGCGCGAGTGGGTCGAGGCGATCCGCGTCTCGCGCGAGATCCTCGCCCAGCCGGCCTTCGCCCCCTACGACGGCGGCGAGATCTCGCCCGGGTCGACGGTCGAGACCGACGAGGAGATCCTCGACTGGGTGCGCGCCGACGCCGAGACCGCCCTGCACCCCAGCTGCACCGCCCGGATGGGCACCGACGACCTGTCGGTGCTCGACCCGACGTCGATGCGCGTCCACGGCACCGAGGGCCTGCGGGTCGTCGACGCCAGCGCGATGCCATACGTGACCAACGGCAACATCTACGCGCCGGTCGTCATGCTCGCCGAGAAGGCGGCCGACCTCATCACCGGGGCCACCCCGCTGCCGCCCTCGGACGCGCCCTGGTACGACCTGCGGGCCGGGAGCCCGCTCGACCCGCCGACGTCCTGACCGCCCCACCGAGGAGGACCCGATGAGCGCCGCCACCGACACCCCGCCGACCGACACCCCCGAGGCCGGGCCACCGGACGGCGGCGGCACGACGGGCCTCCTCGGCGGGCCACCGGTCCGGATGCCGGTCTTCGTCGCGTCCCTGACCGGCGTGCTCGTCGTCGCGCTCTGGGCGCTGTTCGCCCCATCGTCCGCCGAGAGCGCCCTCGGCGCCCTCACCACGTGGGCCACCCAGTGGTTCGGGTGGTTCTACGTCCTGCTCGCGACGGTCGTGCTCGGCTTCGTCATCTGGCTCGGGCTCTCGCGCTACGGCCACGTGCGGCTCGGCCCGGACCACTCGCGCCCCGAGTTCTCGACCTTCGCCTGGGCCTCGATGCTCTTCGCCGCCGGCATCGGCACGGACGTCATGTTCTACTCCGTCGTCGAGCCGGCGACCCAGTACATGGCGCCGCCCGCGGGCGGGCCGGCTCCCGAGAGCATCGGGGCCGCGCGCGACGCGACGGTGTGGACGCTCTTCCACTACGGCGTCACCGGCTGGGGCATGTACGCGCTGATGGGCCTGGCCCTTGGGTACTTCTGCTACCGCAAGAACCTGCCGCTGGCCGTCCGCTCGGCGCTGGCCCCGGTGCTCGGCAAGCGGATCGGCGGCCCGCTCGGCCACGCCGTCGACACCGCCGCGGTGCTCGGGACGATCTTCGGCGTCGCGACCTCCCTCGGCATCGGCGTGGTCTTCCTCAACGTCGGGCTCAACGTCC
This sequence comes from Phycicoccus mangrovi, assembly GCF_018729305.1. Lineage (NCBI taxonomy): Bacteria > Bacillati > Actinomycetota > Actinomycetes > Micrococcales > Intrasporangiaceae > Phycicoccus > Phycicoccus mangrovi. The sequence goes on along the minus strand of NZ_JAHHWP010000001.1, from coordinate 120,633 downwards.
TCTTCGGCGTCGGCGTCGGCACCGGGGCGCAGATCGCCCTCGCCGCCCTGGCCGTCGTCATGGCGGCCGTCTCGGCGACGACGGGTGTCGACCGCGGCATCCGGTTCCTGTCGCAGCTCAACGTGCTGCTCGCCCTCGGCCTCGCGGCGTGGGTGCTCGTCACCGGCAACACCGGCCTCCTCCTCAACGGCGCGGTGGCCAACGTCGGCGACTTCCTGCGCACCTTCCCGGCCAAGACGATGGAGACCTTCCCCTTCGTCGACAACGCGACGTGGATGAGCACGTGGACCCTCTTCTTCTGGGCCTGGTGGGTCGCCTGGGCGTCCTTCGTCGGGCTCTTCCTCGCCCGGATCTCGCGCGGCCGGACCATCCGGCAGTTCGTCCTCGGCACGCTCGTCATCCCGTTCGCGTACATCGTCATGTGGATCTCGATCTTCGGGAACGCCGCGATCGAGCGAATCCGCGGCGGCGACACCACCTTCGCGCAGACGGCGCAGGACTTCACCGGTGTCGGCTTCTACGACCTGCTCTCGCAGTACCCGGCGGGCCAGGTCGTCATCGCGCTGGCGTTCTTCGTCGGGCTGCTCTTCTACGTCACCTCCGCCGACTCCGGCGCGCTCGTCATGGCCAACCTCACGAGCCGGCTCGGCGACCTCACCGAGGACGCGGCGGGCTGGCTGCGCATCACGTGGGCGGCCGCGACCGGTCTGCTGACCATCGCGATGCTCCTCGTCGGCGGCATCACCGCGCTGCAGTACGCGACGATCATCTTCGGCCTGCCCTTCGCCGTCGTGCTCGTGCTCGTCATGGTCGGGCTCGTGCGCGCCCTGCGCGTCGAGGGACGCCGGGCCGACAGCCGGACGCAGAGCATGTACGGCCTGCTCTCGGCGCGGGCCGCGACGACCCGCCGCGAGGACCGCGCGACGTCGTGGCGCGCGCGCGTCGCGCGGGCGACGAACTTCGTCGACCGCCGCGACGCCGTCCGGCACCTCGAGGAGGTCGTCGCGCCGGCGCTCGCCGAGGTCGGCGAGGAGCTCTGCCGCCACGAGGTCGAGACGACCTGCGAGGTCGACCTCGGGGGCACCACCCCGTCGGTCACGCTGCGCACCCCGGCCGCCGAGCCACCGTTCGTCTACCGCGTCGAGGTCGAGATGGCCCCGGTGCCGACCTACGGGGGCCGGATGGTCCAGAGCCGCGACTCCTACGCCCGCCTCGAGGTGCACCTCTCCGACGGCGGGCAGGGCTACGACGTCATGGGCTGGTCCGCGGCGCAGGTCATCCACGACTGCCTCGACCACTACGAGCGCCACCTCGAGTTCCTGCGGCTCGCGGAGCCGACCACCCCGGCCTGAGCGCCACGGGCGGCCGGGCGTGACCGGCCGCGAGGAGCAGGGCCACCGCCGCGCCGGCGAGCCACGGCGCGGCGGGGTCCAGCCCGAGGAGCGCACCCCCGAGCAGCGGCGCGACGAGCGTCGCGACCCCCCACGAGAGCCCCTGGACCGTCATGACGGCGGCCTCGGTGCCGGGGATCGCCAGGCGGGACGCCACCGCCTGCTGGGTCCCGACGACGAGCGTCCCGGCGGCACCCTCGAGGACCGCACCGGTGACGAGCGCCGGCACGCCACCGACCGCCCACGCCGCGAGCGCCGCCCCGAGCAGCACGAAGCCGGCCGCGAGCACCCGGTGCGCCGGCACGTCGACCTCGACCCGGGCGAGGACCCGGTGCGTGGCGACCGCCGACAACGCGCCGGCCACGAGGAGCCAGGCGGTGGTCGAGGGCGGGTGGCCGGCCCGCTCGACGGCCAGCGGGAGGACGAGCACGACGACCATGACGACGGTGGCCGAGACGGTGCACAGCCCGGCCCACCCGAGCACCCGCGGGCGCAGCGCGGTCCGCCAGGCCCGGGGCACCCGGGACGGCCGCGGCAGCGTCGGCAGGAGCAGCGCGACGAGCGCCGCGGCGAGGAGGCTGCTCGCGGCGTCGACGGCGAAGAGGGCGCCGACCCCCCAGCGGGTGACGAGGGCGGCGAGCACGCCGGCGACGACCCCGGCCACCGAGAGGCTCGCCCAGAGCAGCGAGAAGCGCGAGGCCCGACGCCCCGGCTCGACGCCCGCGACGACGGCGGTCTGGGTCGCCGGCTCGACGACCTCGTAGGCCAGCCCGAGGGCGACGACGCCCGCGACGACGACGAGGAGGTCGTCACCGGCCGCCACGACCGCCTGGGCCACACCGGCCGCGGCCAACCCGGCGACGAGGGCTGCGCGTGGCCCCCACCGGGCCGTCACGACGCCGCCGAGGACCCGCGAGGGGATCGTCGCCGCGCCGAAGAGCGCCAGGACGACCGAGGTCGTGCCGAGCGGTACCCCCAGGTCGCGCGTGAGCCGGACCCCGAGGAAGCCCATCCCGGCGCCCCCGAGCCGGTTGACGACGCGGGCGGCGACGAGGACACCGATGACTGACGTAGGCTGCTTCAGCAGTGACACGCACGTGAGAGTAGGTACCTTCCGTCATGCGTTTCAACAGTCACGTCGACGCCGTGCTCGACACGACGGTCCGCCTCGTCAACGCCCTGACCCCGGGTACCGACGGCGGCCGCGACCACCCCGCACCGACGAGCACCGACCTGCGCGACGCGGTCGTGCAGGCGGTCCGCTACGACGGCTACGACCCGCGCCCGTCGGCCCGGGACCTCGCCGACCTGCTGCCCGAGGTCCACGCGGCCCGCGAGGTCGTCGAGCACCTGGACGCGGGGCGCGACGACGCCGCCGCCGACCTCGTCAACCGCATGCTGCGCCGTACGCAGGCCCACCCCGAGCTCGACCGCTCCCCCGACGGGCGCTGGGCCATCCACTTCCACGGCCCCGACACCTCCTTCGCGCGCGGGTGGTCCGCGGGCATGGCCGCCGGGCTCGCCATGGCGATGGGTGGCGACCTCGGCTCGCGGCTCGGGGTGTGCCGGGCGCCGGCGTGCGACCGGGTCTGGGTCGACCGCAGCCGCAACACCCACCGGCGCTTCTGCTCCACGCGCTGCCAGAACCGGGTCAAGGCGGCCGCGCACCGCCGACGCACCCGGCACGGCTGAGCCGAGGCCGTCCCCGACGGAGGCTCACGACGCGAGGTCGTCGGCAGCGCGCAGCGGCGCGGGGAAGGACCGGACGGCCGCCGGGGTGGCGACGAAGGCCGCGACGAGCGGGACCCCGAGCCGGCGGCAGACGTCGAGGACCATCTCGTGCCACGCGCGGTCGGTGTCGGTGAGCAGCACCGAGCCGTCGCGACCGCGGGCGAGCACCACCCCGCCGAGGTCGAGCGGGCCCAGCGCCTCGACGAGGCCGTCGCGCAACATCCACGGGTCGCGCGCGTCGCCCACCTCGCCGACGACGAAGGGCGTGCGCAGCCGCAGGTCGGGCTCGAGCAGGAGGAAGGCGGCGCAGCCACCGACGCGGTCGGCGTGGGACACGACGAGGTCGACGACGTCGGCCGCGAGGAGCGGGTCGTCGAGCGGCAGGTCGGGCCAGGTCTCGGGCAGGTCGTCGAAGCTCATGCCCCGAGCGTGGCCGAAACCCGCGGGAGCGCCGCGGGGTTTTCCACAGGGCCGTGCCCGTAGCGTCGGTCCATGGCCCACGACTCCGTCGACGACGCGCACACCCGACCCGCCGGCACGAGCGACGCCACGGTCGCCGCCCTCGGCAAGCTCTCGGAGGCCCTCGAGGTCGTCGAGGAGGCCCGCGGCCACCTCTACGCCTTCCACCGCCGCTGCGGGACGGCCGACCTCACCCTCGGCGAGGCGGTCGACGCGCTGCGCGACGCCGGCCACACCGAGCTCGCCGACCGCGTCGAGACCGGCCTCGTCGGCCGCAACGTCCTCGCCGGACGCTGGTCCTTCCAGGTCGTCGAGGAGTACGACGACGGGTACTACGCGACCTTCCGCGAGCACGAGCGGCGGGCCCGCGAGGAGCTGATGGAGGGCCGCCGGCACGTCTTCGAGGCGGAGATGAAGGAGGACCGGCGCACCGCCGGGCGCGCCGGGCACGCCGCCACCCCGGAGGACTCCTCGCGCGGCTGAGGGGGCGCTCGTATCACCGCGGCCCACCCGGGGCTCCTCACCGCATGAGGACCATCACCCCGGGCATCGCCCGCGCCGTCACCCCGTCCGACTGGACTCCCGAGCAGCTCGCCCGCCGCGAGGCCCCGCCCCGGCAGCTGCACCTGCCGCGCATCCCCCGGCCGGTGGCGCCGCACCTGCCGCACCTCGGCGTCGCGCGGCACCGCACGCCCTGAGCCGCAGGGCGGCCCGTCGGGTCAGTCGAAGACGACCGTCCGCGTCCCGTTGAGGAGGATGCGCGACTCGCAGTGCCACCGGACGGCCCGCGCGAGCACCCGCGACTCGACCTCCTCGCCGGCCCGGACGAGCGCCTCGGGCGTCATCCGGTGGTCGGCGCGCACGACGTCCTGCTCGATGATCGGCCCCTCGTCGAGGTCCGGCGTCACGTAGTGCGCGGTCGCACCGACGAGCTTGACCCCCCGCTCGTGCGCCTGGTGGTAGGGCTTGGCGCCCTTGAACGAGGGCAGGAACGAGTGGTGGATGTTGATGACGCGCCCCTCGAGGTCGCGCGCCAGCGAGTCCGAGAGGACCTGCATGTAGCGGGCGAGGACGACGAGGTCGACGTCGTGCTCGGCGACGACCTCGCGCAGCCGCGCCTCGGCCTCGGCCTTCGTGTCGGCCGTCACCGGCACGTGGACGAACGGGATGCCGTAGGAGGCGACGAGCGGCTCGAGGTCGCGGTGGTTGGAGACCACGGCGGGGACGTCGAGGTTGAGCTGCCCGCTGCGCCACCGGAAGAGCAGGTCGTTGAGGCAGTGCCCGAAGCGGCTGACCATGAGCAGCGCGCGGGTCGGCGTGTGCGCGTCGCGCAGCGACCACTGCATCGCGAAGCGTTCGGCGACGGGTGCCAGGAGCTCCTGCCAGTGCTCGACGCCGAGGTCGTCCCCCGCCACGGACCACCGGATGCGCAGGAAGAACTGGTCGGTGCGCACGTCGTCGAACTGCTGGCTCTCCTCGATGTTGCCGCCGTGCTCGAAGAGCAGGGTGGTGACGGCCGCGACGATGCCGGGGCGGTCGGGGCAGGACAGGAGCAGGACGTACTCGGGCACGGGTCCACCGTACGGAGGTCCGGCCCGGCGGCGCGTGCGCGTCCGCCGGGCCGGGCGCCGGGTGGGGTCAGCTGCCGGACGTCGAGGGCGCCGCCGAGGGGGCGGGGGCCGGCGCGCAGTCCGCACCACCGGTGGGCGGGGCCGGGGCGGCCGGGGCCTCGCCGGCCTTCGGCGCGGCGGGAGCAGCACCGTCCTTCGGCGCGGCCGGGGCCTCGCCGGCCTTCGGCGGGGTCGGGGCCCGGCCGTCGGCCGGCGGCGCGGGGGGCGTCGCGCAGCCGCACGTCGTCCCGGTCGTGCCGTCGGACGGGGCGGTCGAGCCGTCGCCCGTCGCGCCGGACCCGTCACCGGTCGTGCCGGAGCCGTCGGTCGAGGGCACGGTCACGGACGGGGCGGTCGTGCTCGTCGGGGTCGACGGGCCGTCGGCGTACGCCGCGCCCATCCACATCCCGCCGCCGATGAGGGCGGCCGCCGCCACGCCGGCGGCGACGGTGAAGCGGGTGCGGGTGCGCCGGGCGGGCGCCTCGGCGACAGGGGCGGCCGACGACGGCAGGGCTGCCATCTCGTGCGTGTCCCACCACTGCGGGGCGCGGTCGGGCTGGTTGCGGTACAGGTTGTCGTCCACGGTCGGACTCCTCGGTGCGGGGCCCACCCCGGTGGCGGGCCGTCGACATCGAGCCTGCGGACGCATCCTCAAGCGAGCCTCAAGCCGGCGACCGGTGCGCGCACTTTGAGGAAACCTTGAGGCCGGCGACCCAGACTGGAGCCATGGCCACCGCACGCATCCTCCTCGTCGAGGACGACGACGCCATCCGCGAGGCGGTCGCCGTCGCCCTGCGCGACGAGGGGTACGAGGTCGCCGCGCGCCCCGACGGCGCGTCGCTCGAGGACCACCTCGAGGCCTTCCGCCCCGACCTCGTCGTCCTCGACTGGATGCTCCCCGGCCGCGACGGCCCGACCCTCGCACGGGTCGCGCGCCGGTTCGGAGACGTCGGGGTGGTCATGCTCACGGCCCGCGACGGGGTCTCCTCGCGGCTGCGCGGGTTCGACTCGGGCGTCGACGACTACGTGACGAAGCCGTTCGCGATGGCCGAGCTGCTCGCCCGCCTCCGCGCCCTCCTGCGCCGACTGGGCCGGGTCCCCTCGACGGTCGAGGTGGGCGACCTCGTCGTCGACCTCGACGGCGCGGTCGTCACCCGCGCCGGCCACCGCATCGACCTGACGGCGACCGAGCTGCGCCTGCTGGGCTTCCTCGTCGAGAACCGCGGCCGGACGATGTCGACGACGCAGATCCTCACCCAGGTGTGGGGCTACGAGGACGTCGCCGAGAACCTCGTCCAGGTCCACGTCTCGGCCCTGCGCAAGAAGCTCGAGGCGCACGGCGACCGGCTCGTGCACACGGTCCGCGGCATCGGCTACGTGGTGCGCGCGTGAGCGTCCCGCCGCCCGCCGATGCTGCGTTGCACACCGGCTCGCTGCGCTGGCGGGTCGTCGCGGCGGTCATGGGTCTGCTCGTCGTGCTCCTGCTCGTCCTGTCGGTCACCGTCGACCGGGTCCTCACCTCCCGCACCCAGGGGCAGCTCGAGCAGCGCCTCCTGGACCGCGTCGCGGTGGCGCAGGCCCTCGCGGACCAGGTGTCGGCGCGGGACCTCGTCGACCGCATCGGCGGCGAGGGCGTCTCGGTGCGGCTGACGACGTCCGAGGGCGAGGTCCTCACGGCCGGCCCGCAGGGCGCCGCGCCGGCCACCGCGCCCTCCCCCGGCGGGCCCCGGCCCAGGCCCGGCCCGGCCGCCCCCGACGCCGTCGTCCGCAGCGGCGACGTCTACAGCGTCGAGCGCCGGCTGCCGGTCGGCGAGCTGCTGCTGACCACCGACTCCGGCGGCCTGCAGCAGACCCTCACCCAGGTGCGCTGGGTGCTCGCGCTCTCGTCGCTCGGGGTGCTGCTGGTGGCCGCGCTGCTCGTCGCGCTGCTCACCGGCCGTCTCCTGCGCCCCCTCGACACGATGACGACGACGGCGCGCTCCATCGCGGCCGGCGACCGCGGGCGCCGGCTGCGGCCCGACCGCCCGCAGACCGAGCTCGGCCGGATGGCCGGGGCCTTCGACGAGATGCTCGACGCCGTCGAGGGTGCCGAGGGCCGGGCCGTCGCCGCCGAGGCGCGGGTGCGCGACTTCGTGCTCGAGGCCGCGCACGAGCTGCGCACCCCCCTCGCCGGCGTGCAGGCCTCCGCCGAGGCGCTGCTGCTCGGGCGGCCGGAGCGGGAGGAGCAGGAGCGCCTGCTCGCCGGTGTCGTCCGTGAGTCGCAGCGCGCCGGGCGCCTGGCCGACGACCTCCTGCTCATGGCCCGCATCGACCGCGGGGTCGAGCTCGAGCGGCGGCCGGTCGACCTCCACGAGCTCGCCGAGGACGTGGCCGCCTCCGCGGCGCGACGGCCCGGCACGGCGGTCACCGTGGGTACCGCGCACGCACCCGCGCTCGTCGAGGCCGACCCGGACCGCGTCACGCAGGTCCTCACCAACCTCGTCGACAACGCCCGGCGCGCGGCCGGACCGGACGGGCGCGTGCACCTCGACGTCGGCCCCGGCGGACGCGTCGTCGTCGCCGACGACGGGCCGGGCGTGCCGCGCGCGGACCGCGAGCGCATCTTCGAGCGGCTCGTCCGCCTCGACGAGGCCCGCTCGCGCGACCGGGGCGGAGCGGGCCTCGGGCTGCCGATCGCACGCGGGCTGGCCCGGGCGCACGGCGGCGAGCTGCGCCTGCTCGACACCGGCACGGGCGCGGCCTTCGAGCTGACCCTGCCCTGACGGCCGCGCCGCGCGGCTCAGTGGGTGGCGCCGGCCCCGTGGACGAAGGCGATGACGGCGTCGGCGACCATCTGCACGGCGATGGCCGAGAGCAGCAGGCCGGCGATGCGGGTGAGCAGGACGATGCCGCTGTCCTTGAGCAGCCGGGCCAGCGGCGTGGCGAACCGGAAGACGACGAAGACCAGCCCGAGCGCGGCGACGAGCGCGACCGCGACGGCCACCACGCCGCCGGTGCCGTCGGCGTTCTGCACCGCGAGCATCGTCGCGACGATGGCGCCGGGGCCCGCGAGCAGCGGGGTGCCGAGCGGCACGAGCGCGACGTTGACCCCGGCGTCCGCGTGCTGCTCGGACTCGGCGCCTGTCAGCAGCTGGAGCGCGACGATGAGCAGCAGCAGCCCGCCGGACGCCTGCAGCGCGGGCAGCGAGATGTGCAGGTAGTCGAGGATCCGCTGGCCGAAGACCGCGAACGACGCGATGACGCCGAGCGCCACGAGGCTCGCGCGGCGGGCCGCCGAGACCTTCTGCTCCTTGGTGAGCGGGCCGGTCAGCGCGAGGAAGATCGGGATGGCGCCGGGCGGGTCGAGGATGACGACGAGGGTGACGAACGTCGTCGTGAAGGCGGAGACGTCGAACCAGCTCACGGCCGGACCACCTCGGACCCGGTCGCGAGCGCCTCGATCCGCTCGAGCACCTCGGGCGTCGTCGTGCGCTCGCCGAGGCGGTTCTGCTTGCCGTCGCCGTGGTAGTCGCTGGAGCCCGTGACGACGACGTCGAGGGACGCCGCGAGGTCGACGAGGTGGCGCACCGCGTCGGGGTCGTGGTCGCGGTGGTGCGCCTCGATGCCGGCCATCCCCGCGGCGACCATCTCCTCGAGCAGCTCGTCCCCGACCGTGCCGGCCCGGGTGACCGACAGCGGGTGTGCGACGACCGGCACGCCGCCGGCGGCCCGGACGACCTCGACGGCGCGCACGGGGTCCGGGGCGTAGTGCCCCACGTAGTAGGGGCCCCGGTCGGAGAGCAGGTGGGCGAACGCCTCGTCGCGGTGGGCGACGGCGCCGGCCCGGACGAGGGCGTCGGCGATGTGCGGCCGCCCGGGGGTCGCTCCCTCCTCGACCTCGGCGCGCACCGACTCGACCGAGACCGGCAGGCCGTCGGCGGCCATCCGGTCGACCATCCGGTCCAGACGGGTCTCGCGGCTGTCGCGCGCCTGCTCGAGCTCGGCGACGAGGGCCGGGTGCGTGGAGTCGGGCAGGTAGGCCAGCAGGTGCACGGAGCGGCGTCCGCGGGCACAGGACACCTCGATGCCGGGCACGAGGGCGATGCCGAGGCGCCGCGCGGCCTCGGACGCGTCGGTCCATCCGAGGGTCGTGTCGTGGTCGGTCAGCGCGACCGTCGTGAGGCCGGCCTCCACCGCGGAGGCCACGACTTGCGCCGGCGGCTCCGTGCCGTCGCTCGCGGTGGAGTGCGTGTGCAGGTCGATCACCCGCAGATGCTATCGGCGAGCGAGAACCCTCCCGACCGGGGCAACCTTTCCCCGGGTGCCGCCGTAGAGAGGGTGACACCGAGCACCAGGAGGGTCCATGAGCACACGGGTGAGGGCCGAGCGCGACGCCGCGTTCACGGCCTTCGTCGAGCAGGCGTCGCCGTCGCTGCTGCGCACGGCGTGGCTGCTGACCGGCGACCACCACGCGGCCCACGAGCTCGTGCAGGCCGCCCTCGTCAAGACCTACGTCGCCTGGCCGCGGGTGCGTCCGGAGGGGGCGCTCGCGTACTCGCGCAAGATCCTCGTCAACGAGCGGACGGACTCCTGGCGCCGACGCCGCGGCGAGGTCAGCGTCGGCGAGGTCCCCGAGTCGACCGTGGCCCCGCCGACGACGAGCGAGGACCGCGACCTCGTCGTCCGGCTGCTCGCGGGCCTGCCCGACCAGCAGCGACGCGTCGTCGTCCTGCGCTACTACACCGACCTCAGCGAGCAGGCCGTCGCCGACCTGCTCGACATCTCGCTCGGCTCCGTCAAGTCCGCCGCCTCGCGCGGGCTCGCGGCCCTGCGCACCCAGCTCACCACGACCGACGGGAGCACCCGATGAGCCACGACGTCTTCGAGGACGAGCTGCGCACCCTGCTGCGCGGCGCCACCGAGGCCGAGAACCCCGCGTTCCACGACATCGACACCACCGAGGTCCTCGGCAGCGGCCGCCGCGTCGTGCGCCGCCGCCGGATGGCCGCGGCCGGCGCCGCGCTCGCCGCCGTCACGGTCGTCGGGATCGGCTCGTGGGCCGCGCTCGACGGGTCGTCGGACCGCGCCCTGGAGGTCCCGGCCACCCGCACCAACGCTCCCTCGGTGCGCCCCGTCACCGCGCTGCTCGAGCCGTTCTCCGACCTCTCGAGCAGCACCGACGGCGAACCGCTCGCGATCCCCGGCCCCCAGCGGGTGGGGGTCCGGGTCACGCCCGGCGGCATGCCGGACCTCGAGTACCTCGCGGTCGGCGCGGACGGCAGCACGTCGATGCTGGGCGGCTCGAGCCTCGACGGCGTCCCGGCCCTCGCGTCGACCTGGGGCACCGCCGGCCCGGACTCGCACGTGCTCGTCGGGGTGCTCCCGGAGCAGGCGAAGGAGTTCCAGCTCGTCACGCCGATGTCCGACGAGGGCGGCCACGCCTCGACCTCGGTCCGAGCGCCCCTGGCCGGGACCGGTCGCCAGGCCTTCGCCGTGCGGTTCGAGGTGGCCGGCGACGCCGACACGGTCCGGCACCTCCTCTGGTGGGACGGCCGGGGGACGGTCCACGACGAGACCGGCGACGTCGTCCCCGCCGCGACGCTCGGAGACGCGGATCGCACGACCGTCTTCGTGTCCGAGGACCTCGACCGGATGGGCACCTTCTCGGCCGACGGCGGGCAGTCGATGATGGAGCTCGACGGCTCGCGCAACAGCAGCGGCCGCCCGTTCCTCGGGACCGGCCGGGGCACGGGAGACCGCATCGACGGCCTGTTCGCGGCGGTCGTGCCGGCCGGGACGACCCCCGGGACCTTCACCCCCGGCGCCGGCACCGTCGTCGAGGACCCGCTGACGATCGCGCCGGTGCCCGGCACCGACCTCGCCGTGCTGTGGACCCGCTACTCCTACCCCGCGGCACCGCAGGGGCCGGGCTACCGGAGCATCACCTGGGACGAGGGCGGCCGCACGGTCACCGAGCGGCCCTGATCCCTCAGGACTGCTGCGTGGCAGCCGGACCGGGCCAGTTCCGGTCCGGCTGCGGCGTCGGCCGGCCGGGCTGCTCGCCGCCGCGGGCGTCGAGGTAGGACTGCTTCGGGACCATCACCTTGCGCCGGAAGATGCAGACGACGGTGCCGTCCTGCTTGTAGCCGATCGTCTCGACGTGGACGACCCCGCGGTCGTCCTTGCTCGTGCTCTCCCACTTGTCGAGCACCGTCGTCTCGCCGTAGAGGGTGTCGCCGTGGAAGGTCGGGGCGACGTGCCGCAGGCTCTCGATCTCGAGGTTGGCGATGGCCTTGCCGCTGACGTCCGGCACCGACATCCCGAGGAGGATCGAGTAGACGTAGTTGCCGACGACGACGTTCTTCCCGAACTGCGTCGTCTCCTCGGCGTAGTGGCTGTCGAGGTGGAGCGGGTGGTGGTTCATCGTCAGCAGGCAGAACAGGTGGTCGTCGTACTCGGTCACCGTCTTGCCGGGCCAGTGCTTGTACGTCGCCCCGACCTCGAACTCCTCGTAGCTGCGCCCGAACTGCACGTCGATCTCCTTCGCTCCGGTGTCCCGGACATCCTCGCGCGAGCCCGCGACCGGTGGCAGCCCGCCGCGACGTGCCCTTCCCCACACCCCCGCAGCGACCCGCAGGCGCGCCACGCGGGTACATCACCGGCCCACCCAGGTTCGAGGCGGGGAAACCGGCTCAGGACACGGTTGTTGCCACGCCCGATGCCGACAACCCCGCCAGCGCCCGTCGGACCCGCGCGACGATCCGCTCGGGATGCTCCAGGTCGGCCCACGTGACGCGGACGACCGCGTACCCGAGCGCCCGCAGGCGGTCCTCCCGGCGCTTCTCGGCGACCAGCGCCTCACGACCGTCCGCCCCGCCGTACTTCACGGCCCCGTCGAACTCGACGACGACGCGGTCCTCGACGAGGAGGTCGACCCGGCCGACGAGACCGTCGTCGTCACCGACCGGCACCTGCGCCCGCAGCACGAACCCGGCGTCCACGAGGAACAGCCGGGTCAGCGTCTCGCCCGGCGACTCCGAGAGGGCGCTGCACCGAGCCATCACCGACTCGGCGCGCAGGACCTGCGCCGGGCGCCCGGCCACCCGCCCGAGGGCCTCACCGAGCTGCTCTCGCGAGATGCGCCCGGAGTGCAGCGCGGCGTCGACCGGCACCATCCCCGCTCGCACGCCCGACCGGACGACGACCTGCGCGAGGGCGAACGCGACGGGGACGCACCGGTAGCCGTCGGCGACGACGTGCTCGACGTCCCCCCGGGGGTGGACCCGCAGGCCGCCCGCCGAGCGCGTACGGGTCGACCCGCCGAGGACGTCGACGACGTCGAGCGCGAGGTCGACGAGCGGCAGCCCGTGGAGGGCGAGGGCCGACTGGTGCGAGGCCACGTCCTCCCCCCGGGTCCGGAGCACAGCCCGCGTCCGGAAGGCCAACCGTTGCTCGGGCCCCGCGTCCGTCCAGCACTCGCCGAGCACGTAGGCGTCACGGCGCACCCGCACCACGTCCCCCGCGGCCCTGGCTCGGCGCAGCGCCGTCTCCTCCACCCCGAGGCCCGTCGCCTCCGCGCTGGTGAACACCCCACCTCGGGCCAGCGCGAACGCCGTCAGTCGACCGTCCATCCCGAGATCGTGCTGTAACCGGTCGCCGCAGCCGTGGACTTGTCCACAGGGTCCAGCAGGGACGGGGTTGTCGGCGCGGGGCGGGGCAACGACCCCGCCCGGCGCCGACAAGCCCGCCCGGAGCCTCGGTGGTCGAGGGTCGGGGGCTCTAGGGTCGAGTCATGGCGGACTTCATCGGCGCGGTCGACCAGGGCACGACGAGCACCCGGTTCATGGTGTTCGACCACGACGGGCGTGAGGTGGCCCGGCACCAGCTGGAGCACGCGCAGGTCCTTCCCCGCGCCGGATGGGTCGAGCACAACCCGCTCGAGATCTGGGACCGCACCCAGACCGCCATCGGCTCGGCGCTGACGAGCTCCGGTCTCTCGACGAGCGACCTCGCCGCGATCGGCATCACGAACCAGCGCGAGACGGCGATCGTCTGGGACAAGCGCACCGGCCGGCCGTTCCACAACGCGATCGTCTGGCAGGACACCCGCACGGCCGGCATCGCCAGGGCCCTCGACGCGGACGGTCGCGGCGACGTCATCCGCGAGAAGGCCGGGCTGCCGCCGGCCACCTACTTCAGCGCCGGCAAGGTCCAGTGGATGCTCGAGAACGTCGACGGCCTGCGCGCGGCCGCCGAGCGTGGTGACGCACTCTTCGGCACCCCCGACACCTGGGTCGTCTGGAACCTCACCGGCGGCCCGGAGGGCGGCCTCCACGTCACCGACGTGACGAACGCCAGCCGCACGATGCTCATGGACCTCACCACGCTCGACTGGGACGACGAGCTCCTCGGCTTCTTCGACATCCCTCGCACGATGCTGCCGACCATCAGCGCGAGCAGCCACGCAGAGGCGTTCGGCCAGACCGGTGGCCGGCGCGGCACGAGCGCGGTGCCGATCACCGGCGTGCTCGGCGACCAGCAGGCCGCGACCGTCGGGCAGGTGTGCTTCGCCCCCGGCGAGGCCAAGAACACCTACGGGACGGGCAACTTCCTCCTGCTCAACACCGGGGAGGAGCTCGTGCGCAGCACGAACGGGCTCCTGACGACGGTCGCCTACCAGCTCGGCGACGCCAAGCCGGTGTACGCGCTCGAGGGCTCGATCGCGGTGACGGGCAGCGCGGTCCAGTGGCTGCGCGACCAGCTGGGCATCATCTCGGGGGCCTCCGAGGTCGAGCGCCTCGCGGCCCAGGTCGAGGACTCCGGCGGCGTGTACTTCGTGCCGGCGTTCAGCGGCCTGTTCGCCCCCTACTGGCGCAGCGACGCCCGCGGCGCGATCGTCGGCCTGTCGCGCTTCAACACCAACGCGCACCTGGCGCGGGCGACGCTCGAGGCCATCTGCTACCAGTCGCGCGACGTCGCCGACGCCATGGTTGCCGACTCCGGTGTCGAGATGACGTGCCTCAAGGTCGACGGCGGCGTCACCGCGAACCGGCTGTGCATGCAGCTCCAGGCCGACGTCCTCGGGGTGCCGGTCAGCAAGCCGGTCGTCGCCGAGACGACCGCTCTCGGCGCCGCGTACGCGGCCGGGCTGGCGGTCGGGTTCTGGGCCGACACCGAGGAGCTGCGGGCCAACTGGGCCGAGGACGAGCGGTGGGAGCCGACCTGGTCCGACGAGCAGCGACGCGACGGCTACGCCGGGTGGCGCAAGGCCGTCGACCGCACCCTCGACTGGGTCGACGACTGAGAGTCGTTCTACGACAGCGACTCTCGATCGTCGGCGAGCGACCGCCGCACGACCTTGCCGTTGGGCGTGCGCGGCAGCCGCGAGACGACCCGGACGGCGCGCGGGCACTTGTAGCGGGCCAGGTGCTCGGCGGCGAAGGCCAGCAGCACCTGCTCGTCCGGGTGCTCGTCGACCGCCGGGACGACGAACGCCGTGATCACGCGCACCCCGTCGCGTACGGGCACCTCCGTCACCGCGACCTCGCCGACAGAGGGGTGGCGCGCCAGGACGGCCTCGACCTCGTGCGGCGAGACCCGGTACCCCATCGAGGTCATCACGTCGTCCGCCCGGCCGTGGTGGCGGACGTAGCCGTCGGCGTCGAGGTGGACGAGGTCACCGCTGACGAACCAGTCTCCGCGCCAGGCGGACTCGTCCTCGTCCGGACGCCGCCAGTAGCCGAGCATCAGCCCCGGGTCGCTGCGGTGCACCGCCAGCAGCCCCGCCTCACCGACCGGCAGCGCCTCCTCCCCTCCGTCGACCGGCAGCACGGCGATGCGCCGCCCGGGCTGCGCCCGCCCGGGGCTGCCGGGCCGCACCGGTGTCGACGGCCCGGACGAGACGAACGTCGAGACCTCGCTCATCCCGAGCGCCTCGAACAGCTCGAGCCCGGTCCGTGAGCGCCACTCCTCCAGCAGCGCCGGGGTCAGCGCCTCCCCCGCCGTGACTGCGTGCCGCAGCGAGCGCAGCGGACCGTCCGGTGCACCGAGCGGACCACCCGGCCACCGGGCCAGCAGCTGCCGGTAGACGCCCGGGACCGCTGCGAAGACCGTTGCGGCGCAATGCTCCACGAGCCGAGGCCATGCTGCCGGGTCGCGACGTCCGCTGTGCACGACCGCCGTGGCTCCGACGGCCCAGGGGTCGGTGAGGCCCACCCCGAGCGTGTAGGTCCACGTGAACGACCCGGCGTGGAGCACGACGTCCGCGGGCCCGATGCCGAGCCACCCGTCGTACATGGGCCGCCGCCCGAGCACCGACCGGTGCGCGTGGAGCACGCCCTTGGGGCGACCGGTCGTCCCCGACGTGTAGACGAGGAACGCGGGGTCGTCGGCCGCCGTCGCGGCCCAGTCCGCCCGAGCGCCACCGGCCCGCCAGCGGCCGAGGTCCTCCGGTCCCACCACCGGCAGGCCGGTGGCCACCTCGAGGCCCGGCGCCACCGCGAGGGCGACCGCACCGCAGTCCGCGGCGACGAACGCGACCTCGTCGGCGGTCAGCTGGTCCGACGTCGGGACGGGCACGATGCCCGCAGCCGCCGCACCGAAGAACGCGAGCGCGAAGTCGCTCGTGTCACCGAGCCGCAGGACGAGCCGGTCCCCCGGCCGGATCCCGCTGTCCAGCAATCCCGTCGCGACGGCGCGTACCGCGTCGGCCAGCTCGCCCCAGGTCCAGCGCTCCTCGCCCGCCGACGGGTCGTCGAGGTCGTGCGTGACGACGAGCCCGAGCCCGTCGGCCGGCCGGTGCGGCGCCGGGCCGAGGCACGCACGGGCGAGGTTGACGGGCGGCAGCCGCGGCGTCATCGACGCTCGAGCTGCACCGGGGGCCCGTGGTGGTCGCAGGTGCCGAGGAGGACCCCGTCGAGCTCGATGCGCGGCATCCGCGGCAGGGGCCGCGCGACGGCCGACTCCCAGACCGCCCACGGGGTCTCCATCGACACGTGGGCGAGCGGCATGCGGCGCCGGGCGTCCACCATCGCCGACTCCACCGCCCGGGCCTCCTCGACCGCCCAGTACACGCGGGTCACCGAGTGCCAGACGACGGTCAGCACCCCCTCCGCCGGGGCGGCCGCCAGCTGCTCGGCGAGCCACGCGCCGGCCGGCGCGGCGTCGACGGTGACCGGGTGCCGGCGCATCACCTCGAGGGCCCCGTCGAACCGCAGGTGGCGGTCGAGCATCCACGGCCAGACGAAGGAGCGCATGTACGCCTCGCCCTCCTCCGTCGACACGTCGACCGGCGCCAGGTCGCACCCCCGCCGCTCGACGACCTCGAACGGCTGCGGGTCGAACCCCGCTGCGCCACAGGCGTCGATGACGAGGGGTGCGTCCTCGGGGCCCGCGCTCCAGCCGTCGCCCTCGAACCGGTAGCGGTCGACCTGCAGGCCCATCCCGGCCGACGCCCCGAGCTCGAGCAGCCGGACGTTGCGCAGGCCGGTGCGCCGCACCGCCTCCGAGATGCCGACGAGGAGCGCCACGGCCCGACCGGGCTCGTTGGTCTGCGGCGCGTCGTCGAGACTGTCCCTCAGCTCGACGACGTGCGCGGCGAGCACCGGCCGGACGGCGGCCCAGGCCTCCTCCGGGTCGGCGTCGCCGCCGAGCACCGGGTAGAACGGCACGAGCTGCGGGGCGTCGCCGCGCAGGACGATGCGGAAGAGCCCGGCGAGCAGGCGCAGCTGGACGAACTGGCGCGCCTCCGAGTGCTCCCAGCCCTCGAAGATCTCGCGGGTGACGCCCTCGTCCTCCCAGTCGTCGGCCATCTCGGCGAGGAGCACCCCGTAGAGGTGGTCCCGGTGGCCGAAGTGCTCGCGGAACCGGTCCGCGAGGGTCTGCCCGGCGCCGGCCCCGTGGCCGTGCGCCGCCTGCTCTGCTGTCACCGGCAGAGTGTCGCAACGTGCGCTCCGAGGCCGCAAACGCTGCGCCACGGGTCGGGCGGTCGGGCGGCCGTGGCAGCATGGGGTGGGTGAGCGAGGAGCAGAAGCAGGCCGACAACCGCGCCCGGGCGACCACCGACGAGCTGCGGGCGTTCATCCGCGAGGACTGGGCGCCGCGCCGCCCCACCGTCACGGGACCCTCGCCCGCCGCGGCCCCGGCCGCCGCGCGCCGCGCCGTGCTGAGCGCGGCCTACCCGAAGCAGCGGCTCGTCGTCCCCGCGGGCGGGCTCAAGGTCCGCAGCAACGACACCGACTACGTCTTCCGCCCGCACACCGCCTTCGCCTACCTCACCGGCCTCGGGGCCGACCGCGAGCCGGACGCCGTGCTCGTCCTCGAGCCGCTCGAGGACGGCGGCCACGAGGCGGTCCTGTACTTCCGCCCGCTCGCCGACCGCGACAGCGACGAGTTCTTCGCCGACGCCCGCTACGGCGAGTTCTGGGTCGGCGCCCGGCCGACCCTCGAGGACGTCGAGCTCGAGCTCGGCCTCACGGCGCGGCACGTCGACGGTCTCGTCGACGCCGTCGCCAAGGACGCCGGCGAGGTCACCGTCCGCGTCGTCCGTGACGCCGACCACGAGCTGACCGCCCGCCTCGACGCCGCCCGCGTCGCGAACGGGGCCGCCGAGGAGGGCCTGCAGGAGTCCGACGACGCCCTCGCCCACGAGGTCTCCCTCATGCGCCTGTGCAAGGACGACTACGAGGTCGAGCAGATGCGCGAGGCGGTCGCGGCCACCCACGCGGGCTTCGAGGCGATGATCGCCGCGCTCCCCGACGCCGTCGGCGACCCCCGCGGCGAGCGATGGCTGGAGGGCACCTTCGGGCTGACCGCCCGCCACCGCGGCAACGGGGTCGGTTACGACTCGATCTGCGCCGCCGGCGACCACGCGAACACCTTGCACTGGATCAAGAACACCGGCGAGGTCACCGCCGGCGAGCTCGTGCTCATCGACGCCGGCGTCGAGGTCGACAGCCTCTACACCGCCGACATCACCCGCACCCTGCCCGTCGACGGCACCTACACCGACGCCCAGCGCGAGATCTACGACGCCGTGTACGCCGCCCAGCAGGCGGGCATCGCCGCCGTGAGGCCGGGCAACAAGTTCTCCGACGTCCACGCCGCCGCGATCCGCGTCATCGCCGAGCACCTCCACGCCTGGGGCCTGCTCCCCGAGGGCGTCTCGGTCGAGGACAGCCTCGACAAGGAGCACGGCCAGTACCACCGCCGCTGGATGGTGCACGGCACCTCGCACCACCTCGGCCTCGACGTCCACGACTGCGCCCTCGCCACCCGCGAGGAGTACATGGACGCCGAGCTGCGTCCCGGGATGGTCCTCACCGTCGAGCCCGGCCTCTACTTCAAGGCCGACGACCTCAAGGCCCCCGAGCGCTTCCGCGGCATCGGCGTGCGCATCGAGGACGACGTGCTCGTCACCGAGGACGGCTGCGAGAACCTGTCGGACGCGATGCCGCGCAGCTCGGCGGACGTCGAGGCCTGGGTCAGGCGCGTCCAGGGCCGTTGACGCGGTCCCCGGCCCACGTGAGGTCGTCGGTCTCCGCGACGTCGTAGGTCTCGAGGTCGGGGTCGGCCCTTAGGGCGTCGGCCACGGCGTCGTCGCACGCCACGAGGGTGAAGTCCCGGTCGATCTCGGTCGCCACGCACCACGACCGGTCGGCCGGCCAGACGTAGTTCGCGCTCTGCCGCCACGGGGTGTCCATCCCCGGCCACTCGGTGACCGCCTCGCGCTGGCCGGCGAACAGGGCGTAGTCGCGCATGTTGCCGACGAGCAGCGGCTCGGGCGGGTCGACCCATCCGAAGCCGAACCACACCGCGTGCACGACGTCCCCCACCGCGGGACAGTGCCGCAGCACCGCCTCGAGCGTCGCGGCCGGGATGCTCCCCTCCTCCGGCTCGTCCCGTGGGCACCACGGACCCGGCCGTCCCGAAGCGCTCGGACCGGCGGTCGAGCCGGTCCACGAGCCAGGCCCCGACCGAGACGTCGGTCAACCGGCGCACGACGGCCACGGCGTCAGCGTCGGTCGATGACGACCTGCGCGGTCCACGCGTGCTCGACGCCGGCCGCCTCGCCCCCGCCGCCGAGGATCATCTGGAGCAGGTCGCGCGGGGACGGGAAGTCGTCGGGCAGCGCCGCGTTGTAGGCCGCGTGCGCCTCGAGCGAGTGCACGGAGGCCTCGAAGTGCTCGCCTGACACGTCCACGACGTGCGTCGGCGAGGGCGATCCGGCGACGGCGACGACCTTGACGCCGGCCCACGGCTCGAGGCCCTCCTCGAGCAGGTCGCGGTGCAGCCAGCGGTTGCCGGCGTCGGCCACGGCGTCGAGCGTCGCGAGCCCGACCGCGCGGTGGTCGGCCTGGTTGACCATGTTCGGCCCGAAGAACTCCGCCCAGGTCTGCCCGACGACGAGGTCGGGCCGGTGCCGACGGATGGCCGCGGCGATCTCGCGGCGCAGCGGCACCCCGGCCTCGACGGCGCCGTCGGACCAGCCGGCGAATTCGACCACGTCGACCCCGACCCGACGGGCGCTCTCGCGCTCCTCGGCCTCCCGCACCGGACCGGCCTCCTCGGGCGACATCGTGTCGATGCCGGCCTCGCCGCGGGTCAGGAGGAAGTACGCGACGTGCGCCCCCTCGCCCACCCAACGGTGCACGGCTGCCGCCGTGCCGTACTCGATGTCGTCCGGGTGCGCCACGACGCAGAGGACGGAGCGGAAGGGTCCCTCGAGGGGCGCGAGGTCGGGACGGTCGTCGGCCATGGGCCGAGGCTACGCGCGCCCGACCCGCCGCGTCAGGCCTGCGGCGGCTGCTGGGGCTGCGCGGGGTGCTCGGTCGCGAGCCGGGCCCGCTCGGCCTCCTGGGCCTGGCGGACCTGCTCCTGCGCGGCCTTCATCGGGTCCATCTGGGCGAGCAGCTCGCGGCCGCGGGTCACGTGCCGGTGCTCGACGAGGACCTCGTACTTCGCGGCGACGACCTGGCTGACCGAGGTGAAGTCGCGCTGGCCACGGGTCAGCCGGTAGCCGAACCAGGCCCACACCATCCCGAAGACGGCACCGAAGAGGACCGTCGAGATGATCGAGACGATGTTGAAGCCGCTCGGGTCGAAGACCGCGAAGATCGTCCCGACGAACAGACCGAGCCACATGCCCGACAGGGCGCCGGCGCCGATGACGCGGCCCTGGGTGAGCCGGCCGGTGACGCGCTCGATCTGCTTGAGGTCGGTGCCGACGATCATCACGTCCTGGACCGGGAACTCGTGGTCGGACAGGTAGTCGACGGCCTTCTGCGCCTCCTCGTACGTGTCGTGGACCCCGAGGCTCATCGGGTACTCCAGCGACAGGGCGGCGCGCAGGCCCGGGCGCATCGGCTGGGTGCTCATGCCCCCAGTCTGTCACCGCCGGCTGGACGCGGGCTGGACGCCCGCTGGGCAGAGGCGCCGGTGCCGAGGGTCAGCGGGCCTTGTAGTCCTCGAGGAGGCGGCGGCCGATGATCATCTTCTGGATCTCGGCCGTGCCCTCGCCGATGAGCAGCATCGGCGCCTCGCGGTAGAGGCGCTCGATCTCGTACTCCTTGGAGTAGCCGTAGCCGCCGTGGATGCGGAAGGACTGCTCGACGACGTCGGCGCAGTTCTCGGCGGCGAGGTACTTCGCCATCCCCGCCTCGAGGTCGTTGCGCTGGCCGGCGTCCTTGAGCCGCGCGGCCTTGACCATCATCTGGTGGCTCGCCTCGACCTTCGTCGCCATGTCGGCCAGGCGGAAGAGGATGCCCTGGTGCTCGGCGATCTTCTTGCCGAACGTCTCGCGCTGCTGGCTGTAGGCGATGCCGAGCTCGAACGCCCGTCGCGAGAGGCCGCAGGCGCGGGCGGCGACGTTGACGCGGCCCACCTCGACGCCGTCCATCATCTGGTAGAAGCCCTTGCCGGGGACCCCGCCGAGGACCTGCGCGTCGGTCGTGCGGTGGCCCTGGAAGACGAGCTCGGTCGTGTCGACGCCCTTGTAGCCCATCTTGTCGATCTTGCCGGGCACGGTCACGCCCTGCGCGGTCTCGCCGAAGCCGGACTCCTTCTCGACGAGGAAGGTCGTCATGTTCTTGTACGGGCTCGAGGACTCCCCGAGGTCGGTCCTGACGAGCACCGCGACGAGGTTGGCCGAGCCGCCGTTGGTCAGCCACATCTTCTGGCCGTCGATGGTCCAGCCGCCGTCCTCACCGCGCACCGCCTTGGTGCGGATGGCGGAGACGTCGGAGCCGAGGCCCGGCTCGCTCATCGAGAACGCCCCGCGCACCTCGCCGGTCGCCATCCGCGGCAGGTAGCGCTGCTTCTGCTCCTCGGTGCCGTGCTGGAGCAGCATGTACGCGACGATGAAGTGGGTGTTGATGATGCCGCTGACGCTCATCCAGCCGCGGGCGATCTCCTCGACGACGAGCGCGTAGGTGAGGAGGCTCTCGCCGAGGCCGCCGTACTCCTCGGGGATCATCAGCCCGAAGATCCCCATCTCCTTCATGCCCTCGACGATCTGCGTCGGGTACTCGTCCTTGTGCTCCAGCTCGGTGGCCACGGGGAGGATCTGCTCGTCGACGAACTCGCGGACCAGCTTGATGAGCTCGTGCTGCTCCTCGGTGAGACCGTCGGTGGTCTGGAGTCGGGACATGCGCGGATCGCCGCCTTCGCGTGGGTCGGTGGTGTCGCGGATCAGTGTGCCTGCGGCAGCCGCGCCCCGGAACGGCCGTCGACTGTGAGTCCCCCCACCGTGTGACGCCGCCCACGCCCCGGCCGCCCGGGAAAAGCAGTGGCGCCGCCGGGGACGACTGCCGCACGCTGGGGTCCGAACGCGCACCCCGCGTGCTCCCGCACGACGAAGGAGGCCGACATGTCCATGACTGTCCCGGGCCGCACCCCGGCCCCGATCCCCTTCCTCGCACAGGAGCACCCCGTTGGCACACATGCCGTTCCACCTGCCGGAGAAGCAGACAGCCTTCTCCACCGACACCTCTCCTGACGCCCCGCCCGAGGGCGAGCGCTGGTCCTCCTGGGACGGCGCGACCCACGGGCCCAAGCCCCGGCCGGGCTGGGTCGTCACCGCGCTCGGCGCCGTCGACGCCGACCTCGGCGTCCTCAAGACCGGCAAGGAGGCCGACGTCCACGTCGTCCGCCGCTGGCTCCCGGGCTCCGGCACCGTCTCGACGATGGCCGCCAAGCGCTACCGCAGCGGCGACCACCGCCTCTTCCACCGCGACGCCGGCTACCTCGAGGGACGCCGGGTCCGCAAGAGCCGCGAGGCGCGCGCGATGGCCCGGCGCACCGACTTCGGCAAGCAGGTGATCGCCGGGCAGTGGGCGGCCGCCGAGTTCGCCGCGCTCGGCTCCCTCTGGGAGCTCGGCCTGCCGGTCCCCTACCCCGTCCAGCTCGACGAGTCCGAGATGCTCATGGAGTTCGTCGGCAGCACCGACGGCCCGACGCCGGTCGCGGCGCCGCGCCTGGTCCAGACGCGTCCGGAGCCCGCGCTGCTGCGCGACCTCTTCGAGCAGCTGCGGTCGGTGATGCTCACGCTCGCCCACCACGGCTGGACCCACGGCGACCTCAGCCCGTACAACGTCCTCGTCCACGACGAGCGCCTGGTGCTCATCGACTGGCCGCAGGTCGTCGACGTCATCGGCAACCCGCAGGGCTTCGAGTTCCTCGAGCGCGACGCGACGACGATGGTCACGTGGTTCGCCCGGCGCGGGCTCGAGGTCGACGCGGGCGAGCTCGTCGGCGACCTCGTCGCGGAGGCGACGGCGCGGTTCTGACGCGTCTCCCGGCTCCCGCCCTAGCCTGACGTCGTGCCCAGCCCGTCCCGCCGCCAGGTCGTCGCCGGGGCCGTGTCGGCCGCGGCGCTCGTGCTGGCGGGCTGCTCGGGCGGGGACGTCGAGGTCCGCCGCGGCACGCTGCGCTCGCGCCACGTGCCGGGGCGCGACCTCCCGTGGGTCCTCGCGATGCCGCGCGACCGGCCGGTGCTGCGCGCGCCCGTCGTCGTGCTCCACGGCAAGGGCGGGCACGGCGAGCAGGCGCTCGACCTCCTCCACCTGGGGCAGGACGTCGCCGCCACGGGGCTCGCGGTCGCGGCGGTGGACGGCGGCAACGGGTACTGGCACCGGCGCGACGACGGCACGGACTCCGGCGCGATGGTCACCGACGACTTCCTCCCCCTCGTCGCCGAGGAGTACGGCGCGACCGAGCAGGTCGCGTTCCTCGGCTGGTCGATGGGCGGCTACGGCTCGCTGCTCCTGGCCAGCGAGCTCGGGCCGGCGCGGGTCGCGGCCGTCGCGCCGATGAGCGCGGCGCTGTGGACCTCGCCGGGCGCGGCGGCCCCCGGCGCCTTCGACGACCGCGAGGACTTCGAGCGGCACGACGTCTTCGCCGCGGGGCGCCGCCGGGTGCTCGAGCGCATCCCCGTGCGGATGGACTGCGGGCGCGAGGACCCGTTCGCCGCGGCGAACCGGGCCTTCGGGCAGGCCCTCCCGTCGGCGCGCGTGACCATCGACGACGGCGGGCACACCGGCGACTACTGGCGGGACCACGGCGGCCCGCAGCTGCGCTGGATCCGCTCGGTGCTCGACGGGGGTGCGAGCGCCTAGGGTGCACCCATGCCGTCGCCGCTCTCCCTCGCCCCGCCGACGACCCCCGACCCGCTCGAGGCGCCCCCGCTGCGCTGGGGCGTCATCGGGCCGGGTGGCATCGCCCACGTCTTCGCCGACGCCGTCCGCGCGGGCACCCGCTCGAGCGTCGTGGCCGTCGGGTCCCGGTCGGCCGAGCGGGCGCAGGAGTTCGCGCAGCGGCACGACGTCGCGAGCGCGTACGGCTCGTACGAGGAGCTCGTGGCCGACTCGGCCGTCGAAGCGGTCTACGTCGCCAGCCCGCACAGCGAGCACCACACGCACGCCCTGATGGCCCTGCACGCCGGCAAGCACGTCCTCGTCGAGAAGGCCTTCACGCGCAACCGGGAGGAGGCCGACGAGGTGCTCGCCGCCGCGGAGGCCGGCGGCCTGCTCGCCGCGGAGGCGATGTGGAGCCGCTACCTGCCCCAGTACGACGTCGTCCGCCGCACGATCGAGGCCGGCACGCTCGGCGAGGTCGTGCTCGTCCAGGCCGACCACGGCCAGCACCTCTGGCCGGACGGTCCCCGGCGGCTCTGGGACCCCGAGCTCGCCGGCGGGTCGCTGCTCGACCTCGGGGTCTACCCGGTCCACTTCGTCGACCACGTCGTCGGCGAGCTCGGCGCCGTCGCGGCCCGGGGGACGCTGAGCCCGGAGGGGGTCGACGTCACCGTCGGCATCAGCTCGGTCAAGGGGTCGACGCTCGCCCGGATGACCTCGACGATGGCCGCCGCGACGCCGTGCGCCGCCCTCGTGGCAGGTGCGGCCGGGCGCCTCGAGCTGACCGGGCCCGGACACTTCTACGGCTCGGCGAGCACCGTGCGGCTGCTCGACCCCGAGGGGACGCTCGTCGACACCTTCGAGCCCGAGCACCCCGACCACGGCTTCCGCTACGAGGCGGCCGAGGTCGCCCGGGCCGTCGCCGAGGGCCGGAGCGAGACGTGGTCGGTCCCCTGGGAGGCCACCCGGCGGGCCATGGGGGTCATGGACGAGGTCCGCCACCAGCTCGGCGTCGTCTACCCGGGAGAATGAGCACCATGTCGTCCCCGCACCTGTGGCTGCGCCACGAGACCCGCTCCACCGAGCGCCGCGCCCCGCTCGTCCCCCACGACGCGGCGCGCCTCGTCGCGGACGGCGTCCGGGTCACCGTCGAGGAGTCGCCGCAGCGCGTCTTCGGCATCGAGGCCTACCGCACCGGCGGCTGCGAGGTCGCGCCGGCCGGGTCGTGGGTCGACGCGCCGGACGACGCGTACGTGCTCGGCATCAAAGAGCTCCCGGACGCCCCGACCGAGCTGCGGCACACCCACATCTTCTTCGGTCACGCCTACAAGGGGCAGGAGGGGGCCGGCGCGCTGCTGCGCCGCTTCACCGCCGGCGGCGGCACGCTGCTCGACCTCGAGTACCTGACCGTCGACGGCCGGCGCGTCATCGCCTTCGGCTACTGGGCCGGGTACGTCGGCGCCTCGCTCGGCGTCCTCGCCGCCCGGGGCCGGCTCGAGCCGCTGCACCCGATGGAGAAGGCCGAGCTCGACGCCCTCGTGCGCTCGGCCGGTGCCGACGGGATGTCGGCGCTCGTCATCGGTGCCCAGGGCCGCAGCGGCATCGGCGCCCTCGACGCGCTCGTGGCCGCCGGCACCGTGCTCGACGGCTGGGACCGCGAGGACACCCGCGAGCTCGACCACGCGGCGATCCTCGAGCACGAGCTCCTCGTCAACTGCGTGCTCTCGACGACGCCGCAGGAGGCGTTCGTGCGGCCCGAGGACCTCGACGCGGAGCGCGCGCTGCGCGTCGTCGCCGACGTCACGTGCGACGTCACCTCCGAGCACAACCTCGTCCCGGTCAACACGTCGATCACGTCGTGGGAGGAGCCGGCGCGCCGGGTCGCCGACACCCCGGCGCTCGACGTCATCGCCGTCGACAACCTGCCCTCGCTCCTGCCCCGCGAGGCGAGCGTGGCCTTCTCGGCCGACCTCCTCCCGCTCGTCCCGTCGCTCGCCGGGCGCCGCGGGCCGTGGGCCGCGGCGGAGGCCGCCTACCGCGACGCCCAGACGGTCCGCACCGCCTGAGGCCGGGGTGGCCGCTCGGCGTCAGCGCGAGCGGACGACCTCGTCGACCGCCAGCACCCGCCGGGCGACCTCGACGTGGAGGTTCTCGACCATCCGGCCGCGGTAGGTGACGACGCCGCGGCCGGCACCGGCATCCCAGGCGTCGAGCAGCCCGCGGGCGTCCTCGACGTCCACGGCGCTCGGGGCGAACACGGCGTTGCACGGGTCGACCTGCCCGGGGTGGATGAGCGTCTTGCCGTCGAACCCCAGGTCGCGGCCCTGCCGGCACTCGGCCTCGAAGCCCTCGGCGTCCTTGACGTCGTTGTAGACACCGTCGAGGACGGCGACGCCGGCGGCGCGGGCCGCCAGGAGGACCGTCGAGAGGGCGCCGAGCAGGGGCGCGCGCCCGGGGACGAACCGGGCCTGGAGCTCCTTGACGAGGTCGTTGGTGCCGAGCACGAGGACGGCGAGCCGGTCCGACGCGGAGGCGATCTCGCGGGCGTCGAGCACGGCGCCGGGGGTCTCGACCATCGCCCAGAGGCGGGTGCGGTCCGGGGCGCCGTGACGCTCCATCGCGGCGACGAGGTCGCGGACCTCCTGGGCCGAGCCGACCTTCGGCACGACGATGCCGTCCGGGCCTGCGGCACAGGCGGCCTCGAGATCGGCGTCGTGCCACTCGGTGCCGAGGCCGTTGACTCGGATGGTCACCTCACGGTGGCCGTACTCTCCGGATGCGGCTGCCGCGCAGGCGTTCTCGCGGGCCTGCGGCTTGTCGTGCGGGCCCACGGCGTCCTCCAGGTCGAGGATCAGCCCGTCGACCGGCAGCGTCTTCGCCTTCTCGAGCGCGCGCTCGTTGCTGCTCGGCATGTAGAGCACGGAGCGGCGGGGGCGGTAGGCCTCGCTCATGCGTCGCTCCCCTCGGCGTAGAGCTCGGCGAGCTCGGGGTCGTTGGCGGACAGGCGGTCCGCGAGCTCCAGGATGACGAGGCACTGCTTGAGGCTCGCGTCGTCCTCCATCTTCCCGTCGAGCATCACCGCGCCCGTGCCGTCGCCCATCGCGGCCCGTACCCGGCGGGCGTGCGCGACGTCGTCGGCCGACGGGCTGAAGACCTTCTTGGCGATGGCGATCTGCACCGGGTGCAGGCTCCACGTGCCGACACAGCCGAGGAGGAAGGCGTTGCGGAACTGGTCCTCACAGGCGACGACGTCCTTGATGTCCCCGAAGGGGCCGTAGTACGGG
Organism: Phycicoccus mangrovi; assembly: GCF_018729305.1. NCBI lineage: Bacteria > Bacillati > Actinomycetota > Actinomycetes > Micrococcales > Intrasporangiaceae > Phycicoccus > Phycicoccus mangrovi. The sequence continues at coordinate 93,550 of NZ_JAHHWP010000001.1, read as the reverse complement.
AAGATCCCGTGCATCGCGCAGGCGTCGACCATCCGCGCGATCGTGTAGTGCCACAGGTCCTGCTGGAAGACCGACCGAGCTCCTTCGACGTCGCCGTCGACCGGGTCCTGGCGCACGAGGTAGCCGGGGTGGCCACCGCCGACGCGCGTCGTCTTCATCCGGCGGTCGGCGGCGAGGTCGGCCGGCCCGAGGCTGATGCCCTGCATCCGCGGGCTCGCACCGGCGATGGCCTCGACGTTGGCCATGCCGCGGGCCGTCTCGAGGATGGCGTGGACGAGGATCGGGCGCGTGACGCCGGCCTTCGCCTCGAGCTGCGCGAGGAGCCGGTCGACGTAGTGGATGTCCTCCGGACCCTGGACCTTCGGGACCATGACGACGTCGAGCCGGTCGCCGATCTCGGTGACGAGCGTGGTCAGGTCGTCGAGCGCCCACGGGCTGTCGAGGGCGTTGACGCGCGTCCAGAGCTGGGTGTGGTCCCCGAAGTCGGTGGCCCGCGCGATGTCCACGAGCCCCTGGCGGGCGGCCTCCTTGTTCTCGGCCTTGACCGCGTCCTCGAGGTTGCCGAGGAGGACGTCTACGGTGCCGACCATGTCGGGCACCTTCGCGGCCATCTTCGGGTTGCTCGGGTCGAAGAAGTGGATCATCCGGCTGGGCCGGGCCGGCACCTCCCGGAGCGGCGTCGGCGCCCCCACGGCGAGGGGGGCGAAGAAGTCCTTGGCGCTGCGCATCGTCGAGCCTTCCGAGGCGGGGTGCACGGTCGCGTCGGACGCTAGCAGCGGGTCGGGTCCGCTCCGCATGAGCCACGTCACGGTGTGACCCACACCGCGGCAGCGCGAGGTCGGGGCGGGCTCGCGGCGCCGTGGTCGTCTCGCCTCGCCGAGGTGCCATGACAGGACGGCCAGGCGAGATCGGGGCGGCCGGGCGAGGTCGACGCGGGCTCGCGGTGCCGTGGTCGTCTCGCCTCGCCGGGTTGCCATGACAGGGCGGCCGGACGTCGGCGGTCCGGGGCGCGGGTCAGCCGGTGGTGCGGTGCTGGGGTTCGGTGGTGCGGGTGGCGCCGTCGGGGCCGTGCCAGGTGACGGTGCCGTCGGGGGCGAGGTGGGGTCGCCACCGGCCTTGCTGCTTGAAGCGGTGGTGCCGGCGGCACAGGTCCGCCAGCCCGGTCGGGGTGGTCTGGCCGGTGGGCCAGGGACGGACGTGGTCGAGGTCGCAGTGTTCGGCCGGGCGGGTGCAGCCCCACATCCGGCACGTCCCGTCCCTCGTCTTGACGAACTCGCTGATCGCCTTCGGTGGCTTGTACGCCCCGGTGGTCAGCGAGGCCAGGGTCCCGGTGTCGGCCTCGAGGACCGCGCGCGCGACCTCGAACGGCAACAGCTTCAGCAGGTTCGCGAGGGTTGCCGGGTCGACCCAGCCCAGACCCGGCAGCTGCGTCCCCGACACCGCGTACCCGGGCGTGACCTCGGCCTGCAGGACGCTGCGGTCGCTCGGGTCGTCGGCCGGTTCCTCCAGCCACGACAGTGCTTCGCGCGAGTCCGGGTCGAGGTCGCCGTACCGGACGATCTCACCGGTCGTGGCGTCCACGAGGGTGTCCTCGTCGTCCCACTCCACCCGGAACCACGTCCCCGACACCTGCTCCGGCGCCGGCCGGTCCGTGACCACGGGCACCCCGAGCGTCACCTGCGCCGAGACACGCACGTTGCGCAGCACCAGGTCGGCCAGCGCGTCCGCGCGGGACTCAGGCACCGACAGGGCGTCGTCGACCTGCCGGTAGTCCCCGGCCAGCTCCTCCACCGCCGCCCACATCGCCGAGGACGTCGCCGTCGGCAACGAGGCGAACCAGTCCGTCAGCCCGTCCTCGCCCGGGCACACCTCCACCCGGCGCCCCTTGCGCGTCCGGGCCACGTGCGCCGCGACCTGGTCGGCCGCCACCCGCGTCGCCACCCTGCGCGCCTCACTGGTGACACGGGAGGGATCCATCCCCGCCAGCCGCGGCGCCACGTCGGCATCGACCCGCACACACGCCTGCACGTCCAGCCCCGCGCACGCGTCGACGACCTTCTGCACGTTAACCACCGCGACCGCACCCTCGATCAGCAGGTCACGCACCTGCGGGAACCGCTCACCCAGCGCGGCCCCCAGCGCCGCCTTCCGACCCGCGACCCCCTCGGTCAGACCCGTCGCCAATGACATTCGCGTCGCGGCCATCGCGTCGACGAACCCCACCGGGTGCACCCGCTCCCACGACCCGGACCGCACCGTCGTCTCCACCCGAGCACCCCACGCACCCGCCACCGCCGTGACCCCCTCGGCCGCGTTCACGACACCCTGCAGCTCCCCCGCGAGCGCGAACGCCTCCTCCGACGACAGCGAATGGCCACCCTCGACCAGCTCGGCCCCCAGCCGCGCGCACTCCTCGCGCAGCGCCGCGATGCGGCGGGAGAAAGTCTCGGTGTCCATGCCTCAGTGTACCGAACACGTGTTCGACAAGCAAAGGACTACGCGGCTCGGTTCGCCCTCAGCAGAAAGGAATTCGTCCACTCACCAGATGCAGGACCGCCTACTGTCGCCCCTCCTGCCCGACTCCTCGCAGCCCCACCGCCGTCGTCTCGCCGTGCCGCTCGGGATTCGCCGTGCCGGGGTGTGTGACCCCCCGGCCGGGCGGGAGCGGAACGGCGGGGCGAGGTCGCACCGGTAGGGCGAGGTCGCACCGGCAGGGCGAGACGGCACCGGCGGGACGCACCACGACCGCTCGTCCCGACTGCACCGGGATGCGGAGCAGCCGGGACGAGCGGATGCTGTGGGAGAGTGCTGGACATGTCCGACGAGGCGACCACCGACGCCGCCACGGCCCCCGCCGCGCCCGCCCGGCCGCGGGTCGACGTGACGAGGCTGCTCGACGAGGCCGCCTCCAAGTCGGGGCTGCTGTGGGTCCGCCTCCCGGACGGTTCGACGTACCCGGTGTGGCACGTCTGGCACGACGACGGTGACGAACGGGGCACCGGCCCGGCCGCCTACGTCGTGTCGGGCCCCGGTGAGCAGCACCTGCCGTGGCTGCCCGACGAGGTCGAGCTGGTCCTGCGCAGCAAGGACACCGGCGGCCGCCTCCTCACCGTCCACGCCACCGCCCGCGTCCTCGAGCCGGGCACCGACGCGTGGGAGCAGGCCGCCGCGGTGCTGCGGCCCGAACGGCTCAACGCACCGGGCAGCGCCGAGGAGGTCCTCGAGCGCTGGCGGGCGCACGACACCCTCCACGTCCTCACCCCGCACGGCCGCCCCGGCGAGCAGCCCGGCCACCATGGCACGAGCAGCGGTGCGACCCCCGTGCGACCGGCACCACCCGCGACCGCACGGTGGCGGCCCTGGCACTGGCGCGGCCGGGCCGGCGCCCGACGCAACACCCCGGACGAGCCGTCCACGACCCCCTCCGGCGGCGGATAGCCTGTCGGACGTGAGCACGCCGACCCGGGCCTTCGTCGGCCGCCTGTCCGAGCTGGACGTCTTCGACCCGCTCGGCGACAAGGTGGGCCGCGTCCGCGACGTCGTCGTCACGTTCAGCGCCAGCCGGGCCCGCCCGCGGGCCATCGGGCTCGTCGTCGAGGTGCCGGGCCGCCGTCGCGTGTTCGTCCCGATGACCCGCGTCACCTCCGTCGAGGGCGGTCAGGTCATCACCACCGGCCTGGTCAACATGCGCCGCTTCGAGCAGCGCCCCAACGAGACCCTCGTCGTCGCCGAGCTCCTCGAGCGCACCGTCCAGGTCCGCACCGAGGACGGCGACATCGCGACGGCCACCGTGCAGGACGTCGGCATCGAGCAGCTCGGCCAGCGCGGCTGGAACGTCACGCGCGTCGCCGTGCGCCTCGACGCCTCGCGCCCCTCCCGCCTCGGCCGGCTCGGGCGCCGCCGCGGCGAGACGTTCGTCGCGACGATCGAGGACGTCGTCGGCCTGCGCACCGCGAGCGAGGGGCAGGGCGCCGCCAAGCTGCTCGAGACCTACGAGGACCTCAAGCCCGCCGACCTCGCCGAGGTCATCCACGACCTCAGCCCGCGCCGCCGCGCCGAGGTCGCCGCCGCCCTCACCGACGAGCGCCTCGCCGACGTCATCGAGGAGCTGCCCGAGGACGACCAGGTCGAGATCCTCGTCGGCCTCGAGGTCGCCCGCGCCGCCGACGTCCTCGAGGCGATGGAGCCCGACGACGCCGCCGATCTCCTCTCCGAGCTGCCGCCGGAGCGTCAGGAGGAGCTGCTCGAGAAGATGGACGCCGACGAGGCCGCCGACCTGCGCCGCCTCCTCACCTACGACGAGAACACCGCCGGTGGCCTCATGACGACCGAGCCGGTCATCCTCGGCCCGGAGGCGTCGATCGCCGAGGCCCTCGCCGTCGTCCGCCGCCAGGAGCTCTCGACCGCGTTGGCCTGCACCGTCTTCGTCTGCCGCCCGCCGCTGGAGACCCCCACCGGCAAGTTCCTCGGCGTCGTCCACATCCAGCGGCTCCTGCGCGAGGCGCCCCACCAGCCGATCGGCGGCATCCTCGACAAGGACGTCGAGCCGCTGCCGCCCACCGCGAGCCTGGGCCAGGTGACCCGGATGCTCGCCACCTACGACCTCGTCGGCATGCCGGTCGTCGACGAGGAGGGGCACCTGCTCGGCGCGGTCACCGTCGACGACGTGCTCGACCACATCCTTCCCGACGACTGGCGCGAGGAGCGCCACGACGTCGTCACCCACGAGGAGGTGACCCGTGGCTGAGCGCGAGCGCCGCTCCCGCATCGACACCCCCCGCGAGGCCGGCCGGCGGCGCTTCACGCTGCCCGCCGCGTTCTCCGGGGAGGCCTTCGGCGTCCTGTCCGAGAAGTTCGCCCGGTTCATGGGCACGGCGTACTTCCTCATCGGGATGACCGTCTTCGTCGTCGTCTGGCTCGCCTGGAACACCTTCCTGCCGGCCGTGCTCCAGTTCGACCCCCGGTCGCTCAACTACACGCTGCTCACGCTCATCCTGTCGCTGCAGGCCTCGTACGCCGCCCCGCTCATCCTCCTCGCGCAGAACCGCCAGGCCGACCGCGACCGCGTCGCCCTCGAGCAGGACCGCTCGCGCGACGAGCGCAACCTCGCCGACACCGAGTTCCTCACCCGCGAGGTCGCCGCGCTGCGCATCGCGATGCGGGACACCGCGACCCGCGACTTCGTCCGCAGCGAGCTGCGCGACCTGCTCGACGAGATGGAGGAGCGGGGCCTCGTCGTCGTGCAACAGCCCCCCGCCCCGACCGGGGCCGACGACGGCCGGGCCGCGCCGCGGACCTAGACTCGGGGGCATGCCGCAGGTCAGCACCGACGTCCTCCACGCCGCCCTCGAGAAGGTCATCGACCCCGAGATCCGGCGCCCGATCACCGAGCTCGGGATGGTCGGCGACCTCGCGTGCGACGACGACGGCCGCGTCGCCGTCACCGTCCTGCTCACCGTGGCCGCCTGCCCGCTCAAGGACACGCTGACCCGGGACACGACGAACGCCCTGGCGGCCGTGGACGGGGTCACCGACGTCAGCGTCACCCTCGGTGTCATGAGCGACGAGCAGCGCGCCGACCTGAAGACCAAGCTGCGCGGCGGCACCGCCGAGCGCGAGGTCCCCTTCGCCAAGGCCGGCTCCCTGACCCGCGTCTACGCGGTCGCCTCCGGCAAGGGCGGCGTCGGCAAGAGCTCGGTCACCGCCAACCTCGCGGCCGCACTCGCCGCGCAGGGCCTGCGCGTCGGGGTCGTCGACGCCGACATCTACGGCTTCTCGATCCCCCGCATGCTCGGCGTCGAGCACAAGCCGACCCAGGTCGACGACATGATCATGCCGCCGGTCAGCCACGACGTGAAGGTCATCTCGATCGGGATGTTCGTGCCCGGCAACCAGCCGGTCGTCTGGCGCGGCCCGATGCTGCACCGCGCGCTGCAGCAGTTCCTCGCCGACGTCTTCTGGGGCGACCTCGACGTCCTCCTCCTCGACCTCCCGCCGGGCACCGGCGACATCGCGATCTCCGTCGCCCAGCTCATCCCGGGCGCCGAGATCCTCGTCGTCACGACGCCGCAGCAGGCGGCGGCCGAGGTCGCCGAGCGCGCCGGCTCCATCGCCCTCCAGACCCACCAGCGGGTCGCCGGCGTCATCGAGAACATGAGCTGGCTCGAGCTGCCCGACGGCTCCCGCGAGGAGATCTTCGGCTCGGGCGGCGGTCGTGAGGTCGCCGAGTCGCTCTCGCGCTCGATCGGCGCCGAGGTGCCGCTGCTCGGCCAGATCCCCCTCGACACGCGCCTGCGCATCGGCGCCGACCAGGGCAGCCCGGTGGTCCTCGGCGAGCCGGACTCCCCCGCCGCGGTCGCGCTGCGGGGCATCGCCTCCGGCCTCGCCACGCGCTCGCGCGGCCTCGCGGGTCGCTCGCTCGGCCTCTCGCCGGTCGGTCGCTGACGCGGCCGGCGCGGCCGGCCGGTCCGGTCAGGTCGCGTCGGTGTCGAACGGCGTCGGCAGCGCGGGGTCGAACGCCGTCGGCGTCATCCACGGCTGCACGGTCACGTACTCGTCGTCGTAGCCGTCCTCCACGTACCCGTCGCCGAGGTCGGTGGTGCCGGCGTCCGTCGAGCCCGCGCCCGACCCGGTCCCCGCCGCGGCGGTCGCCCCGGCCGCAGCGCCTGCCGCTCCGGCGGCGGCCGCGTCCCCCGCGGGACGACGCACCCGGGCGGCGTCGCGCACGCTCGAGATCTCGCCCCGCACCGGGGCGACGGCCTCGTCGAGCGGTTCCAGCAGCGCCTCGCGGACGATGCGTCGGGGGTCGTACTGGCGCGGGTCGTACTGGCGCCAGTCGATGTCCTCGTACTCCGGGCCGAGCTGGTCACGCAGCGAGTCCTTCGCACCCTCGGCCATCACCCGCAGCTGGCGGATGCCGCGTGCGAGCTTGGCCGCGTACTCGGGCAGCTTGTCCGGGCCGAGCACGAACACCGCGATGAGTGCGAGCAGGATGATCTCCCACCCGTTGACGCCGAACACCGCGTCACTCCCCTTCGCTGCGGGGGGTCACTCCGACCCCTGGAGCACCATGGTGACATCCCGCTCCCGACCGTCGCGCACGATGGTCAGCCGCACGGACTCCCCGACCCTGCGCGCGCGGATCTTGACGACGAGCTCGCCGTCGTCCGAGACCGGCCGACCCTCGAAGGCGGTGATGACGTCGCCGGCCTCGATGCCGGCCTCGTCGGCGGGGCCACCGGGGTTGACCGCCGGGTCGCCGTTCGGCCCGTCCTCGGCGACGCGCACGCCCTCGCCGTCGTAGGAGCTGTCGAGGTAGACGCCGATGATCGGGTGCTCGGCCTTGCCGGTGCTGATCAGCTGGTCGACCGTCGTCGACACCTGGTCGCTGGGGATCGCGAAGCCGACGCCGATGTTGCCGCTCTGGCCCCCGAGCGAGGTGCCCGGCACGCGGGCGATGGCGGAGTTGACGCCGATCACGCGGCCCTGCATGTCGAGCAGCGGCCCCCCGGAGTTGCCCGGGTTGATCGCGGCGTCGGTCTGGATCGCGTTGATGAACGACTGGTCGTCCTGCTGGCCGGGCGTGACGGGGCGGTCGAGGGCGCTGACGATGCCGCTCGTCACGGTCGAGTCGAGGCCGAGGGGCGCGCCGACCGCGATGACCTCGTCACCGACGACGACGTCCGAGGAGCTGCCGACCGGCAGCGGCGCGAGGTCGGCGCCCTCGACCCGCACGACGGCGAGGTCGTAGGACGCGTCGCGCCCGACGACCTTGCCGGACACCTGCTTGCCGTTGGAGAGCACGACCGTGATGGTGGAGTCGCCGGCGCCCGCGACGACGTGGTTGTTCGTCACCACGTGCCCTCGGTCGTCGTAGACCCAGCCGGAGCCGGTGGCGCCGCCGTCCGCCCCCTCGACGCGCAGCGTCACGACGCTGGGGAGGGCGGTCGCCGCGATGTTGGCCACCGAGCCACGCGGGCGGGTCGTCGCACCGGCTCCCGGCTGCGGGGCGGCGACGGACGTGCCGCCGGAGGAGCCCGACCCACGGTCGGCCAACGCCCCCCCGACGATGCCGCCGGTCGTGCCGGCGACGAGGGCGGTCGCGAGCGCGACGCCGACGAGCGCGCCCCAGCCCGGTCCGCGCCGGCCGGGACGGGGCTCGGGCTGCGAGACGGGGTGGGCGGACGACGCGGCCGGAGGCACGGGCGGGGCGCCCCACGAGCCGCTGATCGGCTGATACGGCGGCGGGGGCGGGCCGGCCGGGAGCTCGGTGGTCGGCTCCGCGCCGGCGGCGCCCGCCCACTGCGGCTCCGCGGCGGGCACCGGCTCGGTCGCCGGGCCGCTCGGGGGCTCGCGGTCCCACGGCTGCCAGTCGTCGGACCCGCGGTCCCGTTCGCTCATGGCGTCGATTGTGCCTGCTGGCGGGACGGCGCGGGCGAGGAGGTGCGCGTCGTGAGGCTGACCTGCGCGAACGCCGTCGTCCCGTGGGGGGCGACGACCCGCGTCGTCGCGGAGGCGGGCCCGGCCGGGGAACCCGCCGGCCGTACGACGCCGGGCGTCCCGATGACCGTCAGGCTCCAGGCGGCGGCGGCGGAGACGCCGGCCGCGGCGGCGGCCACGACGGTGGCGCGCAGGGCGCTGCGGTGGCAGGGCGGCGCGGACGGGGCGAGCAGCCGGAGGGGGTCCGGCCCGGCGGCCGCCGCCGGCGCGGGGGCGGCCGGGGGCTCGAGGTCCCGCGCGAGGGCGAGCAGGCTGAGGCGCAGGTCACCCGGCATCGACGGCGCACCCGCGAGGGCGGCCCGCAGGCGGCGCTCCTGCCCGACTGCGTGGCGACACACCTCGCAGGCGACGAGGTGGCGGTCCCAGGCCTGCTCGCGGGTCGCGCCGAGGCGGCCGGCGGCGTACTCCGAGAGCTCGTCGCCGAGGCACCGCACGCCCGCGCGGGCCGTCATACGACTCCGGCGGCGGGTCGCCGGACGACCGGGCCGCGGCGGGTGGGAGCGGAGACCTCGGGGCGCGGGCGCGGGGCCCGGTGCGCGAGCGCCTCGCGCAGCTGGGCCCGGCCACGGTGGATGCGCGAGCGCACCGTCCCGAGCTTGATGCCGAGCGTCGCGGCGACCTCCTCGTAGGAGAGGCCCTCGATGTCGCAGAGGACGACGGCGGCGCGGAAGTCCGGCGAGAGCGCGTCGAGCGCGCGCTGGACGTCGTCGTCGAGGTGGGTGTCGGCAAAGGTCTGCTCGGGGCCGAGGTCGCGGCTCGGCAGGCGCGCCGCCGACTCGTCCGAGAGGGCGTCGAAGCGGATGCGCTGCTTGCGGCGCATCTTGTCGAGGAAGACGTTGGTCGTGATGCGGTGCAGCCAGCCCTCGAAGGTGCCGGGCTGGTAGGTGTGCAGCGAGCGGAAGACGCGGACGAAGACGTCCTGCGTGAGGTCCTCGGCGTCGTGGACGTTGCCGGTCAGGCGGTAGGCCAGGCGGTAGACGCGGGCCGAGTGCTGCTCGACGACCTCCTCCCACGACGGGGGCACCCACGCGGTCCCCGTGCCCACCGGGGCCGGGTCTGCGGTCGTCGCCATCGGTTCCTCGCTCACCACGCTGCTCATGCCACCCATCGATACGTGCCGGAACCGTGAATTGTTCCCGGGAAGGCTGAACGCCGGCTGGGAGCCGGTGGCGCGCCACCCCCTGCCGGGCGCACTAGGGTTGCCGCCATGAGCGGACTGAAGCCGGCCAGCTGGTCCTACGCGGAGGAGTTCGTCCCCGAGCCCGAGGTCGTCGAGGCGGCCCGCCGCCGGGGCGCCGAGCTCGGCGCCGCCTCCCCCGTCGGCACCGGGGCGGGCGCCGTGCTGCGCCTGCTCGCGGCGAGCGTGCGGGCCAAGCACGTCCTCGAGGTCGGGACGGGCGCCGGCACCTCCGGGCTGTGGCTGCTCTCGGGGATGCCCGACGACGGCATCCTCACGACCATCGACGTCTCGGCCGAGCACCAGCGCCTCGCGCGCCAGGCGTACGCCGAGGCGGGCTACCCGCACCAGCGCACGCGTGTCATCACGGGCGCCGCCGCCGAGGTCCTCCCGCGGATGGCCGACGGCGGCTACGACATGGTCCACGTCGACGCCGACAAGGACACCTACCCGACGTACGTGGGGCACGCGGTCCGCCTCCTGCGCAGCGGCGGGGTGCTCGTCGTCGACAACATGCTCTGGCACGACAAGGTCGCCGACCCCGCGTCGCGGGACGCGACGACGACGACGCTGCGCGACCTCGGCAAGACCCTGCGCGACCACGACGACCTCGTGACCGCGCTCCTGCCGGTCAGCGACGGCGTGCTCGTCGCCGTCCGCCGCTGAGGACCGGCGTCAGCTGACCGACGGCCCCGCGCCGCGTCGGAAGCCGGCCGGGCCCTCGGCGATGGCCACGACCTCCCACTCCTCGATCGTGCTCGGCGCCGAGCCGATGATCGCGCTGCCCGGCGCGGTCGCCGCCCCGGGCTCGAACCCCTCGCGGAAGTGCTGGCGCTCCTGCTCGCTGTCGAAGACGTAGGTGCCCTCGAACCACTCGCCCTCGCGCATCCGCCACACCTTGAACGCCAGGCCGTCGAGGAACATGAACCGCGCGATCGAGGTGCCGACGACGTACTCGCGCAGCTCGTCGGCCACCCCCGCGGGGGCGTCCTCGAGCGACCAGCGCACCGTCAGTCCGTAGCCGGCGTTCATCCGTGGGTCCTCCTCGGCCGCCGGGTGCCGGCGGGTCGTCGATGTCGTGGCCCCCGACCGTAGGCGGGGGCGGCGCGGCGGCGCCACACCGTCTCACCGCGTACCCCGCGCGCGGACGCGGACACCTCCCCCGGACACGACGGAGCCCCCACCGGTTGGTCGGTGGGGGCTCCCGTCGGCGGCCTGCCGGTCAGAGACCGTCGCAGTTGTCGATGGCCTCGCCCAGCGCGCGCACCTCGTCGGGGGTCATCTCGACGACGAGCCGCCCACCGCCCTCGAGGGGCATGCGCAGCACGATGCCGCGACCTTCCTTGGTGACCTCGAGCGGGCCGTCGCCCGTCCTCGGCTTCATTGCCGCCATGGCGTGATTCCCTTCTTCGTCGCGGCAGCGTGGGTCGCGCCGCGTCCTGCTCGACGCCGGACCGCCGAGACTCGGAGACCATTATCGCAGCAGGCTTGCGGCGTGGCGAAATCCGAACCCGCACGTCACGGGGGGAAGGAGCCCCACGGGGTGTAGGTGAGGAGGCTGCAGGTCCACCAGAGGATGCCCCCGACGAGCACGAGGACGACGACGGCCACCCGGCGCTTCCAGTGCGGCACGACCTGCTGGCCGTCGGCGGTGCGCATCGCGACCGAGGCCAGCAACGCGGCCAGCGGCATGTCGAGGAGGAGGAAGCGCCACATCGACGTGATCGGGCGGACGACCGCGAAGAGGAAGAAGGGGTAGGCGAGGGCCCAGACGCGCATCTCGACGCTCATCCAGCGACCGTGCCGGCCGAGGACGAGCGCCACGTACGTGGCCGCGAGCGCGACGAGGACGAGTACGCCGGCGAGGCCCTTGCCGTCCCACGCCCACTGGAACCACAGGACGAACGGTCCGTCCGCCGGCTTCTGGCCCCACGCGGCCTGGACGTCGAAGAACGCGGTCGGGACGCCGGTGGCGATCCCGGCGACGGCCGGCCAGGCGATGGCGCTGACGCCCACGGACGCGAGCATGACGACGATGCGCGGCCACTGGCCGGCGAGCGGGCGCAGCCCCGCGGACCGCTCCTCGCGCCACCGGACGCCGAGGTGGATGAGGACCGCGAGCCCGAGGGCGGGGGCCACCCCCCGGGTGAAGCCGAGCGGGAGGGCGACCGCCGCGACGAGCAGGTAGCGGCGTCGGACGAGCACGAGCAGCGCGGCCGCGACGAGGGTCACGGCGAGCGCCTCGGTGTACGGCTTGAGCATCACCGAGGTGGTCGGGTAGAAGCACCAGAGGCAGGCGGCGACGAGGGCGAGGCGCTCGCGCTGGGGCTGGCGGGCCGCGTGGTAGGTGCTGCGGAAGAGCGCGTGGATGAGCACCGCCCCGACGGCGCCCAGCACGAGGTTGAGCACGACCCCCGCCACCTCGAAGGACAGGCCGGTGAGCATCAGCCCCTTCACGAGGTAGGGGTAGAGGGGGTAGAAGGCCCAGGCGCTGTAGGTGATCCGGCCGTTGTCGGCGTCGCGGGGCAGGGGGACGGGATAGCCGTCCTCGACGATGCGGTGGTACCAGACGCCGTCCCACAGCCCGACGAGGTCACCGAGGGAGGGGTCGGGGTGGCCGACGCCCGCGGGGTTCTGGAACCAGGTCGCGGCGACCCAGAGCGCCGCGAGGGCGACGACCCGCGAGACGGCGTAGACGGCGAGGATGGTGAGCAGCGGCCGCTGCAGCGCGCGCCCGGCGAGCTCGTGACGGCCCGCGGAGGTCGTGAGCCGTCGCAGCACCGACCCGCCGCCGGCCTCGGTGACGGCCTCGGCGGCGGGGGCCAGCTCAGCCTGCGCCATCGGTCAGCCTCCTCACGTCCCAGAGATACACCCCGTCGAGGTGCTGCGGGTCACCGAGGAGCGTCACGAGAGAGTCTCTCAGGGAGCCGGCCGCAGGACGGTCGTCGGGGAGGACGACGGCGTCGACGCGCCCGTCGCGCAGGTTCTCGACGAAGCCGGCCCGCTCCTGCGCGCTCGCCGGGACGACGACGTCGGCCTGCGCGACCTGCGCGAGCCACACGGTGAGCCCGGTCGGGGTGGCGCCGTACTGGCCGCCCCGGTCCGGGCTCCCGTTCGGGCCGACGAAGTAGCCGGCGACGACGGGGAAGCCCCAGCGGGCGGCGGCCTGCCACTCCAGGGCACGCGCGTCGGCGACGTTCGGCGGCGGCACGGCGAGGACCGAGCCGCCGTCGTCGACGTGGTCGCGCCACGTGCCCTGCGTGAAGAACGCGGGGACGACGGGTCGCGGGTCGACGACGAGGGGCGTCGGGACGACGGGCAGCAGGGCGACGACGCCGGCGGCGAGCCCGAGCGCGAGCCCGGGGCCGGTCTGGTCGGCGAGCCGGTCGACGGCGCGCCGCAGGTGCTCGACGCCGAGGGCGAGGAGCACCCCGAGCACCGGGAGGGCGACGAGGGTGAACCGGGTCGGCAGGACGTTCTGGACGACGGGCACGAGCTCCAGGAGGGCCCACGGCCCGGGGATGCCGAGCGCCGTGCCGTGGAGGGTGACCTCCTCGCCGAGCGAGAGCCAGCAGGTGACGACGACGACCACGGCGAGCGCCCGGACGACGACGCTGCGCCACAGCGCGACCACGGTGAGCCCGACGGCCACCCAGAGGGCGACGCCGAAGAACGAGTTCTCCTCGGTGCGGTTCATCGAGAGCGCGGCGGACGCCCACGGGTCCGCCCCCACGGTGCGGGTGGCCCTCCCCCACAGCTGGGCGAGGTCGTTGCCGCCGGGCGGGTGCCAGATGGACGCGTAGCTCTGCGGGCCGAGGAACTGCCACCAGAGGGGGAAGCCCACGAGGACGAGGGCGACGAGGCCGGCCACCCCGCCGCCGGTGAGGAGCGGGCGCCAGCGCACGCGCCCGTGGGCGGCCCACACGACGCCGCCGACGAGCAGCCCGACCGCCGTGAGCAGCAGGACCTCCTCGCCGACGAGCACCTGCCACGCGACGAGCAGCCCGAGGACGACCCCGTCGCGCACCGGACGGCGCCCCTCGGCGAGCCGCAGCACCCGGTCGACGACCACCGGCACGAGGGCCTGGACGACGAAGTTGGGGTGGCCGTTGGCGTGGCTGACCATCCCCGGGCCGAAGCCCGCGAGCAACCCCGCGAGGAAGGCCGCGAGCGGGTGCACCGCGAGCCGCCGGCGCACCAGCCAGTACCAGCCGCTCGCCGTGAGGGCGAGGCCGAGGAGCTCGACGAGGACGAAGGTGACCTCCGGCCCGGCGAGGAGGGTGAGCGGCGCCAGCGGCACCCCGAGCCCGAGGACCGCGGCGTTGGCCATGAGGTTGACGCCCGCCGGGAAGTTCTGGAGATCGCTGAGCAGCGGGTTGGACAGCGTGGCGAGGTTGTGCGCGGTCGCCCCGAAGTACCACTCGAAGGCCTGCTGGTCCTGCACCCCCTGCGAGAGGTAGCCGGTGCGGACCGCGCCGAGCAGGTGCATCGTCACGTAGGCCGCGACGAGGAGGTAGGCCAAGGGGGCGAGGAGGTCGGTGCGGCGCAGCGGCGCGGGGCGTCCGGCAACCGGGTCACGCCCGGGTGCCGGACGACCTCGAGGGGGCGGCTCGTCCTCCCCCGGCCCCGTCGGGGCGGCGGGCGCCGGCGGCGCCTCGCCGCGCAGGACCCGCAGCTCGGCCTCGCGCTCGGCGATGCGGGCCTCGAGCCGGTCGACGACCTCGTCGACCTGGTCGGTGCGGTAGCCGCGGAACGCCGTGCGGTAGGTGCCGGGGCGCGGGTCGTCGACGAGCACCTCGTCGTCGGGCCGCTGGCGACCGAGCCACCACGCCGCGCCGAGGACCGCCACGACGCCGAGGACCGCCGCGAGGACCGACCAGGTCACGAGCCGCCCCGACGGCGCTCGGCGCCGGCCACGAGGCCCTCGACGACCTTCCCGAAGAGGAGCGGTCCGAGGCGGTCGCCGACCGGGCGCGTCAGGCGGCGCAGACCGGGCAGCCAGATCTCCTCGGTCCACGTGACGCGGCTGCCGGCGGGGTCGTCGTCGACGGTGATGTCGGCCCAGCCGCGCAGGAACCAGCCGGTCTTGACCAGCCGCATCCGGCGCCCGGGCTCGAGCGCCGTGACGAGCATCCGGTCCGAGCCGGCCACCGGGCCGAGCCGGGTCACGGCGTTGACCTCGGCCCCGAGGGCGAGGCCGCCGTCGGGCACCTCGACGTCGGTGAGCGGGACGTGGGCGGTGTGCGCGCGCAGGTCGGTCACGGCGTCCCAGGCGGCCTCGCGGGGCAGGTCGCTCGCGCGGCGGATCGTGAAGGCCATCAGCTCTCCCGGGGGGTGGCGTCGGTCGGGGCGGCGGCGGTCGCCGCGGCGTCGGCCCGCAGCTCGGCCACCTCACGCTCGCGCGCCGCGAGCGTGTCGGCGAGGTCGAGCAGGTGGGCGTCGACCTCGTCCATCCGGTAGCCGCGGGCGGCGGTGTCGAAGCGCACGGACCGCACGTCGGCGGCCGCCGGCTCCTCCGGCAGGCCGTGGTCGGGCGTGCTCGTCACGGCGTCGGCGAGGGGGTCGACGCGCAGACGGCCGGTCGCCACGAGGGCCACGACGGCGACGAGCGCCAGCGCGACGAGGACGAGCAGGACGGGGACCACGAGGGGGATCCTACGATCCGGACCTGCGGCCGGGCCGGGTCCCGGGGGTCAGTCGGGCCGGGTCGTCGCGGCTCGCTGCTCGACGACCGCCCGGTCGGCCTCGACGACGACGCGCACGGCCTCGTCGGGGTCGTCGGTGACGATGAGCAGCGCGAGGTCCTTCTCGCTGATCGTGCCGGCGGCGACGGCGGTCCCGCGCAGCCAGTCGAGCAGGCCGCCCCAGTACGCGGTGCCGAGCAGGACGATCGGGAAGCTCGTCACCTTCTGGGTCTGGACGAGCGTCACCGCCTCGAAGAGCTCGTCGAGGGTGCCGAAGCCGCCGGGCAGGACGACGAAGCCGCACGCGTACTTGACGAACATCGTCTTGCGGGCGAAGAAGTAGCGGAAGTTGACGCCGAGGTCGACGTAGGGGTTGAGGCCCGCCTCGAAGGGCAGCTCGATGCCCAGGCCGACCGACGTGCCGTCGGCCTCGAGCGCACCCTTGTTCGCCGCCTCCATCGCGCCGGGGCCGCCCCCGGTGATGACGGCGTAGCCGGCCTCGACGAGGGCCCGACCGACGCGCTCGCCGAGCGCGTACTCCGGGCTGTCGGGACGGGTGCGGGCCGAGCCGAAGACGCTGACCGCCGGGCCGAGCTCGGCGAGCGCCCCGAAGCCGGTGACGAACTCGGACGTCACGCGCATGACGCGCCACGGGTCGGAGTGGACCCACTCCGCCGAGCCGCGGCTGTCGAGGAGGCGCTGGTCGGTGGTCGAGCGCGGCACCTTGGACCGGCGCATGACGACCGGGCCCTGGTGGTAGTCGCGCTCCTGCGGCTGCTCGGGGGTCTCCACGGCGTCAGCCTAGGTGGCTCACCCGTCCGACCCGCGCAGCCAGCGCAGCAGGGCGGCCTCGCACGCGTCGTACTGCGCGACCGGGCACTGCTCGTCGTCCATGTGCGCGAGGTTGGGGTCCCCGGGGCCGAAGTTGACGGCCGGCACGCCCATCGCCGAGAAGCGGGCGACGTCGGTCCAGCCCTGCTTGGCGAGGACGGGCAGGTCGAGGGCCTCGACGAACGCCTTCGCCGCCGGGAGGTGCAGCCCCGGGCGCGCGCCGCCGGCGTTGTCGCCGACGCTCACCTCGAAGCCGTCGAAGACCTCCCGGACGTGCGCCTCGGCCTCCTCCGGCGACAGCGAGGGCGCGTAGCGGTAGTTGACGGTCACGACGCAGCGGTCGGGGATGACGTTGCCGGCGATGCCGCCCTCGACCTTGACGGCGTTGAGCGCCTCGGCGAACTCGAGCCCGTCGACCTCGACCGTCCGCGGCCGGTAGGCGACGAGCCGGGCCAGCACCTCGGCGGCGTCGTGGATGGCGTTGTGCCCCTTCCACGGGCGCGCCGAGTGCGCCGCGATCCCCTTGGTCGACACCTCGGCCCGCAGCGTGCCCTTGCAGCCGCCCTCGACGCGGCCGTCGGTCGGCTCGAGGAGCACGGCGAAGTCGGCGTCCTCGACGAGGTGGGGCGCCTGCTGCTCGACGTGGAGCAGCCCGTTGTACTCGCTGTCGATCTCCTCGCCCTCGTAGAAGACGTAGGTGATGTCGCGGTTCGGCTCGGTGACCTCGTGGAGGACGCGGAGCATCACGGCCACGCCGCCCTTCATGTCGACGGTGCCGCGGCCCCACAGGACCTCGCCGTCGGCGCCGGGGACGCGGCGCGTCGGCAGGTTGGCCGGGTCGCTCGTCAGCGGGACGGTGTCGAGGTGGCCGGCGAGGACGACGCGCTCCGCCCGGCCGAGGGCGGTCCGGGCGACGACGGTGTTGCCGAGGCGGGTCACCTCGAGGCGCCCGACGGCGCGCACGGCGGCCTCGACGGCGTCCGCGAGGGCCGCCTCGTCGAGGCTGACCGACGGCACGTCGCAGACCTGCGCGGTGAGGCTCGTGACGTCGAGGGAGAGGTCGAGGACGGGCGTGGGACCGGTCATGCCGACACCCTAGTGAGCGGTCGGCGGGGTCGTCCGGGGCGCCCGGGCTCCCCCCGTAGGCTGGAGCCCATGACGCGCACCGCCTGGGGCCACGGCCTCCTGACCCGCACGGCCGAGGGCACCGTCCTCGACGCCTGGTTCCCCGCCCCCGCCCTCGGCGAGCCCGACGGCTCCGAGGCCCCGCCGGAGCTGCGGGCGCTCGCGGTCGCCGACGACGTGCGCGGCGTGGCCCGCGAGACGGCGACCGTCCGGGTCGACCTGGACGCCGCCCCGGCGTCGACGCAGGACGCCTACCTGCGCCTGCACCTGCTCTCCCACCGCCTCGCCGAGCCCAACTCCCTCAACCTGGACGGGCTCTTCGGGGTGCTGCCCAACGTCGTGTGGACCACCCAGGGCCCGTGCGCCGTCGAGGGCTTCGAGACCGTCCGCGCCCGGATGCAGGCGCGCGGCCCGGTCCAGGTCCTCTCCGTCGACAAGTTCCCGCGGATGGTCGACTACGTCCTGCCCGCCGGCGTGCGCATCGGCGACGCCGACCGGGTCCGCCTCGGCGCGCACCTCGCGAGCGGCACGACGGTCATGCACGAGGGCTTCGTCAACTTCAACGCCGGCACCCTCGGCTCCTCGATGGTCGAGGGCCGGATCAGCCAGGGCGTCGTCGTCGGCGACGGCTCGGACATCGGCGGGGGCGCGTCGACGATGGGGACCCTCTCCGGCGGTGGGACGGAACGGGTGAGCATCGGCAGGCGTTGCCTGCTCGGAGCCGAGGCCGGCCTCGGCATCGCCCTCGGCGACGACTGCGTCGTCGAGGCCGGGCTCTACCTCACCGCCGGCACGAAGGTGACCCTGCCGGACGGCACGGTCACCAAGGCGCGCGAGCTGTCCGGGCAGTCGGGCCTGCTGTTCCTGCGCAACTCGGTGACGGGCACCGTCGAGGCCCGGCCGCGCGACGGGCACGGCATCGTCCTCAACTCCGCCCTCCACGCCAACGACTGACCGACCCGCACCGCCACCCGCACCCGCCACCCCAGCCAGCCGAAGGACCGCCCCCGATGCCGCGCACCCGCCAGGGCTCCGTGACCCTCGCCGAGCAGCGACGGCCCGCCCGTCGCGGCCGCCGGGTCGCCGCGGTGCTCGTGCTCGCGCTCGTCGTCGGGCTCGGGGTCGTCGGCTGGGGCGGGGTGCAGCGGCTGCTCCACGCCGTCTCGGGCGAGCAGTGCCGGGTCACCGCGGCCGGCGCCACCCACGAGTGGGCCCCGGACCAGGCGAGCAACGCCGCCGCCATCACCGCCATCGCCGTCAAGCGCGGGCTGCCGCCGCGGGCCGCCTCCATCGCCATCGCGACGGCGATGCAGGAGTCCAAGGTGCGCAACGTGCGCTTCGGCGACCGCGACTCGCTCGGGCTCTTCCAGCAGCGGCCCTCGCAGGGCTGGGGCTCGGCCGAGCAGATCCTCGACCCCGAGTACTCGACGAACAAGTTCTACGACGCGCTCGAGAAGGTCGACGGCTACACCTCGATGGAGATCGCCGTCGCCGCCCAGGAGGTGCAGCGCTCGGCCGCCGGGTCGGCCTACGCGCAGCACGAGGAGAAGGCGCGGGCGACGGCCTCGGTGCTCTCCGGCCAGACGGCGCAGGGCATCGGCTGCGCGCTGCGGGCCCCCGAGGGCGTCGGTGACGCCGACGCGCTCGTCGCCCTCGTGAAGAAGGACTTCGGCCTGACCGCCACCCGGCGCGACGGGACGGTGCGGGTGCGCACCGGCTCCTCCCAGGAGGCCTGGGCGGTCGGCTCGTGGGCCGTCGCCCGCGCGACCGACACCGGCGCCACGCAGGTCAGCACCCACGGCCTGCGCTGGGACCGCTCGATGGACGACTCCGCGTTCACGTGGAGCGACGGGGGCGGCGCCGGCGACCGCGAGGTCGTCATCCGGCTCGCCGCCTGAGCGGACGTCCACGGACGCACGACGGCCCGGCACCCGCGAGGGGTACCGGGCCGTCGGGTGCGACGCGCGGTCGGTCAGCGCTGGTCGAGCGGCACGTAGGACCGCTCGCCCTCGCCGATGTAGACCTGCCGCGGGCGGCCGATCTTCAGCGCCGGGTCGGCGATCATCTCGCGCCACTGGGCGATCCAGCCCGGCAGGCGGCCGAGGGCGAACAGGACGGTGAACATCCGCGTCGGGAAGCCCATCGACTTGTAGATCAGGCCGGTGTAGAAGTCGACGTTCGGGTAGAGCTTGCGCTCGACGAAGTAGTCGTCGGCCAGCGCGATCTCCTCGAGGCGCATCGCGATGTCGAGCAGCCGGTCGTTGCCGCCGGTCTTCGCGAGGATGCTGTGGGCGGTGTCCTTGATGATGGCCGCGCGCGGGTCGTAGTTCTTGTAGACCCGGTGCCCGAAGCCCATGAGGCGGACGCCGTCCTCCTTGTTCTTCACCTTCTTCATGAACTCCTCGGCGGTGTACTCGGCGCCGTCGATGCGCTCGAGCATCTCGAGGACCGCCTGGTTCGCGCCGCCGTGCAGCGGGCCGAAGAGGGCGTTGATGCCGGCCGAGACCGACGCGAAGAGGTTCGCGTGGGAGGAGCCGACGAGGCGCACCGTCGAGGTGGAGCAGTTCTGCTCGTGGTCGGCGTGCAGGACGAGGAGGAGCTCGACGGCCTTGACGATCTCGGGGTCGAGGTCGTACTGGGTCGCCGGGACGCCGAAGGTCATCCGGAGGAAGTTCTCGACGAGGCTGAGGTCGTTGTCCGGGTAGAGGAACGGCTGGCCGATCGACTTCTTGTACGCGTAGGCCGCGATGGTCGGCAGCTTGGCGAGGAGGCGGATCGTCGAGATCTCGACCTGGTCCTCGTCGAACGGGTCGAGGCTGTCCTGGTAGAAGGTCGACAGCGCCGAGACGGCGGAGGACAGCACGGGCATCGGGTGCGCGTCGCGCGGGAAGCCGCGGAAGAACCCCTTGAGGTCCTCGTGGAGCATCGTGTGCTCGCGGATGCGGTCCTCGAACTGGGTGAGCTCGGTCGGGGTCGGCAGGTTGCCGTAGATGAGCAGGTACGAGGTCTCGAGGAAGGTCGAGCTCTTCGCGAGCTGCTCGATGGGGTAGCCGCGGTAGCGGAGGATGCCGGCGTCGCCGTCGATGTAGGTGATGGCGCTGGAGCAGCTGGCGGTGTTCGTGAACCCTGCGTCGAGGGTGACGTTCCCCGTCTCCTTGAGCAGCTTCGAGATGTCGTAGCCGCTGTTGCCCTCCGTCGCGGGGACGAGGGGGAGGTCGAGCTGCGTGCCCGCGGCGTGGAGGGTTGCTCCGTCGGTCATGTCGCGATCCTTGGGTTCGATGGGCGTTGGGCGTCCTTTCGACCCTACCCGCCGGTCACCGGTGGAAAAAACGGGGGCGGCGTGAGATTCACCGCCCCGGTCGGGCGAGGCGCCGGGCGGCGGCCCCGATGCGCTCGTCGGTCGCGGTGAGCGCGATGCGCACGTGCTCGCGGCCGGCGGGCCCGTAGAAGTCCCCGGGGGCCACGAGCACGCCCCGGTCGGCGAGGCGGTCGAGGGTGGTCCGGGAGTCCTCGCCCGCGGTGGCCCAGAGGTAGAGCCCGGCCTCGGAGTCGTCGACGCGCAGGCCGAAGGCCTCGACCGCCGGCCGCAGCACCGCGCGCCGGGCGGCGTAGCGCGCCTTCTGCTCCTCGACGTGGCCGGCGTCGGACAGGGCCGCCACGAGCGCCCGCTGGACGGGCCACGGGACGATCATCCCGGCGTGCTTGCGGACCTCGAGCAGCTGCCGGACGAGGGCGGGGTCGCCGGCCACGAACGCGGCCCGGTAGCCGGCGAGGTTCGACTGCTTCGAGAGCGAGTAGACGGCCAGGAGCCCCTCGTGGGAGCCGCCGCAGACGCGCGGGTCGAGGATCGAGGGCGTGGTGGGCGGTTCGGCGGAACCCTCCTCTCGCGGACGCCAGTCCAGCTCGGCGTAGCACTCGTCGGACGCGACGACGACGCCGTGCAGTCGGGCCCAGTCGACGACCTTGCGCAGGTGCTCGACCCCGAGGACCTTGCCCGTCGGGTTGCCGGGGGTGTTGAGCCACAGCAGCCTCGGCGTGGTCGCAGGGGTGAGCGGCCCCAGCGCGGTGAGCGCGTCGACGGCCATCGGGACGGCGCGGGCCAGCCGGGCACCGACGTCGTAGGTGGGGTAGGCGACGCGAGGGAAGCCGACGACGTCGCCGTCACCGAGACCGAGGAGCGTCGGCAGCCACGCGACGAGCTCCTTGGAGCCGATCGTCGGCAGGACACCGGCGGGGTCGACGTCCGGGACCCCGCGCCGCGACGCGAACCAAGCGGCCACGACCTCGCGCAGGTCCGGCGTGCCGTAGGTCTGCGGGTAGCCGGGGGCGTCCGCCGCCTCGGCGAGCGCCCGCTGCACGAGCCCGGGGGTCGGGTCGACCGGGGTGCCGACCGACAGGTCGACGAGGCCGCGCCCCGCGTCGGGCCCGAGGTCGGGGTCGGAAAAGGCGCTCGCCCGCTCCTTGGCCGGAGCGAGCGAGTCCCAGGGGAAGTCGGGGAGGGTCAGCACCCCGTCACTCGTCGTGCTCCTGCGGGGGCAGGTCGGCGATGATCGGGTGGTCCTTGGCGATGACGCCGAGCTTGGCCGCGCCGCCGGGGCTGCCGAGGTCGTCGAAGAACTCGACGTTCGCCTTGTAGTAGTCGGCCCACTGCTCGGGGACGTCGTCCTCGTAGTAGATCGCCTCGACCGGGCAGACCGGCTCGCACGCACCGCAGTCGACGCACTCGTCGGGGTGGATGTAGAGGCTGCGCTCGCCCTCGTAGATGCAGTCGACGGGGCACTCCTCGATGCAGGCCTTGTCCTTCAGGTCCACACAGGGCTGCGCGATCACGTACGTCATGCCGCCCATACTATTCACGGCATGAGCACCCCGGAGGGCGGCCCGCCGCCGCACTCCCCCGCCGTCCCGCCGGTCGGGACGCGCGTCGTCGTGCGGCACCGGCTCCCGGCCCCCGACCCGCGGACGGGCGCCACGCTCACCGACGTGGTCGGCGACCTCGTCCTCGCCGACGCCGCGCACCTCCTCGTCCGCACGCGCCGCGGCGAGGTCGCCGTCCCGCGGCCGTCGGTCACCGTCGTCAAGGAGGTGCCGCCGCGCCCCTCCCGGAGGGGCGCGCCGCACCTCGCGCTCTCGGTGGAGGACCTCGAGCGCGTCATGGTCGGGGCGTGGCCGGCACCCGAGACGGAGCACCTCGGCGACTGGCTGCTGCGGGCCGCCGGCGGCTTCACGCACCGTGCGAACTCGGTTCTCGCGGTGGGCAACCCGGGCACGACGCTCGAGGCGGCGCTCGACGCGGCGGAGGACTGGTACGCCGCCCGCGGGCTGGCGCCGATGCTGACGCTCGCCGGACCCGCCGGCTTCCGGACGTCCGAGGACGCGCTCGGCCGCCTCCTGATCGCGCGCGGGTACGCCCCCCGGGTGGCGACGAGCGCCCTCACCGCGGGCGTCGACGGCGTGCTCGCCGCGCTGCCCGCCCGCCCCTCCCCCGGCGTCTCGGTCGCGACCTCGACGAGCCTGTCGGACAGCTGGTTCGCCGCGTACCGCGGGTACCGGGAGGCCCCGGAGGGCCCGGCCCGGGCGGTCCTCACCGGGTCGCCGGACCAGGTGTTCGCGAGCGCCGAGGACGACGAGGGCGTGCTCGGGGTCGGTCGGCTGGGCGTCGCGTCGGCGTGGGGCGGCGTCGCGGCGATGTTCGTGGAGCCGCGGGCGCGCCGGCGCGGGGTCGCGTCGGCCCTGCTGCGACGGCTCGCGGCCGAGGCCGCCGACCGGGGCGTCCGCTCGCTGCACCTGCAGACCGACACCGACAACACGGCCGCGCAGTCGCTCTACCGGCGGGCCGGGTTCGTCGTGCACCACGAGTACACGACCCTGCGCCGCCCCTGACGCGCGGCCTCCGGATCAGGAGGTCGTGCCGGTGCAGGTCACGTCGTCCTCGGGCACGTAGGACGTCGTGAACGAGGCCGTGCGGACGACCTTGCCCTTCTCCTTGAAGATGCGGCCGATGTCGACCTTGAAGCCGGGCACGGGGCTCTGCGGCTTGCACGTCGGGCTGTCGTCGCGCACGACCTTCGGCTGCACGATGTCGTAGCGCGCGCTCTTCGTCGCCTCGACGTCGTACTTCTTGGTGCCCCAGTAGGTGACCGTGATCGAGGTGTCGGTCGTCGAGACGTCCATGAGGATGCCGCCGTCGAGGGTGTTCGTGAACTTGTTGTGCAGGTCCGGCCACGAGATCGTCGCCTCGCGCCCCTCGGGGTAGCGCGAGATGTAGAACGAGTGCGCCTGCCACGCGTCGAGCCGCACCCCGGCGAAGAACGACGCGTTGAAGATCGTCGTCGAGACCTGCGAGATGCCGCCGCCGTAGCTCTCCGAGAGCCGGTTGTTGAGGATGATGCCGGCCTTGACGTAGCCCTTGTCGGGCGTGCGCTCGCCGAGGACCCCGTTCATGCTGAACTGCTCCCCCGGCGGGACGTAGGTGCCGTCGATGAGGCGGGCGGCGTTCTTGATGTTGGTGACGCGCGGCGCCCCGGCCTCGAAGTAGGTCGTGAAGCTCGAGACCTTCTCCTTCGGGAGCGTCTTCCTCGCCACCGCGGTGGTGAAGTCCGGCTGCACCTCCTTCGTCGTCACCGTGGCGGTCCTCGACGCCGTCGAGAAGGCGGTCCAGACGGCGGCGCTGATCGAGGCGTCGTCGAGCTCGCTGCCGGGGACCGAGTCGCGCACCCGGGGCCGGCGCCAGTCGTTGCCGGCGAAGGTGACGACCGCGTCCTTCGGCTCGACCTCGACCTTCGCCTCCTGCGCGGCCTCGTGGACGATGCGCCGCAGCTTCGCGTCGTCGGCCCGCGGCGTGATGGTGCCGTCCTCCGCGGGGGTGAGCACGGCGGCGGGCGCGAGCTGCCGGGCGGACAGCTCGAAGGACTTCTCCCCGACCCGCACGGTGACGGGCCCGGACACGGCGACCCGCGCGAACTCGTCGCGGACGCGCTCGAGCTCGCGGGCGGCGACCTTCGGGGCCCGGACGTCGCCGACGACGGCCACGGTGTTGCTCCCGGGCCAGGCGCGGCGCACCGCCGCGGCCGTGCGCGCCACGTCGGTCTCGACGCCGGGGACGGGCGCCTTGTGGGCGACCTTGCCGCCGCTGATCGAGACCCGGCCCTCGACGGCCTTCGCGTCGAGCTCGTCGCGCACGTCCTCGACGGCCCGCCCGAAGGCCGCGTCGTCGACCCGCACGACGGCCGGGCGCTCGCCCCCGCCGGCCACGTGCCGCCACAGGTCGGCGGGCGACAGGCTGAAGCCGACGAGCCCCTCGACGGTGGCCGGGACGTCGACCGAGAGCCCGGCGTCGGCCGGCGTCAGGGCCGCCTCGCCGGCGGGCGAGGTGAGCGTCAGCCGCTCCTGCGCGGCGCCCCCGAGCCGTCGGTCCAGCGTGGCCCGGGCAGCGGCGGCGTCCTGGCCGCCCACGTCGACCCCCGCGACGGTCGTGCCGCGGGCGACGCGGTCCCCGGCCCAGGCGGCGGTGGCGCCGTACAGCACCGCCGCGAGGGCGAGGACCCCACCGACGACGAAGGGCCAGCGGCGCCGGCCCGGCGCGGGGTCCTCCCACGCGGGCTCGTCCCACGTCTCGTGCCGAAGCAGGTCGTCGGTCATGCGATGCTCCCGTAGCGGCCGCGGTAGTGGACGAGGGCGGGCCCGACGGTGTCGGGGATCTCGAGGCCGAGGACCTCGCCGACGACGATGACGTGGTCCCCGGCGGGGTGGACGGCGGTGGTGCGGCACTCCAGCGTCGTCAGGGCCCCGTCGACGAGCGGTACACCGGTCTGCGGCCCCCGGTGGTGCGGCGCCCGGTCGAGCTGACCGTGCAGCGGACGCCCCCGGGTGGCGAACCAGTCCGAGAGGGGCCGCTGGTCGACCCCGAGCACGCTGACCCCCCAGACGCCGGCGTCGACGACGGCGTCGTGGAAGCGGCTCTCGGTCTCGACGCAGACGAGGACCAGCAGCGGGTCGAGCGACACGGAGGTGACGGTGTCGGCGGTCATCGCGTGGTCGTGGCCGCCCTGGCTCGTCGTGATGATGCTGACGCCCTGGGCCATCCGGCCCATCGCCTGCCGGAAGACGGCCTCGTCGGGGGCGCTCACGACGCCTCCCCCACCGGACGGCCCGTGGCGAGGTCGAGGCGCGCGTAGCCCTCGCGACCGGCGAGCCGGAAGACGTGCCGGTTCGAGAGCGCGTACCAGCCGGGGCCGACGACGACCTGGGTCTCGTGGGCCCGCAGGGCCTGCTCCTGGGCCGGCACGACCGAGGGGTCGACGACGGCCCGGGTGACGACCTCGTCGGGGACGACGTCCCCGGCGTACTCGCTCGTCGCGTCCGGCACGACCCAGCCCTCACCCGCGGGGACGTGCGCCGTCAGCCACGCGTGGTCCTGCGTCGCCCAGGACAGCGGGGTGAGCACCGCGAGCAGCGGGACCTCGGCGGAGGCCGTGCGCACGGCCTCCCGGGTCGCCTGGTGGGTGCGGACGTGGTCGGGGTGGCCGTAGCCGCCCCCGGCGTCGTAGGTGACGACGACGTCGGGGTCCAGGCGCCGGACCACCTCGGCCACGGCGGCCGCGGCGACCGGCAGCGGCACCCCCGCCCAGGCGCGGGGGTCGGCCGCGGCGCGCGAGCCGACCATGCCCGAGTCCCGGAACGCCCCGTCCGCGTCCTCGAGGAGGTGGTGGGTGACCCCGAGGACCGCCATCGCGCGGTGCAGCTCGGCACGGCGGTGGGCGGCGAGCGCGGGCCCGTCGCCCTCGAGGTGCGCGAGCGCGGGCGGGATGACCTCGCCCTCCTCACCGAGCGTGCACGTGAGGACGTGGACGTCGTCGCCGCGGGCCGCGTGGTGGGCGAGCGCGACCCCGGTCGTCAGGGTCTCGTCGTCGGGGTGGGCGTGGACGAAGAGCATCCGCGCCGGCCTCCCCCCGAGGTCGAGCCCGTCGAGCAGGTCCCTCACGGCGCCACCGCGATGTCGGCGAGCTCGACGACGCCGCCGAGCACCGCGTTGGCCGAGAGGTTGCGCACGTCGCTGCCGGCGACGTAGAGCGCCCGGCGCTCGGCGAGGCCGATGTAGGCGCCCTGCTGGAGCAGGCGCCGGTCGACGTCGGCCCAGCCGCGCTCACGCGCGGTGCGGTCGGCGACGGTCGAGGTCTTCGTCATCTGCTCGTCGAGCCGACGGTCGCTGAAGTACCCGTAGTCGCGGCCCGGCCCCGCGTCGGTGAGGTTGATCGTGCTGTCGAACAGCGGCGGGAGGACCGTCGAGCCCGACGGCCAGGCCGGCGCCCAGTTCGACCAGAAGAGGTCGTAGTCGTCGGCCGCGGACTTCTGCGCGATCGTCGAGAAGTAGTCCTCGGTGATCGGCTCGACGGTCGGCGCGAAACCGCCCTGCCGCCAGCCGGCGACGAGGGCCGCGATCGCCTTGTCGGCGGTCGGGTCGGAGCGGTAGGCGAGGGTGAACTCGACCGGCTCGTCCACCCCGGCCTCCGCGAGCAGGGCCTTGGCCCGGGCGGGGTCGCCGCGCAGGCCGGTGCCGACCGGGTCGTCGTCGTGCGCCGACGGCAGGGCGCTCGGCAGGAGCGACAGCGACGGCCGCGCCGCGGTCGCCCCGCCGATGGCGGTCACGTACGCGTCGCGGTTCGTCGCCGCCGCGAGGGCCAGCCGGACCTTCTCGTCCTCGAAGACGGCGCTCTCGACGTTGGGGACGAGGTAGTCGACGACACCGGTCAGCGGGTTGACCGAGCGCTCGTCGAGGCTCTGCACCGCCGTCACCTGCTGCTGGATGGCCGGGGGCACCGAGGCGAGCGCCACCGAGGCGCGGCCGGCGGCGTTGTCGGCCGTCACCTGCTGCGCGACGGCCTCGCTGTCGAGCCCCTCCTGGTACCGGATCTGGTCGGGGTAGGCCTTGCGGACCGGGTCGCTCGCCGCCGACCAGTGGGGGTTGCGGACGAAGAGACCGCCGCGGCCGGGCTCCCACGCCCCGCGCAGCATGTACGGCCCGCTGCTGAAGACGTCGTAGGTGCCGTCGCCACGCCGGTCCGAGGAGCGCTTGACCGGGCCGAACGCCGGCTGCGAGAGCATCTCGGCGAAGTCGCCGACCGGGGTGCTCAGCGTGAAGGTGATCTGGCGGTCGTCGCAGGTGACCGCCTTGTCGAAGGCGGCCTGCCCGGCCTTGGCGGCCGAGCCGGAGCCGTAGGGCCCGTCGTAGGTGCTCGTGCCGTCGGCCTCGCGCGGGATGGCGAGCACGGCCAGCGCGTCGGTCGGCCCACCCGTCACCTCGTCGGTCGCGAAGGTGCGCGAGATGCCGTAGGCGACGTCCTCGCAGGTCAGCTCGCTGCCGTCCTGCCAGGTGAGGCCGTCGCGGAGGGTGAAGGACCAGGTCTTGAGGTCCTTGCTCGCGGTGCCGGTGTCGGTCGCGAGGTCCCCGACGAGGCGCGACTGCTGCTTCGGGTCGGTGCTCGGCGCGTACGCGGTGAGGGTGCGGGCGAACACCCGCCCGGCGAACGCCATGTCGGCGCGGGAGGCGATGCGCTGCGGGTCCCACGAGGGCACCGGTCCCAGCGACAGCGCGCTGAGGGTGCCGCCGCGCGTCTCGACCCGGTCGCCGACCGCCGAGGTCGGCAGCGTGTCGGACCCGGTGCCGTCGCCGCGCTGGCGGGCCACGACGACCCCCGCCGCGACGACGGCCGCGACGACGATGAGGACCAGCCCCACGACGAGGCGCGTCGGACGACGCCGGCCGGCCCGCCGCCGCGCGCTGCGCGAGACGGCGGCCGGCTCGGCCCTGCGGTCGCTCCTGCTCGTCATGCCCGGCGGTCAGCTCCTCCTGGCGCGGGCCGCGGCGCGGGCGCGCAGGGTCTGGTCGAGCTCCACCTTCCGGATGCGGACGGCCTCGGGGGTCACCTCGACGCACTCGTCCTCGCGGCAGAACTCGAGGGACTGCTCGAGCGAGAGGGCGCGCGGCGGCGCGAGCCGCTCGAGGACGTCGGCACCGGCGGAGCGCACGTTGGTGAGCTTCTTCTCCTTGGTGATGTTGACGTCCATGTCGTCGGCCCGCGAGTTCTCGCCGACGATCATGCCCTCGTAGACCTCGGTGGTCGGCGGGATGAAGAGGGTCCCGCGTTCCTGGAGGTTCATCATCGCGTAGGCGGTCGCCGGTCCCGAGCGGTCCGAGACGAGCGAGCCGCTGATGCGGGTCGTGATCTCGCCGAGCCAGGGCTCGTAGCCCTCGAAGACGTGGTTGGCGATGCCGGTGCCGCGGGTGTCGGTGAGGAACTGCGTCCGGAAGCCGATGAGGCCGCGCGAGGGCACGAGGTACTCCATCCGGACCCAGCCGGTGCCGTGGTTGGTCATCTGCTCCATGCGGCCCTTGCGGGCGGCGAGCAGCTGGGTGATCGAGCCGAGGTACTCCTCGGGGGTGTCGATGGTCAGGCGCTCGACCGGCTCCTGGACCTTGCCGTCGACCTCGCGGGTGACGACGACCGGCTTGCCGACGGTCAGCTCGTAGCCCTCGCGGCGCATCTGCTCGACGAGGATGGCGAGCGCGAGCTCGCCGCGGCCCTGGACCTCCCACGCGTCGGGGCGCTCGGTCGGCAGGACGCGCATCGAGACGTTGCCGATGAGCTCGCGGTCGAGGCGGTCCTTGACCAGGCGCGCGGTGACCTTGGCGCCCTTGACGCGGCCGGCCATGGGGCTGGTGTTGATGCCGATCGTCATCGAGATGGCCGGCTCGTCGACCGTGATGAGCGGCAGCGGCCGCGGGTCGTCGAGGTCGGCGAGGGTCTCGCCGATGGTGATCTCGGGGATGCCGGCGACGGCGATGATGTCGCCCGGGCCGGCGGACTCCGCGGAGCGGCGCTCGAGCGCCTCGGTCATGAGCAGCTCGGTGATCTTCACCGGGACGGTCGAGCCGTCACGGCGGCACCAGGCGACCTGCTGGCCCTTGCGGATCGTGCCGTTGTGCACGCGCAGGAGCGCGAGGCGGCCGAGGAAGTTCGAGGCGTCGAGGTTGGTGACGTGCGCCTGGAGCGGTGCCTCGTCGTCGTACGACGGCGCCGGGATCGTCTCGATGATCGTCCGGAACAGCGCCTCGAGGTCCTCGTCCTCGGGCAGGCCGCCGTCGGCCGGGCGGGTCAGCGACGCGCGGCCGGCCTTGGCCGAGGCGTAGACGACCGGGAAGTCGAGCTGGTCCTGGTGGTGCTCGGCGTCGACGAGGAGGTCCATGAAGAGCTCGTAGACCTCGTCGACGACCTCGGCGATGCGGGCGTCGGGGCGGTCGACCTTGTTGATGCACAGGACGACGGGCATCTGCGCGGCGAGCGCCTTGCGCAGCACGAAGCGGGTCTGGGGCAGCGGGCCCTCGGAGGCGTCGACGAGCAGGACGACGCCGTCGACCATCGACAGGCCGCGCTCGACCTCGCCACCGAAGTCGGCGTGGCCGGGGGTGTCGATGATGTTGATCGTCATGCCGTCGGTGATCCCGGCGTCGACGGCGGCCGGGCCGGCGTAGCGGACGGCGGTGTTCTTCGCGAGGATCGTGATGCCCTTCTCGCGCTCGAGGTCACCGCTGTCCATGGCGCGCTCGTCGACGTGCTGGTGCTCGCCGAAGGCTCCGGACTGCCACAGCATCTTGTCGACGAGCGTGGTCTTTCCGTGGTCGACGTGCGCGACGATGGCGACGTTACGGAGGTCGTCGCGGCGGGAGGCAGACATGCCCACCAGTCTCTCAGGTCTTGCGCCAGCGACCGAATCGGCGTAGTGGCGCGGGCGCGGGGCCGGCCGAAAGGTCTGCGTCACGGATTCGGTCTCACTTGGGTAACCACTCGCGTCGGGCCGTTCCCCCCGCGCAATTTGCTGGCTAGGGTCCGTGCAACCGCGAGGGGCCGGACGACCGGTGCCCGCGCGGGACCTCGTCCGCCCGACCCGGGCGGTCCGAGCGATCGCACACCCAAGCGAGGTTCACACTGATGACACGCAAGCGCACGGCGCCTCTCGTGCTCGTGACGGCCGCCGCCCTGAGCATGACGGCGTGCGCCCAGTCCGAGCGCGACTCGGGCGGCGACAACGGCAGCTCCGGCTCGGACGTCAAGGACACGTTCACGTTCGGCGCGGCCGGGGCCCCCGACGTCTTCGACCCGCTCTACGCGACGGACGGCGAGACCTTCCGCATCACCCGCCAGATCCACTCGGGCCTGCTCGGCATCAAGCCCGGCACCGCCGACATCCAGCCGGAGCTGGCCGAGAGCTGGACCCCGTCCGAGGACGGCCTGTCCTGGACCTTCAAGCTCCGTCAGGGCGTGAAGTTCTCCGACGGGGAGCCGTTCAACGGCCAGGCGGTCTGCGACAACATGCAGCGCATGTTCGAGCAGAAGGGCGCCGGCCAGACGGCGGCCGAGTACTGGACGTACTTCTTCGGCACCTTCAGCGACGACCCGTCCGGCTCGCTCTACAAGTCGTGCGAGGCCCCCGACGAGAACACCGCGGTCATCGACGTCACCCGCACCACCTCGAGCTTCCCGACGATCCTGTCGCTCGACTCCTTCTCGATGCAGTCGCCCAAGGCCCTCAAGGACGGCGACGCCAACAACGTCCAGACCCAGGGCGAGGGCTTCACCTACCCCGAGTACTCGACGAACCCCGTCGGCATCGGCCCGTACAAGCTCTCCAAGTACGACGAGGCCAACAAGACCGTCACGCTCGTCGCCAACGAGAACTACTACGGCGAGCAGCCGAAGACCAAGACCCTCGTCTTCAAGATCATCCCCGACGAGAGCACCCGCCGCCAGGAGCTGCAGGCCGGCTCGATCGACGGCTACGACCTGCCGAACCCGGTCGACTGGAAGGGTCTGCAGGACGCCGGCAACAAGGTCGAGGTCCGCCCCGCCTTCAACATCCTCTACATGGGTCTGAACCCCGAGCGGAACCCGAAGCTCAAGGACCTCAAGGTGCGCCAGGCCATCGCCTACGCCCTCAACCGGGACCAGATGGTCAAGAGCCAGCTGCCCGAGGGCGCCAAGGTCGCCTCGCAGTTCATGCCCGACACGGTGTCCGGCTACAACACCCAGCTCCAGCCGTACCCGTACGACCCGGAGAAGGCCAAGTCCCTCCTCGCGGAGGCCGGCGCCGAGGGCATGACCCTCAAGTTCGCCTTCCCGACCGAGGTCTCGCGGCCGTACATGCCGGACCCCCAGAAGATCCACGCCGCGTTCGTCAAGGACCTCGAGGCCGTCGGCATCAAGGTCGAGCAGGTGAGCAAGCCGTGGAACGGTGGCTACCTCGACGACGTCTCGGCCAACGGCGCCTACGACGCGTGGCTGCTCGGCTGGACCGGTGACTACAACGCCGCGGACAACTTCCTCGGCACGTTCTTCAGCGACCTCAAGGGCAACGACTTCCACACGAGCGTCATGCCGTGGGGCAAGACCCTCTCCGAGGACCTCAAGAAGGACGACGCCATCGTCGACGAGGGCGAGCGCGAGGCCGCGTACCAGGACCTCAACAAGCGCATCGCCGAGGAGTACCTGCCGGGCATCCCGATCAGCCACTCCCCGCCGGCGCTCGTCACGAGCGGCAAGGTCCAGGGCCTCGTGGCCAGCCCGCTGACGGCGGAGATGTTCGACACCGTCACCGCAGGCAAGTGACCGCGCGGGGTCCCCACCCCGCGAGCACATCCGTATAGGGTCGGTGGCCGCCCCGAACACAGTCGTTCGGGGCGGCCACCGTCGTCCACCGGGAACACCAGGAGCCCCCCTTGGCCCGTTTCATCATCAGACGACTCCTCCAGATGGTGGGGGTGGTCTTCGTGCTCTCCCTGCTCCTGTTCCTCTGGCTGCGCTCCCTCCCCGGCGGCACGGTCTCCGCGATCCTCGGCGAGCGCGCCACCCCCGAGACCCGGGCCGCGCTGACGAAGGCGCTGGGCCTCGACGAGCCGATCTGGGTCCAGTACGGGAAGTTCCTCGCCCGCGCCGCCCAGGGCCAGTTCGGCGCCTCGACGAAGGTCCTCCCCGGCGCCGACGCCTTCGACATCTTCCTCGCCCGCTTCCCGGCCACGATCGAGCTGAGCTTCTTCAGCCTCCTCATCGCCGTCGTCCTCGCGATCCCCCTCGGCTACGTCTCGGCGCGCCGCGCGAACAGCGTCGTCGACAGCGGGCTGGTCATCGTCTCCCTCATCGGCGTCGCGGTCCCGGTCTTCTTCCTCGCCTTCCTCCTCAAGTACCAGCTCGCCGTCGAGCACAACGTCTTCCCCGTCTCGGGCCGGCAGGACAACCTCGGGTGCACCCGCGTGACGAACTTCTTCGTCCTCGACGGCCTGCTGACCCGGGAGTTCGACTGCTCGGCGAGCGCCCTCAAGCACCTCGTCCTGCCGTCGGTGACGCTCGCGACGATCCCCTTCGCCGTCATCTACCGGATCACCCGCGCCTCGGTCCTCGAGGTGCTCGGCGAGGACTACGTCCGCACCGCCGAGTCCAAGGGCCTCACCGCGCGGATCATCCGCGGCCGGCACGTCCTGCGCAACGCGCTCCTCCCCGTCGTCACGACGATCGGCCTGCAGACCGGCGGCCTGCTCGCCGGCGCGGTCCTCACCGAGAAGGTCTTCAACTGGGGCGGGATCGGCAACGCCCTGGCCGACGCGTTCCAGTACCGCGACTACTCCGTGCTCCAGGTCCTCATCCTCGCGGCGGCCGGCGTGTACGTCATCATCAACCTGCTCGTCGACATCTCCTACGCCGTCATCGACCCGAGGGTGAGGACCCGATGACCCCCACGAACCCGATGAACCGCCGCAAGGACCGCATCGACGAGCTCGCCGCCTCCTCCGGGGGCACCGCCGTGCTCGTGCGCGAGGCCGGCACCGTCGACGAGAAGCCCGGCGTCTCGCTGATCGCGAGCGCGTGGAAGCGCCTGCGCCGCAACCCCGTCTTCCTCATCGGGGCGGGCATCAGCGCCGTGTTCGTCGTCGTCGCGCTCATCTCGCCGTTCATCGCGCCGCACGACCCGGCCGTCGGCTACCTCCTCGACAAGGTCCGCCCCCAGTCCAACCCGGTGCCCGGGCCCGAGCCGGGGTTCCCGCTCGGGGCGGACGACATCGGGCGCGACCTGCTCTCCCGCCTCCTCGTCGGCAGCCAGCAGACGCTCATCGTCGGTGTCGTCGCGACGGTCTTCGGGCTGGCGGGCGGGCTCGTCCTCGGCATCCTCGCCGGGGCCTTCGGGGGCTGGGTCGACGCGCTCGTCATGCGCATCGTCGACGTCCTGCTCTCGATCCCCTCGCTGCTCCTCGCGTTCTCCATCGCGGCCCTCGCCACCCGCCCGACACAGCTGACGGTCATCATCGCCGTCGCGGCCGTCCAGGTGCCGATCTTCGCGCGGCTGCTGCGCGGCTCGCTGCTCGCCCAGCGGCACAGCGACCACGTCCTCGCCGCCCGCGCCCTCGGCGTCACCGAGCGGGCCGTCGTCTTCCGGCACATGCTGCCGAACGCGCTCGGGCCGGTCATCGTCCAGTCCACGCTCGTCCTCGCGACCTCGATCATCGACGCCGCCGCCCTGAGCTTCCTCGGCCTCGGCAACCCCAACGACCGCCAGCCCGAGTGGGGGCAGATGCTCGGCCGCGCACAGCAGTACATCTACGACTCCCCGCACCTCGCCGTGTACCCGGCGCTGTGCATCATCGTCGTCGCCCTCGGCTTCACCCTCATGGGCGAGTCGCTGCGCGAGGCCCTCGACCCCAAGACCAGGAGGTGACCGGCCGATGACCGCCACGGCGACCACCCCGTCCGCGAACCGTCACGGCGACGAGCCGCTGCTGTCCGTGCGCGACCTGCGGGTCACGTTCACCCGGCAGGGCGAGGAGCCGTTCACCGCCGTCGACGGCGTCTCGTTCGACGTCCGGCCCGGCCAGACCGTCGGCCTCGTCGGCGAGTCCGGCTGCGGCAAGTCCGTCACCTCGCTCGCGATCATGGGGCTGCTCCCCCAGCGCGGCAACCGGGTCGAGGGCACCGCGACCTTCGACGGCACCGACCTGCTGCGCCTCGGCTCCTCCGAGATGCGCGACCGGCGCGGGCGCGACATCGCGATGATCTTCCAGGACCCGCTCTCGTCGCTGAACCCCGTGGTGCCCGTGGGCCTCCAGGTCACCGAGGTCCTCGAGCGGCACCGCAAGATGTCGCGCAAGGCGGCGACGCCCCTGGCCCGCGACCTCCTCCAGCGCGTCGGCATCCCCGACCCCGACCGCCGGCTCAAGGACTACCCGCACCAGATGTCCGGCGGGATGCGCCAGCGCGCGCTCATCGCGATGGCCCTGGCCTGCGCGCCGCGGCTGCTCATCGCCGACGAGCCGACGACCGCGCTCGACGTGACGATCCAGGCGCAGATCCTCAGCCTGCTCAAGGAGCTCGTGCAGGAGACCGGCACCGCCCTGGTCATGATCACGCACGACCTCGGCGTCGTCGCGGGGCTCTGCGACGAGGTCAACGTCCTCTACGGCGGCCGGATCGTCGAGCGGGGCGGCCGGCACGAGCTGTTCGGGCAGCCGCGCCACCCCTACACGAACGGCCTGCTCGCGTCGATCCCCCGGCTCGACGCCGAGCGCGCCCCGCTGACGCCCATCCCCGGCTCGGTGTCGGACAACCTGCCGTGGACGAGCGCCTGCGCGTTCGCCCCCCGCTGCTCGCAGCCGGTCGACGTCTGCACCCAGCGGACACCGGAGCTCGAGGAGTCCGGCAGCCGCGCCCTGCGCTGCTTCAACCCCGTCGGAGGACCGCGATGACCGCCACCGCCGAACCCACGCCCGCCGAGACGCCCGCCGACGAGCGCGAGCTGCTCGTCGACGCCCGCGGGGTCAAGGTGCACTTCCCCATCAAGCGGGGCGTCATCTTCGACAAGGTGATCGGCCACGTCTACGCGGTCGACGGGGTCGACCTGCAGATCCGCAAGGGCGAGACCTACGGGCTCGTCGGCGAGTCCGGCTGCGGCAAGTCGACCCTCGGCAAGGCCATCCTCAACCTCGAGCCGCCGACCGAGGGCAGCGTCGTCGTCGACGGGACCGACGTCGCCTCGCTCAAGGGCGCCGAGCTGCGCAAGCGGCGCAAGGACTTCCAGATGGTCTTCCAGGACCCGATGAGCAGCCTCGACCCCCGGCAGTCGGTGGAGTCGCTCCTCGTCGAGGGGATGAAGGCGCACGGGCTCGCGACCGACGACAAGGCCACGTCGACGCGGCTGCGCGAGCTGCTCGCCGCGGTCGGCCTGCCGGCGGCGGCCCTCAAGAAGTACCCGCACGAGTTCTCGGGCGGCCAGCGCCAGCGCATCGGCATCGCCCGGGCCCTCGCGGTCGAGCCGAAGCTCATCGTCGCCGACGAGCCGGTGTCCGCGCTCGACGTGTCGGTGCAGGCGCAGGTCATCAACCTGCTCGAGGAGCTCCAGGACGAGTTCGACCTCACCTACCTCGTCGTCGCCCACGACCTCGCGGTGGTCCGGCACATCAGCGACCGGATCGGCGTCATGTACCTCGGCGGGCTCGTCGAGGAGGCGTCGGCCGACGACCTCTACGCGCAGCCGCTGCACCCGTACACGCGGGCTCTGCTCTCGGCCGTGCCGCTGCCCGACCCGGCCGCCGAGGACGCCCGCGAGCAAATCCTCCTCGTCGGCGACCTGCCCTCCCCCTCGCGCCCGCCGTCGGGCTGCCGCTTCCACACCCGCTGCCCGTGGCGGCAGGAGACGCGCTGCGACGACGAGCGCCCGCAGCTGCGGGTCGTCGAGGTCGACGGCGTGCCCGCCTCGCACCGGGTCGCGTGCCACTTCGCGGAGGAGATCGCCCGCGGCGAGATCCAGCGGCACGAGGTCACCGCCACGGCGACGACCCAGGACTGGCGCGGCGAGGACGACGGCGACGCGATCGGCCCGGCGTCGGTCGCCGAGGCGCAGGCCATGGGTCAGCACACGAACACCCAGACCGGCAGCAGCGGCGTCTGACGGCGGGCACGGTGAGGCTCACCTGAGGTGCCGTGGGCGCCCCGGGTGGCCGATGATGGCGGGATGAGCCGACTCCTCACCGACGACGAGGTCACCCGCCAGCTCGCCGACCTGCCCGGGTGGGTGCGCGAGGGCGACGCCCTCGTGGCCTCGATCGAGGCGCCCGACTTCCCCGCCGCGATCCGCCTCGTCGCGGCCGCGGCCGACGAGGCCGAGCAGATGAACCACCACCCCGACATCGACATCCGCTGGCGGACGACCCGGTGGCTGCTGACGACCCACGACGCCGGCGGCCTCACCCAGCTCGACATCGAGCTGGCCCACCGCATCTCCACCGCCGCGCGCGCCGAGGGGGCGACCTTCCGTGACTGACGTGACCCCCGACCACCAGGCGCCGGACCACGTCGACGCCGCCGCGCTGGAGGGCCACGACGAGGCCCACGACCGCTCGTTCTCGAGCCGGCTCAACTGGCTGCGCGCCGGCGTGCTCGGGGCGAACGACGGCATCGTCTCGACCGCCGGCCTCGTCATCGGCGTGGCCGCCGCGACGACCGAGCGCGGGCCGGTGCTGACGGCCGGCCTCGCCGGGCTCGCGGCCGGCGCGATGAGCATGGCCGTCGGCGAGTACGTCTCGGTGAGCACCCAGCGCGACAGCGAGAAGGCCCTCATCGCCAAGGAGATCCGCGAGCTGCGCGAGGAGCCGGAGGCCGAGCTCGCCGAGCTGGCCGCGATCTACGAGGGCAAGGGCCTCTCCCCCGCGCTCGCCGAGCAGGTCGCCGTCGAGCTCACCGCCCACGACGCCCTCGGCGCGCACGCCGAGGCCGAGCTCGGCATCGACCCCGAGGACCTGACCAACCCGTGGCACGCCGCGTGGGCGTCGATGATCGCCTTCACCGTCGGGGCGCTGCTGCCGCTGGTCGCCATCCTCCTGCCGCCGACGGAGTGGCGCGTGCCGGTGACGGTGCTCGCCGTGGTCCTCGCGCTCGCCGGGACGGGGCTCGTCAGCGCCCGCCTCGGGGACGCCGACGCGCAGCGGGCGACCGTCCGCGTCGTCGTCGGCGGCCTGCTCGCGATGGCCCTGACCTACGCGATCGGCTCGCTCGTCGGCACCCAGGTCGGCTAGGCCGTGCCCCGGCTCCTCGTCGTCCAGCACGAGCCGGACGCCCCTCCGGCGTGGCTCGGCGAGTGGTGGGCCGCTCTCGGCGTCGGGCTCGACGTCGTCCGCGGCGACCTCGGGGAGCCGGTGCCCGCGCGCCTGGCCGACGGCGGCCACAACGGGCTCGTCGTCCTCGGCGGGGCGATGGGCGCGAACGACGACGCGGAGCACCCCTGGCTCGCCCCGACCAAGGCGCTGCTGCGCGACACCGCCCGGGCCGGCGAGCCGGTGCTCGGTGTGTGCCTCGGCCACCAGCTCGCCGCCGTCGCGCTCGGCGGCCGCGCGGGGCGCAACCCGTCCGGGCGCACCATCGGGGTCGCGCCGGTCGCGCTCACCCGCGAGGGCGCGGCCGATCCCCTGCTCGGGGGGTCGGCGGGGGCGCCGGCGGTGCACTACAACGACGACGTCGTGCTCGACCTGCCGCCGGGGGCGACGGTGCTCGCCACGCTGCCGGACGGTCGGCCGCAGGCGCTGCGGCTCGGGCTGCGGGCGTGGTCGGTGCAGTTCCACCCCGAGACCTCGCCGGAGGTCTTCGCGGACTGGGTGCGCGCCGAGCCCGACTCGACCTCCGGGGCCGCGGCCCTCGCCGACGTCACCGCCGCCCGGGAGGCGCTGCGCACGGCGTGGCAGCCCCTGGCGGGCCGCTTCCTCGCCCAGCTCACCTGACCCCGAGCCACCCACCACCGCACCCACCGCCAGTCCCTGCGGCGATGGTGGCGTCCGTGGCTGCTTCCATGGTGTCGGAACGGGGGTGATCACCCCCGTTCCGACGCCACGAGCACCGCCCCGAGGCCCACCACGGCTGCGCGCGGCCGTCGGCGGGCAGCGACGGCCCGGTCGTCCACAGGCGTCGGCACCGGCTCCGGCCGTCCACAGGTTCACCCGGACGCCTCGTGCCTCCGCCCGCCGGCGGTCGACGATGACTCCGTGCCAGAGCTTCCACCCGAGGTCCGCGACCTCCTCGCCCGTCAGGACGGCGTCGTCAGCCGCGCCCAGCTGCTCGAGCACGGGGTGAGCGTCGAGGCGTGGCGATGGAACGCCGGCCGCGGCTGGCGGGTGGTCCTGCCCAGAGTGGTGCTGACCACCAGAGCGGAGCCGACCGTGCGGCAGCGCCACGTCGCCGCTCTGCTGTGGGCGGGCCCCACCTCAGTCCTCGCCGGCCCGACGGCTGCGCGCCTGCACGGCATCACCTCGGCGGAGGACGACGGCACCGTCCACCTGCTCGTCCCGCGGCCGGGGTCGGACCGGACCGCGGGGTTCGCCGCCGTCCGACGCACCGTGCTGCACGACCCCGACGTCGTCGTCCGCGGACCGCTGCGGATGTCCTCCCGCGCCCGCTCCGCGGTCGACGCGGCCGCCGTCGCCGCGAGCTCCGACACCGCCGTGGCCGTCCTCGTCGAGGCGGTCCAGAAGGGCATCGCCCGGCTCGACGACGTGGCCGAGTGGGCCCACCGCACCCGGGCCGCGACGGACGGACAGGTGGGCGGCGCCCTCGCGGCCGCAGCGAGTGGCGCGTGGTCACGTCCCGAGCACGCGCTCGCCGTGCTCGTCCGCAGCTCGGTCGTCCTCCCCGAACCATGGCTCAACCCGGCCCTCGTCAGCACCACCGGCGCGCGGCTCGTCACCCCTGATGCCTGGTTCGACGACGTCGCGATGGCGGTGATGGTGCACTCGCACCGGTTCCACGGCCAGGGCGAGGAGTGGGACGCGACCGTCGAGTCGGACGCGACGTCCACCGCGGCCGGCATCGTCGTCGTCGGTGTGACGCCTCGGAGCATCGACCGGACGCCCGAGGCGGTGCTGCGGCGTCTCGAGGACGCCTACGCCGTCGCCGCGGCTCGTCCTCGCCCGGCGGTGCGGGCCACCCGCCGCCGTCCCTGGGAAGGACAGGTGGCGTGACTCCTGGTGCAGGAATGGGGGTGATCACCCCCGTCGCGGCGCCACCACCGGCGCCTCGGGCCGCGCCTCGGCAGAGAGCGGGGTCAGTCGTCGCGGAGGGCGGCGAAAAGGGCCTCGGCGAGAGGGGCCTCGCGGATGTCGTCGAGGTCGACCGGCGTGCCGTCCGGGCCGGCGAGCGGCAGCCGCCAGTTGGGGTACTCGTCGTTGGTCCCCGGCTGGTTGATGGCCCGGCGGTCGCCGACGAGGTCGGGCAGCGCGACGGCGAGCATCCGGCTCGGGGTGCGGGCCAGCCAGCGGTGCAGCGCCACGACGGTCTCGTCGACGTCCGCGTCGGCCGCGAGCAGCCCGCGCTCCGCGAGCGCCGCGCGCACCCGCCCGATGGCCGCCTGCTCGACCTCGCGCTCCTCCTCCACCGGCCGGGTCAGCAGCCCGAGGCGCTCGCGCACCGCGACGTGCTCGAGGGTCAGGTACCCCGCGGTCGGCGGCAGGTCGTGCACGGTCACCGTCGAGAGGCACAGGTCGCGGTAGGACTCGGGCGGGCGCACCGAGTCGTCGTCCCACTCGAACCACAGGATGGACGTACCGAGCAGCCCGCGCTCGAGGAGGACGTCGCGGACGTTGGGCGCGACGACCCCGAGGTCCTCGCCGATGACGACGGCGCCCGCGCGCTGGGCCTCGAGGACGAGGATGCCGAGCAGCGCCTCGTGGTCGTAGTAGACGTAGGTGCCGTCGACGGGCGAGCCGCCGGCCGGGATCCACCAGAGGCGGAACAGCCCGAGGATGTGGTCGACCCGGATGCCGCCGGAGTCGCGCAGCACGGTCCGCACCATGTCGCGGAACGGCGCGTACCCGAGCTCCGCGAGCCGGTCGGGGCGCCACGGCGGCTGGCTCCAGTTCTGGCCGAGCTGGTTGAACGGGTCCGGGGGCGCGCCGACGGTGACACCGCGGGCCAGCGCGTCGCCGAGGCCCCACGCGTCCGCGCCGACCGGGTGCACCCCGACGGCGAGGTCGTGGACGACGCCGAGGGTCATCCCGGCCGCGGTCGCCTCGCGCTGCGCCCCGGCGAGCTGCTCCTCGAGGAGCCACTGCATCCACCGGTGGAAGTCGACGTCGTCGGCGTGGGCGGCGGCGAACGCGCGCACGCCCGGACCGTCGGGGTCCTGGAGGTCGGCCGACCACTGCGTGAACGGCAGCCCGTGGACGTCGGCGAGCGCGCACCACGTGGCGAACCGCAGCAGCCCCGTCCCCTCGCGGGCGCAGAACTCCGCGAAGGCGTCGGCGCGCGCGCCGGAGCGCCCGGCGTCGAAGACGAGCCGCAGCGCCTCGCGCTTGACCGTCCACGCGGCGTCGCGGTCGATGCGGTCGCCGTCGTTGAGCGCCCGGCCCCGCGCGGCGAGCGCGAGGAAGGTCCGGTGCGCCGTCGCGTCGAGCGAGGCGACCTCGGGGACGTCCTCGACGTGCAGGTAGAGCGGGTTGACGAACCGGCGGGTCGTCGGCAGGTAGGGCGAGGCCTCCATCGGCGTCACCGGCTCGGCCGCGTGCAGCGGGTTGACGAGGACGAAGTCGGCGTCGTGCGCGGCGGCGGCCCAGGTCGCGAGGCCGGCGAGGTCGCGCAGGTCGCCGACGCCCCACGTCGTCGACGAGCGCACCTGGTAGAGCTGGGCCATCAGCCCGACGACCCGGCGCGAGGCGACCGGCTCCGGCAGCTCGAGCCGCTCCGGCGTGACGACGAGGGTCGCGGTGGCCGACGCGGCCTCGAGCGGCTCGGCGTCCCCGACGGCCACGAGCCGGTGCCACCCGAGCGGCAGGTCCGCCGGCAGCTCGAAGGTCGCCTCCCCCAGCGGCACCCCGTCGACGACACGGTCCGGCACCCAACGGTCGACCTGCGCCGCCTCGACCCGTCCGCCGTCCTCGAGCTCGACGACGAGCCCGACCCCCGACCCGGCGGGCACGTGCACCTGCACCTGCGCGGTGCGCCCGGCGCGGGTGACGACGGTCGGGGGCAGCGTGCGCCGCCACGGCCGGTCCGCGTGGTCGGCGAGCGCGACCTCGACCGCGGCGTCGTCCGAGGCCTCGACCCCGAGCGCCGCGAGCA
This sequence comes from Phycicoccus mangrovi, assembly GCF_018729305.1. Lineage (NCBI taxonomy): Bacteria > Bacillati > Actinomycetota > Actinomycetes > Micrococcales > Intrasporangiaceae > Phycicoccus > Phycicoccus mangrovi. The sequence goes on along the minus strand of NZ_JAHHWP010000001.1, from coordinate 52,097 downwards.
CCGCGACGATCGACGACCTGGGCACGACGACGTGCTGCCCCCGCCAGTCCCAGTACTCGGTGGCGACGCCGTGCGCCTGGGCGAGCTCGACGAGCCGGGCCGACGGGGTGGGCTGCATGCCCCCATCCTGCCAACGGCAGGGGCGGGCGCGGACTCCCGGTCCGCGCCCGCCCCCGTGCCGTCCCGGGTCAGGGGTTCGGCGTCTCCTGGTGCAGCGGCTGGAGCACCTTCTGGACCCGCGGGTCACCGGCGTCGGCGAAGTAGTCGCCGCGGATGGTCTCGTCCTCGCCCTCGGGGGCCTTGGCCGCCCGGAGCACGAACGTGCCGAGCACCGCCACGACGAGGTTGAGCGCGAACGCCGTCACCGCGATGTAGCCCATCTGCCCGATGAAGGGGATCTCCGAGAGCGAGCCACCGAAGTGGTTGATGCCCGCGCGCGGGTTCGCGACGCTCCAGGCCTGCCACGTGCCGTAGACCATGCCGACGGCCCAGCCGGCGGTCAGCGCCCAGCGGTGCAGCCAGCGGGTGTAGAGGCCGAGGACCACGGCCGGGAAGGTCTGGAGGATCCAGATGCCGCCGAGCAGCTGGAAGTTGATGGCGTTCTGCTTGTCGAGCGCCAGCACGAAGACGAGCGCGAACGCCTTGACGAGCAGCGACACGAGCTTGGAGACCTTCGCCTCCTGCTGCGGCGTCGCGTCGGGCTTGAGCCACTCCTTGTAGATGTTGCGCGTGAAGGTGTTGGCCGCCGCGATGGACATGATCGCCGCCGGCACGAGCGCCCCGATGGCGATGGCCGCGAACGCGACCCCCGCGAACCACGACGGGAACGAGTCCTCGAACAGCTGCGGGATGACCAGCTGCGCGTTCGGCTTGCCGTCGAGCCCGATCGGCTTGGTCCCCGCGGCGATGGCGACCCAGCCGAGCAGGGCCAGCAGGCCGAGCACGAACGAGTACGCCGGCAGGATGGACGCGTTGCGGCGGATCGTGTTGCGGTCCTTGGCCGACAGGCTGGCCGTCACCGAGTGGGGGTACATGAAGAGCGCGAGCGCGGACCCGAGCCCCAGCGTCGCGTAGGCCCAGTGCGCCTGCGCCCCGGGCACGAACGCACCGGTCGGCTTGCCGTCGGTCGGGTTGGGCGTGGCCATCTTCTGCTCGGCCGCCGAGAAGATCGCGTCCCAGCCACCGAACTTCGAGGGCAGGTAGACGATCGCCACGATGATGACGAGGTAGATGAGGAAGTCCTTGACGAACGCGATGACGGCCGGCGCGCGCAGGCCGCTCGAGTACGTGTAGGCCGCGAGCAGCGCGAAGGCGATGAACAGCGGCGCGTCCTTGGCGATGATGTTGCTGCCGCCGCCGAGGCCGACGACCTCGAGCACCGCCTGGATGCCGACGAGCTGCAGCGCGATGTACGGCATCGTCGCGAGGAAGCCGGTGACGGCCACGGCGAGCGAGAGCCCACGCGAGCCGAAGCGTCCGCGCACGAAGTCGGCCGTCGTCACGTACCCGTGCCGGTGGCTCACCGACCACAGGCGCGCCATGAACACGAAGATGATCGGGTAGAGGACGATCGTGTAGGGCACCGCGAAGAAGCCCGACACCGCGCCCGCGGCGAACATCGCCGCCGGCACCGCGACGAAGGTGTACGCGGTGTAGAGGTCGCCGCCGAGTAGGAACCACGTGATCCACGTGCCGAACGAGCGTCCGCCGAGGCCCCACTCGTCGAGGGACTCCATCGACGTGGGCCGCCGCCAGCGGGTCGCGAGGAAGCCCATGACGGTGACGAGGAGGAAGAGCGCGGTGAGGACGGCCAGCGCGACGCCGTCGACCCCGCTCACGCCTGCTCCCCCGTCCGGTCGCCGGCGCCGTGGCCGGTCATCGGGCGGTGCGGGCGGGCGCGCAGCACGATCCGGTAGGCCGTGTACGTCAGCGCCGAGCAGAGGAACACCCAGAGGAACTGGTACCAGATGAAGAAGGGGAAGCCCCACAGGCGCGGTTCGACGCGGCTGTAGCTGCCGACCCAGAGCAGCGCGACGACGGGCAGCGCGAGGAGCACGCCGGCGACGGCGAGCAGCTTCTTGTTCGCGGGCGGCACGGTGTCGTGGTCGACGGCGCCTGCGCCGCCCTCCCCGTCGTGCCCGGTGTGGACGTTGCTCATGGACCCTCCTGGGACCCCCGGTGGACGTCCGGCGGCGACCGGACCACCCGACACCGTAGGGACTGGTGGGGCGTGTGGGGAGTTTCCGCGCCGGTCGGTGTCCGACGACGTCGGAAGGCCTCGGCATGATGGGCGACGTGTCGACCATCGTCTTCCTCCACGCCCACCCCGACGACGAGGCCTCGCAGACCTCCGGCACGATGGCCCGCGCCGTCGACGAAGGGCACCGCGTGGTCCTCGTCGTCGCGACCAACGGCGACCACGGCACCGCTCCCGACGACCTCGCCGAGGGCGAGACGGTCGTCGAGCGGCGCCGGGCCGAGCTCGCCGCGTCCGCCGGGGCCATCGGCCTGCACCGCGTGGTGTGGCTCGGCTACGCCGACTCCGGGATGACCGGGTGGGAGCAGAACGCGCACGAGGGCGCGTTCACCGGCGCCGACCTCGACGAGGCCGCGCGCCGGTTCGCGGACGTCCTCGACGAGGAGGACGCCGACGTCGCCGTGGGCTACGACTGGCACGGGGGCTACGGCCACCCCGACCACGTCCAGGTCCACCGCGTCCTGCACCGGGGCGCCGAGCTCGCCGCCCGCCGCCCGCGGGTCCTCGAGTCCTCGATGAACCGCGACGCGATGCGCCGGATGTACGAGCTGGCGAAGGCCGCGGGCCGTGACGACGACTGGGACCCCGACCGGCCGATGGACGACGGCAACCCGATGGGCACGCCCGAGGCCGAGCTGCACTGGCGGGTCGACGTGCGCCCGCAGCTCGAGCGCAAGCGGACCGCGCTCGGCGCGCACGCCAGCCAGACCAGCGACGTGGGGATGATGCTCGCGATGCCGCCGGAGGTGTTCGAGGCCGTGTTCGGGTTCGAGCACTACCTCGAGCCCGGCCGCACGGTCGGGCTCGTCGACGGGTGGCCCTTCGCCGCGGCCTGAGCCCGACGCTCGGTCGCCGCTCCGGTTGCGAGGGGTGCCGACCGGGTCCACGCTGCAGGGGCCCGGGGCGGCGAGCCGCCCGCGACTCCGCACGAAGGAGTGCCCGTTGCCCGTCCATCCCCGTCTGCGCTCGCTCGCCGCCGCCGTCGCGGCGCTGCCCCTCGCCCTCGCCGCCGTCGCCCTCCCGTCCGCGGCCGCCGCCGAGCCGGACCAGTACGTCGCGCTCGGCGACTCCTACGCCGCGGGCAACGGCACCGGCTGGCCCGACCTCAGCCTCTCCTGCTACCGCAGCAGCCTCGCCTACGCGCCCCTCGTCGCGAAGGCCCGCCCGAACACGAGCCTGACCTTCCGGGCGTGCTCGGGCGCCGAGACCGGGGACGTGACGGGCGGCCAGACCGCGGCCCTGTCGTCCTCCACCGACTTCGTGACGGTGAGCATCGGCGGCAACGACGTCGGGTTCGTCGACCTCATCCTCAGCTGCGTCAACAGCTGGGACGAGCTGCTCTGCCGTTCGACGGTCGCGAAGGTCGACGCCCGCATCGACGCCGAGCTGCCCGCGAAGCTCGACGCGACGTACGCCGACATCCGCACCCGCGCCCCCGGCGCGAAGGTCATGGTCGTGGGCTACCCGAAGCCCTTCGGCGGCACGGTCTCGTGCAGCCAGGCGAGCGGCGTGAACACCCGCGAGGCGGGTCTGCTCGACGGTGTCTCCGCGCACCTCGACCGCGTCGTCGCCGCCCGGGCGAGGGCCGCGGGCTTCACCTACCTCGACCCCGCCGCCACCTTCACCGGCCACGAGGTGTGCTCGGCCACGCCGTTCGTCTGGGGCAAGAAGACCGGCCTGCTCGACATCTACCACCCGACGAGGGCCGGGTACCGCGACGGCTTCGCGCCGCTCGTCCGGGCCGCGATGGGCTGAGCGGCCGCGCCGGCCGGTGCCCTCAGTGGACGACGGCCACGGGTCGGGTCGTCCGCTGCACCACGGTGCGGCTGACGCTGCCCATGAGCAGCCCGGCGAAGCCGCCCCGCCCGCGCCGCCCGACGACGACGAGGTCGGCGTCGACCTCGTCGGCCACGTCGAGGACGGCGCGGGCCGGCCGGCCGTTGCGGACGACGACGGCGACCTCGACGTCCGGGTGGGCCGCACCGGCCTCCTCGAGGGCCGCGCGGGTGGCGGCAGCGACGCGCTCCTCGACGCGGGCCCAGCGGTCGGTCCCGGGCTCGGTGACGACGACGCCGTCCTCGACCTCGACCGTCCAGACCGTCACGGCGGTGACGACGCCACCGACGGACGCGGCCTCGTCCACGGCGTGGGCGAGGGCGCGGCCCCCGGCGTCGCTGCCGTCGGCCCCGACGACCACCCGGTGCGGTTCCACCGGCGGCAGCGACTCGGGCACGACGACGACCGTCCCGTGCCCGTGGGCCACGACCGCGAGCGCGGTCGACCCGAGGACGAGGCGCTCCAGCCGGTCGTGGGTGGAGGCGCCGACGACCACCGTGGCGCGCTCCGAGAGGTGGACGAGCACGCCGGCCGGCGACCCCACGGGGGTGCGGACGCCGACCTCGAGGTCCGGGTGGCGCTCGCGCAGCCCGGCCGCGAGCCCCTCGAGCCTGGCCCGCTCGGCCACCTCGAGCTGTTCGCCGAACCACGGCGCCTCGGTGGCCAGCACCGAGTACGGCGCGAGCACGGGGCCGATCTCGACGACGTGCACGAGGTCGAGCCGCACCCCCTGACGCACCGCGCAGGCCGCGGCCCACGCGAGGACGGCCGCCTCGTGGGCGGAGCCGTCGAGCGCGGCGACGACCGGTGGGCGGGCCGGTCCCTCGGGACCCCGGTCCGACTGCTTCGAGAGCACGTCCTCGGCCATGACCCCAGCGTCCTCCGCCGGCGGCCGGTGACGCAGTCTCGTGGGTCACAGCGGGCGCGTGGAACCGGTCACGGCGACCGTCGAGGATGGCTCCACCGAGGCAGGGTGGTCGCCGTGACCGTCGGCCGGGCGGGGTACCCGGACGTCGCTCCCCAGTGGGCCCAGCGTGCTCCGTGGCCCCCCGAGCCGCCAGCACCGGAGGCCGATTATCACGAATGTCTTACGCGAAGGTCATGGGAAGGTTAGCCTCGCGTCAGCAAGTGGTCATGAGAGGTAGCAGGGCATGGCTGACATCCTCATCGTCGACGACGAGGTCCGACTGCGCACGCTGCTCAGCCGAACCCTGGTCGCCGCCGGTCACCGTCCGCTCACGGCAGCGGACGGCACCGAAGCCTGCCAGACGGTCCGCTCCCGCACCGTCGACCTCGTCCTCCTCGACCTCGTCATGCCCGGGATGGACGGCCTGACCGTCCTGCGCCACGTCCAGCAGCTCGACGCTCCCCCGCCGGTCATCGTCCTGTCGGGGGTCGGTGACGTCGGCACCCGCGTCCAGGCCATCAACGAGGGCGCCACCGACTTCCTCACCAAGCCCTTCGTCACCGCCGAGCTGCTCGCCCGCGTCAACCGCCACCTCGGGGTGCCGCGCACGGTCTCCGAGTCCGGGCGCTTCCTCACCCACGGCGACCTCAGCCTCGACACCCGCCGGCGGGTGCTCATCACACCGGAGGGCACGCGCTCCCTCAGCGAGCGGGAGGCCGCGGTGCTCGCCTACCTCCTGCGGCGCGAGGGCGACGTCTGCACGCGCGAGGAGCTGCTCAAGGACATCTGGGGTTTCGACTTCGACCCCGGCAGCAACGTGCTCGAGGTGTGCGTCGCGCGGCTGCGGACGAAGATCGGGGACCCGTCGACGATCGAGACCGTCCGTGGTGTGGGGTACTGCGTCGCGGAGGCGTGAGGAGGGCCGCGCCGGCGCCCTCTTCCTGCTCTGGCTGGGCATCCTCGTCGTCTGCGGGCTCTTCCTGCTCCTCGTCCCGAGCGTCGAGCTCGCGGCCGTCGAGATCGTCGTGCTCTCCTTCGCCGTGCTCTACGGCTTCGGGTCGTGGCCGATCGTCCGGACCGTGGTGTCGGTCAGCGCCTTCGCCGTCGTCGCGGCGGCGATCATGCTGCCCCGCGTCCTGCGTGGCGACCTCCCGGCCGTCGAGCTCGTCGAGGTCGTCACCCCCGTCGTGCTCGCGGCCGTCGTCACCTACCACGTGCGTCGGCGCGACGACGCCATCGAGACCGCCGAGGCCCTCGCCGCGGCCGACCGGCGCCGCGCCCGGGCGCGCGAGCGCCTGGGCCGGATGACCTCGCACGAGCTGCGCACGCCGCTGACCATCGCCCGCGGCTACGTCGACCACCTCGCGGCGAGCGAGCCGGACGACGGCCGCCGCGAGGACCTCACGACGGTGCGCGAGGAGCTGGACCAGCTGACCCGGCTCGCCGACCGGCTCGTGCGCGCCGTCTCGCTCGACCTCGGGGCGCCCGACGTCCTGTCCGACGACGCCGAGCTGCTCGACGACGTGCGCCGGCGGTGGGCGTTCGTCACCGACCGCGAGCTCGTGGTGCGCGCCCAGGCGGGCCCGGTGCCCGTCAACCCGGAGCGGCTGCGGGCGGCCCTCGACACCCTCGTCGAGAACTCGGTGCGCTACACCGGGCCCGGCGACCGCATCTGCCTGTTCAGCGAGGCGTTCGAGGACCGGGTCGAGATCGGGGTCGAGGACAGCGGCCCGGGGATGTCCGCCGACCTCGTGGCGACGGTGAACCGCGACGACGTCGCGGGCGAGGACGACGAGAACGACGTGTCGGCCCAGCTCCGGGACGCCTACTCGCAGACCGGGTTCGGGCTGCGCATCGTCCAGGGGATCGCCCGCTCGGCGGACGGCCACCTCGTGGCCGGGCGCGGCGCGGACGGCGGCGCCCGCGTCGCGCTCGTCGTCCCGCGCGCCTGAGCCCGCCGGCTCCGCCCACGGCCGCTCCCGGCCGTTCAGCGCCCGCCGACGACGACGACCGTCAGCGGGGCGGACCGCTCGATGCCGCCACCGGTCGCGGTGACGACCAGCCGGTGCACGCCCCGGGTCGCCGCCGACCGGAGCTGGAGGCGCAGACGGGTGCGCCAGGCCCCGGGACCGACCTGCTCCCGGACGAACCGCCACCGGGCCTCGCTCGGGTCGATCCCGCTGAGCGAGAGGGACGTCGCGGCGTCGTAGCCGTCGGTCGGTGCCACCCGCACGATGATCGACGCCGTGGCGCCGGGGGCGAGCGCCACCCGTCGGGGACGCACCACGACGGAGAAGTCTCCGGTCGGCGCGGCTGGGGTGAGGGCGGCGTCCGCCGCCGCGACGTCGACCAGCCCAGCGCCGTAGACGTCGTCGGGGCCGGTCGCCCCGAGGTCCCGGGCGGTCGTCGTCAGCGCCGCGGCGAGGGCGTCCGGTGTCGTCGTGGGGCGGCCCTGCAGCAGCAGCGCCGCCGCCCCGGCGACGTGCGGCGCCGCGATGGAGGTCCCGTCGACCACCTGGTAGGAGCCGTAGAGGTCCGCGGTGAGCACGTCGACCCCGGGGGCCACGAGGTCCGGGAAGGGCCGGGTGCGCCCGCCGCAGTCGCTCGGGCCGGTGCTCGAGAACGACCAGAGGGCGCCGCCGGTCGTGACGGCACCGACCGAGAGGGCCTCGGGGTAGTTCGCCGGGCTCGCGCTCGTGCCCGCGGCCGCGCCGAAGTTGCCGGCGGCCGCGACCGGGAGGATGCCGGCCGCCCGCAGCGCCGCGAGGTCGGGCTGCACCGCGAGGTCGCAACCCGGGCCGGTGCCGAGCGACCACGAGAGGTTCACGACGTCCGGGGCGTCGTCCGTCGAGGGGTCGTGGTCGGGGTCGAGGACCCACTGGAAGGCCTGGTGGATCGCCGACAGCGTCGCGGTGCCGCGGTCGTCAAAGACCCGTGCCGCCACCCACCGAGCCCCCGGGGCCATGCCGTAGGCGGAACCCGCGTCCTCGCCCCCGACCATGGTGCCGGTGACCGCCGTGCCGTGGCCGAGCAGGTCGACCGGCGCGTCGGGGTGCTCTCCGTAGGGGTCGAACCACGAGCTGCTGCCGCCGCGCCAGGTCGCCGCGAGGTCGGGGCTGGTCAGGTCCACCCCGGAGTCGAGCGACGCGACGACGACCCCGGTCCCGGTGCGTCCGGCGGCCCACACCGCGGGCGCGCCCGTGGCGTCGATCGTCGGCTCGACGGGGACCGCCGCGGGGGTGAGGACGATCCGGTCGGGGACGACGGACGCGACGTCCGGTCGCGCGGCGAGCTCGCGGACGGCGTCGGGGGTGGCGGTGACGGCGACGGCGTCCGTCACCCAGAGCGCGGTCCGGGACCGGACCTCGCCGCGCCGGGCCAGCCCGTCGACCGCGGCGAGGACGCCGCGCTGGCGGGCGCCGGCACCCTCCCGCAGACCGCGCACGAGGGCGGTGCGGCGAGCCCCCTCGGTCCCACCGGCCGCGAGCGTGGACGGCCCGAGACCGTTCTCGCGCAGGCGGACCAGCACGGGGACGGCCGAGCCGTCCGGCACGCCGGCCAGCATCCTCTCGACGGCGGCCGGGACGACCGGCGGCGTCGGGGTCAGGGGCGCCGCGGGGGCGGCCGGTGCCGCGACGAGGGCGGTGGCCGCCGCCACCACGGAGACGACGAGCGAGCGCCTCATCGGGAGCCCACCTCCTCGAGGACGGGGACGACGGCCCGGTCGGCACCGTCGAGGGGTGGCTGGAGGCGGTTCCGGCGCCGGCGGGCCCACCACAGGCCCGCCGCGAGCACGAGGAGCAGGACGACCGCGGCGGCGACGGCCGCCACGCGTAGCCCTGGCCACCCGGCGGTGCTGCTCCACGGGACGAGCACGACGGTCGTGCGGGCGCCCGCGCGGTGCAGGAGCACCTCGGCGGTCCAGTCCCGCTGCCCGGGGTCGGGGATGCTGGCCTCCCAGCGTCCGGGCTCGGTGCGGGAGAGCACGATCCGGTCCGTCGGGTCGGCGACGGGGCTCGTCACCACGCCGTCGGAGACCGCGACCTCCACGCCGGTGACGGGCGCGCCGACGGGGCGGATGACGGGCTGGGCCCGGACGACGAGCCGGGTGCGCCCGGCCACGGGGACGGCGTCGACGGTGACGAAGAGCCCGTCGGCGCGGGCGCTCTGCGGCGCGTCGGCGGTGCGGGCCGCCGTGACCTCGCGCGCGGTCGGGACGGCCGTCATGAGGGCGGCGAGGCCGACCGCGAGGAGCAGGACGAGCGCCTCGACGAGGACGGTGGTGCGCAGCTTTTGCACCGGGGCGGACCAGTCGCGCCCGAGGCCGAGGACCCTCCCGACCCGGCGCGCGACGCCGGGGTTGACCATGACGGTGTTCCACGCCGCGAGGCCCAGGGCGACGGCGACGACGAGCACCTTTCCCACGACCGCCGGCCCGTAGACCCCGCGCAGCAGCGCGGGGAAGGTCTCGACGTGCGCACCCGCCTCGTAGAGCCCGGTCGCCAGGAGCACCAGGGACGACACGGCGGCGGCCGGGCTGAAGGCCCGCCACGCGCCGAGCACCACCGCCGACCGCTCGTCCCCGTCGAGACGTCCGAGGGGGCGCAGGGTGAGGGCGAGGACGAGCAGCGCACCCGCCCAGGCACCGGCCGCCACCACGTGCAGCGTCGCGGCGGCCCACGCCACGACCACCCCGCTCGGCAGCGCGGAGGCGTGACCGACCCATCCGTCCACGGCGACCGCGAGGACGAGGCCACCACCGGCCACCGCGTACCGCCCGCGCCAGAGCGCACCGTAGGCGACGGCGAGGAGCAGGAGGCGCAGCAGCCAGAGGCGGCCCCAGGTACTCCCCGTCAGCACCTCGCCGAGGGCGTTCGTCCAGGCGTCCGACCCGACCGCGGCGCCGGTCTGCGTCGTCGTCGTGACCAGCGGGGTGGCGACCGCGGCGACGAGGGCCACGGTGGCTCCGAGCGCCCCGGCGGTGACGACGCGACGCCGGGTCGGCCCGGCGAGCGCCCCGAGCACGGGGACGACCCGACGCAGCGCGAGCAGGGCCCCGAGCGCGACGAGCGTGCCGGCCAGGTCCAGCCCGCGCAGGAGGACCGGTGCGGCCGGGGGCAGCGGGCTGTCGGCGTCCGGGAGCCCGTCCGGCCGGAAGCCGCTGCCGAAGACGACCGTGCCCCGGGTGGGGTGGCCGTCCGCGGCGACGACCGCCCAGGTGACGGTGTAGGTGCCGCGGGCGAGCGGGGACGTGGTGAGGTGGACGACCCGGTCGCCGGGCTCGACCGCCACGGTCACCGGCACCCGGCCGTCGGCGCCCTCGAGGGTGAAGCTGCTCGCCGCCGGGGCGATGTCCTCGCCGAACCACAGCGTGAGGGCGGTGCGACCGGTCGCCACCATGCCGCCGTTCGGGGGGTCGGACCGCTCGAGCGTCGCGTGCGCCGAGGCCGACGGGGCGAGGACGAGCAGCGCCAGCAGCGCGAGGAGGGCCGCCAGCGCCCCCCGCGGCGCCCCGCCCCGCACGCCCCTCACGCCTGGGCCACGACGTGCTCGAGCCGGACGTCGCCGACGATCACCGTCACGCGCGTGCCGTCGTGGATGGCGTTGCGCGTGTTCGCCATGAGGAAGAAGTACGTCCCACCGAGGTTGAGCTCGGCCTTGTGGTTGTGCGGCCGCGAGACCATCGCGAGGGTGGCCCCGGTGTCCTCGACGACGAGCACCGGGCGCTTGTCCTCCTGGTGCAGCAGCAGGCTCGCCTTGTCGGGGTCGGTCACCTGGTAGCGCAGCTCGACCATCCCCCCTCCCCCGGTCACCCCGAGGAGCGTGATCTTCGCGCCGGTGCGGCTCGCGAACTGCTCGGCGGAGACCGCCTCGGTGCCGGAGCGGACGTCGTCGGCGTGCGCCATGACCGCGCGGACGCCGAGCGTCGCCGCGAGCGCCAGCACGACGAGCGCCGCGAGCACGAGGAGCCGGTGGCGGGCGCGCGACGGCGCGGCGGCGGGGAGGTGCGGGGCGGGGGCGGTGGCGGTGCTCATCGGTCCTCCTGGTGGTGCGGGACGCCGGCCGCGAGCTCTCTCGCGGCCGGCGCCCCGGGTCGGGGTCGGGTCAGGGCAGGTCGAACGCGTCGACGTCGACGTTCGCGCCGCCCAGCCCGTGCGTCGACCCGTCGAACCAGGTCGACCACACACCGGCGGTCCGGCGGACGACGTCCTCGTCGGGGACGAGCGCGGCGATGCCGGGCACCCGGGTGGTGTTGGCGGCGAACGAGAACGCCCAGTCGTCCGCGCCGAGCCAGACGAAGCCGTCGGTGTTGGCGGCGTCCGGGATGCCGACCGCCGAGGCGTCGACGACCCGGGTCCAGTGGTTCGTCCCGTCCCAGCGGTAGACGTCCGACGGGCTGCCGCTGCCTCCGGTGGCGGTGCCGCCCGGCACGGCGAAGGTGCTCACCGAGACGTACAGCGTCGGGTTCGGCCAGGCGCCGACGACGTCGATGGCGTCGACGTTCGCCGTCGCGGAGATCCCCGAGGCCGCCCCGTTGAAGAAGCGGCGCCAGGTGTTGCCGTCGCGGTAGATGACCTCGCGGGGGTTGACCGGACCGAAGCCGGGGATGACCACGCTGGCGTTGGAGAACGACACGTAGAAGTGCGTCGCGTCCACCCGCGTGAAGCCGTCGACGTTCGCGCTGGTCGGGACCCCGAGCGTGGAGAGCTGGTAGCCCTTGCTCGCCGCGGTCCCGCTCCACCGGAAGACGTCCGAGGTGCGGGCGGCTCCGGTGACCCCGGCCGGGTTGACGGCCTGGAGGGTGGCGAACCACAGCGGACGGGTCACGGTGAGCGGCGCCGAGCGCGTCGCCGTGTTGCCGGCGCCGTCCCGGACCCGCAGCCGGACCGTCGTGGCGCCCTCGGGGAGCCGGTCGACGGGCAGCTGCCCGCTGAACGAGCCGTCGGCGTCGCGCACGAGCGCCGTTCCCCGACCGACCCCGGGGTCGGTGCCCGCGAAGACCTCGACGAGGGAGAACCCGGACGGGTCGGCGCCGATGGCTCCCGGACCACCCGAGACCGTCACCGTCGTGGCGCCGGCGGTCGGGTTCGGGCTGACGGCGAAGGCCGCGAGGGTCGGCGCCGTCTTGTCGACGACGAGGTCGACCGACACGGGCGAGGCCCAGTTGCCGGCGGCGTCGTGCCCGTGCACCCAGAGCTTGTGGGTGCCCGCGGACATCTGGCGCACCGTGGCGAGCGGGATGTCGAGGTAGACGCTCTCCGTGCTCGTCGAGAAGGCACCGTCCGCTGCCTCCATCGGGATGCCGGACCCGTTCGCGCCCGCCGTGTCGAGGAAGGCCTCGGCCCGGTCGACGGTGCTCTGGACGGGGTCGAACCCGACGCCGTCACCGGTCAGCTGGTCGGTGAGGGTCGCGACGAGGCGGACGGCCGAGGACGACCCGTTGACCGGCAGCGTGCCGTTGTTCGGGTTGGGCGAGACGGACAGGTCGGACGCGACCGGAGCCGCGTGGTCGATCGCGAGCTGCACGCTCGAGACCGGGCCCCACGCACCGGCGCTGTCGCGCGAGCGCACGGTGACCGCGTGGAGGCCGTCGGGCAGGCCGCTCAGGGCGCTGCCCGGGATCGTCGCGACGATGCTCGCCACGGGTCCGGTCGTCTCGACCGTCATCGCGGACGCGGTCCCGCCGTCGAGCGACCACTCCGCCTCGGCGATCTCGTGGTTGCCGGTGGCCGAGTCGTTGCCGGTGCCGGAGAGGGCCACCGACCCCGAGCCGTTGGTGTGGTCCGGGGCGACCTCGAGGCCGGTGGTCGCCGGCCCGACGGTGTCGCTGCCCTGGACGAGCACCGAGCTCCACGGGCCCCAGGCGCCGTCGGCGTCGCGGCCGTGCACGTAGACGACGTGCGGCCCCGGGGGCACGGCGTAGTCGGCGGTGGCGTGCACCGTCGGCGTGCCGGGGGTGCCGGACATCGCGGTGCCGGAGCCGACCGTGGTGTCGACGAGGTACTCGACGAGGTCGACGGCGCTGCCGCCGGTGGCCTCGTCGCTGACGTCGGCCGTGAGGGCCCCGGCGTCCCAGCGGACGCCGGTCGTCACCGGACCGATGTTGTCGACGGTGCCGCCCGAGGCGGCGACGTCGATGAAGGTCACGGCTCCGCCGGTGCCCGCCGCCTGGCCGTTGTGCAGCCCGAGGCCGGCGTCGTAGACGGCCAGCCGGCGGTCGGTGGTGGTCGTGGGCACGTGGACGACCGCGTCGGCGGTCTGCCCCGGCCCGAAGGTGTCGGCGACGAGACGACGCGAGATGTCGAGTGCGCCGCCGTCGTTGAGCAGCCGGCTGCCGTCGTACGCGATGACGCGCTGGTCGGCGCCGAGCACCGCCATCGAGTGGTAGCCGACGCCGGCGTTGACCCACCGGAGCAGGACGTCCTGCCCGGAGGCCGCGGCCACCGGCTGGATGTCCGGGTGCACCCGGCCGTTGACGAGCTCGTAGCGCGCGACGAACGTGCGCATGTCGAAGGCGGCCGGGTCGTTCGCGGTGTTGAGCGCGGGGTCGATCTCCCCGACGACGAGCACCTGCTCGGCGTCGTAGGCCGAGGCCGCGTCGTCGTACGCGCGGCCGCTCGTGGCCGGACGGACGACGAGCGCGCCGTAGAGGCCCATCGCGACCTGGTGCTGGAAGTTGCCCGTGGGACCCGCCTGGTAGAGGTAGGTGCCGGGGCGCGAGGCGGTGAACGAGTACGTGTGCTCGCCACCGGCCGCGGCACCCTCCGTGTCGGGGGCCATCTGCTGCCCGCCGAGCAGCAGCGAGGTCCGCTCGGGCAGGCCGTCGTGGAGGGTGATCGTCACGTGGTCGCCCTCGTCGACCGTGAGGGTGGGGCCTCCCGGTCGCTCGAGCGGGCCGCAGGGCGTGCCGGCGTCGGGGCGCACGCAGTAGCCCCAGACGGGGACGCTCGTCGGTCCGCTCCTCCCGGGCAGGCTCGTCGTGCCGGTCGTCGCCTCCAGGTGGATGTCCACGTCGGCGGCGCTGGCCGACCCGACCGGCCCGAACAGCAGGCCGAGGGCGACCAGGGCCCCGCCGCCGAGCGTCGAGAGAGCGGCCGTGCGCAGGTGCTTCGTCATCGTCGTCCCCTCTCTCACGGGCAGGTGTTGTTCGGGGGCTCGATCCGCATGTACGTGATCGGGCCGGTCATGTTGACGCCCCAGGAGGTGATCTGGAACAGGGCGTGGTTGTGCGAGATGATGTAGAACTCGCCGCACTGGTTGAGCGTCTGGACGCCCGGTGGCAGGTCGTGGGTGTTCCCGAGGTACGGGCTCCCGCTGTAGAAGGTGCCGACGACCTGGTTGGCCAGGCTCGGGACGGTGACCGTCACCGGGTTGGCCACGCTGTAGTCCTCGGCGTCCTTCCACCGGAAGAGCACGTCCCAGGTCTGCCCGGGACCGATGTTGACGGCGAACTTCTCCATCGAGAGGTCCTCCTGACCGCTGGAGAGCGCGCGCGCCGGCCGGCCGTCGCGGCCGACGACGAGCCCGTTGTTGCCGTGCGGGTGGAAGGGGTAGTCCTCGCTGCCGACGCTGAGGTAGCGCGCGATCCCCGACCGGGGGTGGGTCACCGGGTCGTACGGCTTGACCGTGGCGAGCGACCCGTAGGGCTGCGAGGGCAGCCACGACGCGAAGTTGTCGGCGATGCTGTCGGGGTAACCCCGGCCGTTGATCAGCCAGTAGCGGGCCTTGTAGCGGGTGAGGTCGAAGGGCTTGCCCTGCTCGACCGCCGCGTGCTGGTAGGGGTCGATCTCCGACAGGAGGACCATGAACTCCTCGGTCGGCTCGAACTGGGTGTCCGCGTAGTCGTACGCGTAGTCGGCGCCCATCGACGGGCGCACGATGAGCGCGCCGAACAGGCCCATTCGGACCTGCGTCTCGGGGTCGGTCCCGGACTCGTAGAGGAAGGTCCCCGCGTGGCCCGCGGTGAAGCTGTACGTCACGGTCCCGGTCTGCGCGGCGGCCGGCTGCGCGAGGCTCGTCATGAAGCCCCCCGACCCGGTCTGCGGCTGGGAGGGCACCCCGTCGGCGAGGACGTCGTCCTGGCCGGGGAACACGACCGACGCGGGGACGTCGAGGGTGTTGTGGAGGATGACCGTCACGACGTCGCCCTCGGTGACGCAGAGGACCGGTCCGGGGTGCTGGAAGTCGTCGAAGCCGCTCGAGTAGCCCCACATGTAGGCGGTGTTGCCGTCGGGCAGGTCGACGTAGCCCGTGCGCGTCGTCAGGTCGAAGACCGGGTGGTGGTCGGCGGCGCCGGGTCCTCCGGTCGTGCAGACGACGCCGTTGCGCGGCGGCGCGGCCGCCCCGGCCGACGACGCACCGGGGGCGACGGCCCCGGCGACGGCGACCAGCACGCCCGTGGCGAGGACCGCACCGCGGCGCAGGACGCGTCGGACGGCGCGTGGGTCGGTGCTCATGCCGTGAACCCCCAGTCGTTCGGGAAGGACTGCGCCGCAGGCGCTCCGGGGCCGTCGGCGTAGACCCTGATCTCCGTCGCCTGGCCGCCGAGCCCGCCGGGGGCGAGGTTGTCGGAGCGGGTGAACGACCGGTTGTAGAGCAGGTAGGTGTCGTACTCGCCGGACCCCGTCTTCGGCGGGGCGGTGACGATGACGTCGTAGCTCTCGCCGGGACCGATGTTCAGCGTGTCGGTCTCGTACGAGGTGTCGGCCCCGGTGCGGCCCCGCATCGGCGTGGCGTCGCGGCCGACGACCCGCATCCGCAGGCCGGCGATGGTCATCGCCGACTCGCGGAAGCCGAGGTTGGCGAAGCGCAGCGCCACCCGCTCCCCCTCGACGCAGGTCACGAGCGAGGAGATGGGCTGGTACTTGAGGTCCGGCCGGCCGGGGGGCGCGATGAGGTCGCCGTCGGCGTCGAACGTGCGACCCTCCTCGACGTCGAAGGCGTCAACGCCGGGCCCGTTCGGCTCGAGCGTGTCCGGGTGGACGCGCCCGTTGAGGAGGGCGAAGTCGGCGCGGTAGTCGCTCCACTCCGGCAGCTGGATGTGCGCGTCGGCCCAGTGCGCCTCGGCCCACACCTCGGAGAGGAACATCGAGAACTCGCGGTCGTAGCCGGTGCTGCCGTCGCCGTCGTTGTAGAGGAACGTCGAGTACGAGCGACCGTCGTGGGTCTTGTTCTGCCCGTTCTGCTTCGGCCGCACGAAGACCATGCCGGTCATGCCCATGTGGACGTGCTCGACGTCCTCGACGTGGCAGTGGAACATGTAGGTGCCGGGGTCTCGGGGGCGGTAGACGTAGGTGAACTCACCTCCCGCGCGGACCGACACCGACCCGCTCGGCTCGCCGTCGAAGAACGGGATGACGTTGCGGAACCCGTGCCAGTGCAGCGTGTGCGCGTCGAACAGGTCGGGCCGCAGCTCGAGGCCGAGGTTGGTCAGCCGCACCCGGAACTCGTGGGCCGGGTCGCCGTCGTACTCGTCGACCCAGAACAGCGGCGCGGAGTGCTGCGCGTGGTACTTCTGCCCGAGCCGCTGGACGTCGCTCATGCCCGTCACGTTGCGGAACCCGAAGACGTAGGTCGTCATCCCCGGTGCGATGGTCGCCCCGATGGGGTCCGGGTGGTAGGGCGGGATGGCCGGGGCCGGGGGCAGGTGGATCCACCCGTCGGTGCCGGCGAGGTAGAGGTTCGCCGGGGCGTCGGCGGCCGAGGCCACCTGCTCCGGGGCGAGGACGCGCCCGGCCCAGGTGCCGACGCCGGCGACGGCGACGGCGCTCCCCGCGAGGCCCAGGGCCCGCCGGCGGCTCACCCGCGGTGGCCCGTCGAGGGCGACGGAGGTCGGTGCGGCGCCGCGCCGCGGTTCGGTGCTGGTCATCGGGTCGTCCCCTTGGTGGTGGTGAGGGCGCGGAGGGCCGCGGCCGACGTGGTGGTGGTGCCCGGGAGCGAGAAGGCGTCGATGTCGAGGCCGTCCGTGGTCAGGCCGTGCGAGGTGCCGTCGAACCAGACCTTCCAGGTGCCGTTGGTGTACTCGAGGACGTCCTCGTCCTGGACCGCCCCCAGCCCGGTGACGGTGAGGTTCCCGGCGAAGGAGAACCAGGCGTGGGTCGGCGAGTCGAACACCACCCCGTCGACCCGGGCGGTGGCCGGGACCCCCTTCGTCGTGGCGTCCCAGACCCGGGCGAAGGACGTCCCGTTCCAGCTGTAGACGTCGGCGTCGTCGGCCGTCCCGGTGACCCCGCGCGGGTTGCTGTTCCCGGTCGTCGAGAAGTACAGGACACCGCCCTTGATCGAGATGGCGTCGATGTCGAGCGCAGCCGTCGTCAGGCCGCGGGCGGTGCCGTCGAACCAGACCGACCAGGTGCCGGCGTCGTAGTACGCCACGTCCTCGTCCTGGACCGTCCCGAGACCCGGCACGGAGGTGTCGTTCGCGAAGGAGACGTAGTAGTGCGTGGCGTCCACGACGGCCAGGCCGTCGACGAGCGCGTTGGCCGGCAGCCCTGGTCGCGGCGTCGCCTGCACGTTGACCAGCCGCGAGTACGTGTTCGTCGCGCCGTCGTAGTGGTGGATGTCCGAGGCGTCGGCCGTCCCACTGACGCCGGGGATGGTGCCGGTGCCGGTGATCGAGAAGTCGAACACGGGCGGCGGGGGCGGCGGCGGGGCCACGCGGGGCACCTCGTCCGCGCCCGCGTCGGCCGGGTTCGTCGTCGTCGCCGGCCGGGGGTCGCCGTCGATGTCGACGCTCGCCACGGTGGCACCTGCGAGGGAGGCCAGGCCGATGTCGCAGGCCGGCGACTGGCCGGTCCCGCAGCCGACGAGGTGGTAGTCACCCATGAGGTCGGCGGGGACCTCGACGACGGCGATGTTCGCGTCGACGAACGCCGGGTTCTGCCGCCAGGTGGCGAAGGAGACCGAGACCGGCCACGTCCGGACGACCTGCGGGTCGGCGTGCTTGTTGGACGAGGCGTCGGTGTACGGGTGGGCCGTCGGGTCCTGCTGGAGGACCGAGCCGACCGGCGCGAGCGAGATCGTCGGGTCGAGCGACCCCAGGTCCCACGTCTCGACATCGCTCGGGCCGTTCAGGCCGATGCCCGTGACGGTGGTTCCCGCCCGGGTGCCGGCGCGGTTGTTCCACAGGACGTTGTCGAGCAGGACGGGGTTGCTGGAGGTCGGCGAGCCCGGGGGCAACGTGGCCTGCAGCTGGTCGCTGTTCTGCCCGGTGGCGATGCCGGCCGGGGCGGGCATCCCGTCGGACGTCACGGCCGTGGCGGTCGTGATGTTGTCCATGATCGTGTTGTTGACGATGCGGACGTCGGGGGCGTCGTCGATGGCGATGCCGGCGCCCTCGTGGGTCGAGACGTTGCTCGTGATGACGTTGTCGTGCACCGACATCGGGTAGTCGCCGGCCATGAGGAAGCGGATGCCGCCGCCGTCGTCGTTGGCGAGGTTGCCCTGGATCTCGTTGTCGGCGATCTCCACCGCGCCGGCGCCGTGCGACAGCGTCGTCGGGTCGGCCGGCAGCGCGCCGGCCACCATGATCCCGGCGCCCTCGTCGTTCGAGTTGTTGAGCGTGATCCGGTTGTGGTGGATCCGTCCGTTCGGGCTGTACCCGAGGTGGGTGACGCCCGCGCCGTACTCGAGCGAGAAGTTGCCGCAGATGTCGTTGCCGGACACCTCGTACCCGTCCGAGCCCGCGAAGAGGCCGATCGCCCCGGCGTAGTTGGTGCCGGCGTTCTGGACGATCCGGTTGTTCGCGATCCGGAGGTTCTCGTTGTGCTGGCTCTCGTCGGCCCCCGTGAGGTCGGGCGTGCCGATGCGGATGGTGCCGTAGCCGCCGCCGTTGTTCTCGACGACGTTGTTCGTCACCTGCAGCTCACGGACGAAGGCGTTCGCGAAGATCGCGCCACCCTGCGTCGTGATGTTCGGCGGCAGGCCGGTGGCCTGGCCGGTGAGGTCGTTGATGTTGCCGGGGAAGCCCAGCTGGTCGCCGCCGCGCAGGTCGAACCCGTCGACGGCCGGCTTGAACGTCGCACCGAGCGGGTAGGTCCGCACGGTCGACGAGCCGCCCTGCGAGCCGAGCAGGTAGACGACGGCCCCGTCGCTGACGGTCTGGTTGCCCGACCAGTCGAGCGAGCCGACCTTGGTGAACCAGTCGGTCGCGAGGTCGGTGTCACCACCGAACGCGCTGCCGTCGACGACCGAGCCCGGCACCCAGGTGCTCGAGGTGCCGCTGCCCTGGAAGCCACCGGCGCCGACGCCTTGGAGCTTGACGGGCCCGTTGACGACGAGGTTCTCGTAGTAGGCGCCGCGCGGGTTGCTGCTCGTCGGCGTGTTCGGGAAGACCACGACCACCGCGTTGCCACCGGCGCGCACGGCGTCGTCGACGGCGTTCTGGATGGCGTGCGGCACACCGGCCGTGCCGGTCTGGCTGGCCGTCTTGGTCGGGTCGTACTTCGCGACGGCGACGTCCGGGCCGACGCGGTAGACCGTCGGCAAGTAGGAGCTCGTCGTCGTCACGGCGCCGAGCAGCTGGAAGGTCAGGCCGGTCACGGAGCTCAGCCCGTTGCCGGCGGTGACGGTCAGCTGGAGGGCTCCGCCGGGGACCTGCCCGGTGCCGGGCCCGGCGGCGGGCACGTCGACCTGGATCGTCGTGTCGCTCCAGCTCGCCACGGTGAGGGCGGTGCTGCCGAGCCGGACCGACCCGGTCCCTCGGGCGGCCCCGAAGCCGGTGCCGCGGAGGGTGACCTGCCGCTGCGCCGTCGTCGTGTCCGTCGGGGTGAGGACCGGCTTGTCGACCGAGAACAGCTGCGGCCGGACCGGGTTGACCATGCACTTGACCGTGGTCGGGCTCGTCCCGGGCGTGCCGAGGCTGACCCCGACCTGCGTCGGTGCGAGGTCGGTGGGGATCGTCACGCCGGGGGTCGCCTCGAACTCGGTGGCGATGGTCCGGAAGCGCGGGTTGTAGTCGGCGTTGAGGGCGCCCGGGACACCGGGGTCGTTGCCGACGAAGCGGTACATCCCCTGGCAGACACCGGAGGGCGTCGGGCAGCTGATGTGGTCGGTCGACGGCATGAGCACGTCGTAGAAGCCGTTGTAGTCCGAGTGCGCCGTGTACTTGAGGTCACCGGCGAAGTCGTAGATGCCGACCGGCGCGTTGGCCACCCCGGCCTTGTCGCCGAAGAGGACGGTGCGCTTGTCCGTCGAGTAGTTGAGGTCGTCGACGATGAGGCCGCGCATCCGCGACGGCACCGGGACGTCGGTGAACAGGTGGAACATCGGGACGATGGACTTGCCGTTGTTGAGGCTGACGAGCTTGGTGTCGCAGCGCGGGCGGACCATGCCCTCGTAGGGCGAACCACCGATGTCGGCGAAGGTCGCGTTGTCGACGGCGCTCGACGCGGGGACGGTGACGCCTTCCGGGAGGCCGTCGGCGGCACCGGACTTCGCGGCGTAGCCGTCGCTCTCCACGTCCTTGACGTCGACCGTGTGCAGCGCGCCGACGCACGCCGGCGGCGGGACCTGCGGGACCACCTGGTCGCCGCGGCCGATGTTGATGTCCTCCTCGGAGGTCACGTCGTACATCGGACGGCCGCGGGCGTCCTTGGGCACCTCGACTGAGACGAGGTAGTCGCCCGCGGCCAGCGGCGCGAAGGTGCTGGTGCAGGTCGGGTTGGCCGGGTCGTGCGCGTCCAGGTCGCCGGTGCACGCGTCCCCGAAGCCGTAGTTGCCGTCGACGGAGGCGCCGAAGCTCGCGTCGGCCGTGCCCTGGTCGGCACCGTAGGCCCCGACCTGGAAGCCCTGGACGAGGGCCGAGATGCACTCGCCGGTGGTGTCCTGGGAGGGGACGGTGACGTCCTCGTCCGTGCCGTGCGCGTAGGGCGTGCCGTCGGCGTCCCGGGCGGTGCACCCGGTGGGCCGGCTCCAGTGCTCGGAGACGTAGGAGTTGAGCAGCGTGCCCTTCTTGTAGGAGCCGTCGCCCGCGAGCTCGTAGGTGTTGCTCGCGTCGCACGGCGCGCCGGTGTTCGTGCCGCACCGGACGGGCGCGTAGAGCTTGACGGGCACGTCGGGGACGCCCGGCTGCCAGTCCTCGGTCGCGGCGTACTGCGGGTCGAGCTCGTTGCGGGTCGTGTCGTAGGAGACCGAGCCGACGATGCCGCCGTTGCGCGGGCGGCTGGTGCCGCCGGTCGCGTCGTACTTCTGGACACCCCAGTCGACGGTGCCGCCGAGGCCGATGATCGGCAGGACGCTGACGTCGACGCCGGATCCCTTGACGGTCGTCGGGGTCGGCTGGTTGTCGGCCTGGTAGGTGACACCCGTCGTGTAGAAGCTGTCGGAGTAGGCCTCGAGGACGAGCCACTCGGCGAGCGGGTAGCCGCTCGGGAACTCGTAGTAGCCGGTGGTGTCGGTGGAGGCGGCGGTCGAGCCGCGGTCCATCAGCGAGTTATCCTTCTTGCGCAGCGTCAGCGGGAACTGGGCGACACCCTGCTCACCCGCGTCGCGCTTGCCGTTCTTGTTGGCGTCGAGGAAGACGTGGCCCTTGATCGGCGTCCACCAGCCGTTGAGCGGCAGCTGCTTGAGGTCGACCGTCTCGCCGTTGGTCACCGTGACGTTGGTCAGCTGGAGGATGTAGTCCTGCGCCTCGTCCCACCAGGTCAGCATGTAGTTGCCGTCGGGAACGTTCGGGATCGTGAAGGTGCCGTTGCTCGCGGCGCGGCCCACCCAGACGGCGCGGTCGCCGCTGTCGAGGTCGTTGAGCGAGAGGACGCCGTCGGCGATGGGCTTGTCGAGCTTGCTGCCGACGCTCCCCCAGTACTGGTTGAAGCTGCCGCCGCGCGGCGGGTAGTACTGCTTGACCGCGACCATCGTGCCCGTCACCGAGCCGGCGGCCGAGGTGCCCAGGAGGTTCTTCGGTTGCACGAACCCGAACTGCGGGGTCGGCACCGGTTCGCCGGCGAGGGTGAACTCGGTGTCGAAACCGGTGGCGCCCTCCATCAGCCAGGTGTCCCAGTCGTGGTTGCCCTCGAGGGTCGTCGTCTGGATCCAGTCCTGCCCCTCCGGCGGGCTGATCCACGTCGTGTACCGGTTGGTGCCGAGGTGCGGGATGACGAGCATGCCGGTGCTGTCGCTGAAGCACTTGCCGCCGACCTTGGCGACGATGGGCGCGCCGTCGGCGTCGCGGGACGCGGCGTCCCACGGGATCTGGTAGCTCGCGTCCTCGTTCTTGTACGTCGTGCACAGCGGGTTGCCGTACACGTCCGTCGTGACCTCGCCGAGGATGTCGTTGATGTGCCCCTGGAAGCCCGCGAGGCCGTCCTCGCCGTTGTCGATGGCTCCGTTGGTCGAGCCCTCGTCGCGGTAGACGAAGGCCCGCAGCGTCGAGTCGACGAGCGGGTCGGGCTGCACGGTCACGTCGACGACGCCGGGGCCAGTGCCGTCGGTCATCATCGGGACGGTGAAGTGGGCGCCGTCGATCTTGAAGCCGTCGGCGAGGACGCTCACGACGTAGCGGCCGTCGGGCAGGTCGAGCGAGGCGCCGCCGGCGAAGTCCTGGTCGGTGCCCTGCGTGTAGATGGGAGCGCCGGTCACCTCGTGCAGGGAGGCCCAGCTGCAGCTCGCGGGGTAGCCCTCGTCCTGGGTGGAGCAGCCGGAGCCGGGCGTCGGGGCGCCGACGGGGTCACCGGTGCCGGTGTCGTCGACGTTGATCATGTAGCGGTAGCCCGGGACGGGGTCCCCTGCCCTGACGGTGTCGTTCGGCGGGTGCAGCCCGTCGCGGGCGCTCGTGACGCGCAGGGTCACCTCGTTCGTCGAGGCGGCGTGCGCCGGCGCCGCGGTGAGCACCGGGACGGCGACCGCCGACCCCAGCGTCAGCGCGACGGACCCGACGAGCGTCACGAGGCGACGGAGCGCGGCCCGCGGCCCCGACGGCCGCCGGCCCGACCGGTGCGCCGCACCGCTCGTGCCCTGTGTGTCGACGTGGTGGTGTCCCTGCATCACGACCAACCCCTGCAGTTGTCCGGGAACGCCCCCTGCGGCGCTCCACGGGGACCATGTGACAGTGCCGACCCCCTCCGTGCCGAGGGCTGGAGGCCATTTGTCACGCAGGCGTGAGCCCACCGTCAGCCGCTCGTCACCGGACGCTCAGGTCGTCGTCATCCGGCCCTCAGGTCGTCGTCAGGAACTCGTCATCCGACGAGCGGCGTGAGACGGGCTCTGCCCTGTCGGGATGCCGAACGATCCCTGAACTCCCTGTGCCGCAATGCTTTTGATGCGACTTGCCTCGCCGTCCCCAGTGCACTCGGCCTCGGCGAGAGTCGGACGAAGGTGTCCGGGAGGTCGGAGGCGGGCACGGGAAGGGTCAACCGCAGGCAACCCACGCCTCAACAGAACGTCAAGAATCTCGCGTGGGAGGGCCTGTCGGTGCCCCCCAAGAGACCGCCGGGGGTCCTCCCTGCGGCGACCGTGGATGCTCTCGTGGTGTCGGAAAGGGGGCGATCACCCCCACGTCGACGCCACGAGCAGCGCCTCGGGGCGTACACCGGCTGCGCGCCGCCCTCGGCGGGGCGAGGCCCGCGGGTCTGCGTCGACGCCGGAGGTCAGACGTTGAAGCGGAACTCCACGACGTCGCCGTCCTGCATTACGTAGTCCTTGCCCTCCATGCGCGCCTTGCCGGCGGCCTTGGCGGCGGCCATCGAGCCGAGCTCGTCGAGGTCCGAGAACGAGACGATCTCGGCCTTGATGAAGCCGCGCTGGAAGTCGGTGTGGATGACCCCGGCGGCCTGCGGCGCGGTCCAGCCCTGGCGGATGGTCCAGGCGCGCGACTCCTTCGGGCCGGCGGTCAGGTAGGTCTGCAGGCCGAGGGTGTGGAAGCCGACCCGCGCGAGCTGGTCCAGGCCGGACTCCTCGGCACCGAAGGACTCGAGCATCTCCTGGGCGTCCTCGGGGGACATCTCCATGAGGTCCATCTCGAGCTTGGCGTTGAGGAAGACCGCGTCGGCCGGCGCGACGAGGGCCGCGAGCCGGGCGTGGAGGTCGGTGTCGCCGAGCTGGTCCTCGTCGAGGTTGAAGACGTAGATGAACGGCTTGGTCGTCAGCAGCCCGAGGCCGGCGGCCATCCCGAGGTCGACGCCGGCGGCGGCGCCGTGCGCGTAGAGGGTCTTGCCCTCCTCGAGCACCTTCTGGGCCGCGAGCGCGTTCTCGAGGAGAGGCTTGGACTCCTTCTTGATGCGCGCCTCCGTCTCGAGACGGGCGACGGCCTTCTCGAGGGTCTGGAGGTCGGCGAGGACGAGCTCGGTGTGGATGGTCTCCATGTCCGACTCGGGCGAGACCTGGCCGTCGACGTGCACGACGTCGCCGTCCTCGAAGGCGCGCACGACCTGGCAGATGGCGTCGGCCTCGCGGATGTTGGCGAGGAACTTGTTGCCCAGCCCCTCCCCCTCGGACGCGCCGCGGACGATGCCGGCGATGTCGACGAAGGAGACGGTGGCGGGGAGGATCTTCTCGCTGCCGAAGATCTCGGCCAGGCGCTGCAGGCGGGCATCCGGGAGCGGGACGACGCCGACGTTGGGGTCGATGGTCGCGAACGGGTAGTTCGCCGCGAGGACGTCGTTCTTCGTCAACGCGTTGAACATCGTCGACTTGCCGACGTTGGGGAGACCGACGATTCCGATGGTGAGTGCCACGGGACGAGGAGTCTACCGAGCCCCGGGCGCCGCCCCGACCGCCAGGGCCCGGCGCCCGGCCGGCGTCATCCGACCCTCCGCCTCCAAACGGTCCGCGATGCGGCGGTTGCGCTCGGACGTCGTCCCGCGACCGCGGCGCGGGGTGAAGCGCTGGAGGTAGGACCGCTCGTCGTACCGGCGGCGGGTGCTCTCGCTCCACCCGAACGCGATGCCGGCCTCGAGGAGCTCCTCGACGGTGACGCTGCGCAGGCCCGACCGGGCCCGGGCCAGGCGCACCCAGCCGCCCGGATCGCTCTCGTGGTGGGCGGTGAGCCACGCCCAGAGAGCGTCGCGGTCGGGGAACTCGAGGACCGGCTCGGACGGCGTCATGACCCCGACGGTATGCCGACGCGGTGACAGCCGCCGCTCAGGCGGTGAGGGCGGACACGAGGATGTAGCCGAGGATGCCGAGGCTCACGAGGACGAGCCCGCCGAGCAGCATCAGGGCGAGCCGGTGCTCGCCGTTCACGTCGCTCCCCCGGCCGGCTCGCTGTTCTCGAGGTACAGCGTCGCGCCGGGGGTCCATCCGGCGACGACCTCGAGCATCCGCGCGGTGTACGGGGCCACGTGCTCGGCCGCGGCCTCGGGCCGCACCCAGTGGGCGCCGGCGATCTCGCGGGGCAGGAAGCGGGCGGGGTCGAGCTCGCCCTCGAACACGCCGAGGTCGAAGAGGAAGAGGTGGGCGTCGTCCCAGCCGCGCCACGGCGGCAGCCAGTTGACGGCGACGAGGCCACCCACGGCGACCTCGAGCCCCAGCTCCTCGTCGACCTCGCGGGCGACGGTGAGGGCGGGCGGCTCCCCCGGGTCGACGACGCCGCCGGGCAGGTCCCACTCCTTCTTGTACGACAGCTCGCACAGGAGCACCTCGCCGGCCGGGTTGCGCAGCAGCCCCTGCGCGATGTTGCGCTTCTTGGGCAGCCGGGCGTTGAGGATGGCGATCCGCCGCAGGCGCTCGGCCTCGGTCTCCTCACGTCGCGCCATGCCGTGACCCTACGCGAGCGCGGTGACGGGCCGGCCGCCGAGGCGCCGGACGAGCCGCTCGACGACGAAGGCCGCGTTGGCGTCCCCCACCGCTGCCGGGACCGGCGGGAGCAGGTCGTCCCAGACCACCATGAAGGACCCGCGCAGCTGAGGCATCCGCGCGGGGCGGGCGACGAACCACACGTGGGCGTGAGCGCCGCCGTCACCGATCCGCAGCACGTGACAGCGGGCGACGGAGGGCAGCGCCTCGACGGCGCCGACGAGCGCGACCTGCAGCCGCCCGAGCGCGGCAGCGAGGTCGTCGGTCAGCGCGTCGACGTCGAGGTGCTCGAGGGGCTCGGCGACGAGCACCAGCGGCGAGCCCGACGGCGGGGCCAGCTTGACCCGCCAGCCCATCCCCTCCCAGAGCGCGGCCCAGTCGCCGGTGGCGGCCGGCCCACCCATGACCACCTCGGTGCAGTGACAGTCGCTCGCCTCCTCGCCGCGTCGCGGCGGCTCCTCGTCGACGAGCACGGGCCCGGGCTTGACCCTCAGCCCCTCGGCCTCGAACGGGAAGACGTCCCACGCGAGGACCCCGTCCGGGTCGAGCCGGAGGCGCCCGTCGGCGTCCTGCGCGGCGGCGATGCGGGCGGCGTACTCCTCGGCGCTCTCGGGCATGACCCCGACCCTAGGTCGCGTCAAGCGGCGAGCGCCTTCTCGATGGCGCCGCGCAGCTTCTCGGGCTTGGTGCTGGAGCCGAACCGCTTGATCGGCGTGCCGTCGCGCCCGACGAGGAACTTCGTGAAGTTCCACTTGATCTTCTCGCTGCCGAGGGCGCCGCGTGCCTCGTGGCGCAGCCACCGGAAGAGCGGGTGGGCGTCGTCGCCGTTGACCTCGACCTTGTCGAACAGCGGGAAGGTCACGCCGTGGTTGACGCGGCAGAACTCGCCGATGTCCTCGGCGCTGCCCGGCTCCTGGCCGCCGAACTGGTTGCACGGGAAGCCGAGGACGACGAGGCCGCGGTCCTTGTACTCCTGCCAGAGCTCCTCGAGGCCGTCGTACTGGGGCGTGAAGCCGCACTGCGACGCGGTGTTGACGACGAGCACGACGTGGCCGGCGTAGTCGTCGAGCGTCTGCGGCGTGCCGGAGAGCGAGGTGGCGGAGAAGTCGTGGAGCACGGGCATGCGGGGTCCTCTCGGGGCGGTCACCGGGTCGGGCGGAGGTTCGGACCCGCGGGGCGTGGCGGATTGCCGGGCCTGTCGGAGGGTTCTGCCATGGTCCTCGCATGGACGGGATGACGTGGGGCGTGCTCGGGCTGGTCGTCGGTGCGGTCGTGGCGTGGCTGCTCGCGCGGCTCGTGCACCGGGCGGCGGTGGCGGGGGTCGAGACCGAGCGCGACCTGCTGCGCGAGCGGGTGCTCGACCTCGAGACGTCGCTCGCCGAGGACATGGAGACCGCGGCGCTGCTGGCGCCCCTCAAGGACGCCCTGGTGCGCGTCGAGGAGCACGTCGGGGTCCTCGAGCGCGACCGGTCGCAGCAGTACGGCTCGCTGCGGGCGCTGCTCGGCCGGGTCGAGGCCGAGACGCAGGGACTGGGCCGGGCCACCGCCTCGCTCGCCGGGTCCCTGCGCTCGTCGTCGGTGCGCGGCGCGTGGGGCGAGGTCCAGCTGCGCCGCGTCCTCGAGGCCTCGGGGATGCTCTCGCGCTGCGACTTCGAGGAGCAGGTCGGCGTCCTCGGGCCGCACGACCGTCAGGTCCGCCCCGACGTCGTCGTGCGCCTGCCCGGCGGCAAGTCGCTCGTCGTCGACGCCAAGGCCCCGATGACGCATTTCCTCGACGCCCAGGCCGAGGAGCTGACCGACGACGAGCGCACCGCGCTGCTGCGCCGGCACGCGGACGCCGTCGCCGGCCACGTCGCGACCCTGGCCGCCAAGGAGTACTGGGCCGCCTTCCGCGACGGCCCCGAGATGGTCGTCTGCTTCGTCCCCAGCGACGCGATGCTCGCCGCCGCCCTCGCCGCCCAGCCGGCGCTGCACGAGAAGGCGCTGGCCCGCCGGGTCGTCCTCGTCGGCCCGGCCTCGCTCATGGCCCTGCTGCGCACCGTGGCGTTCACGTGGCAGCAGGACGCCCTCTCGCAGAGCGCGCGCGAGCTGCTCGACCTCGGCCGCGAGCTCTACGGCCGGCTCGGCACCCTCGGCGCGCACACCGCCAAGGTCGGCCGCTCGCTCCAGTCGAGCGTCGAGGCGTACAACGCGATGGTCGGGGCACTCGAGTCGCGCGTGCTCGTCACCGCCCGGCGGATGCGCGACCTCGAGGTCGTCACCGACGAGCTGTCGGTCCTCGAGCCGGTCCGCACCGGCCCGCGGCCGCTCACCGCGCAAGAGCTCATCGACGCCGTCACCGAGCCCGACGCGCGCCCGCAGCTGGTGCTCGACGAGCCGCGCCGCGACGACGGGGAGGGTCAGAGGTCGATCTCGTAGTGGTACGTCGTGGGGCCGCCGGGCCCCTCGGTGGCGTGCAGCCCCTCGCTCTCGTAGAGGGCCCGGGCCGCGACGTCGTCGGCGCTCGTCGCGAGGTCGAGCAGGTCGCACCCGCGGGCGCGGGCCCGGGCGAGGCAGGCCTGCAGCAGCGCGCGGCCGAGACCGCGACCGCGGGCGGCCGGCGCCACCCACAGCTCGGCGAGGTACGCCTCGTCACACGTGCTCCAGAGCGCCGGGCGGTAGCGGACCACCGCCACCCCGTCTGCACCGGCGAGCAGCACGTCGGTGTCGCCGCGGCCGGTCAGCTCCGCGAGCCGCGCGGCGAGGGCGTCGGGGCCGGGCGACGGGTCGCCGTACTCGGCGTTGAACGCGTCGAGCAGCCGCCCGGCGAGGGCCAGCCGGGTACCGCTCGTCGCGAGCTCGACCCGGGCGTCCACGTGCCGCCGGTCAGCGCAGGGCGCTGGTCTCGGCGAACGAGCCGTCGTGGCGCATCTTGTCCGACATGCCGGCGGCCTTGAGGTCGCGCCGGATCTCGTTCGGCAGCGCGAACATCAGCGACTCCTCGGCGGCGACGAC
The DNA here is from genome assembly GCF_018729305.1 of Phycicoccus mangrovi. Lineage (NCBI taxonomy): Bacteria > Bacillati > Actinomycetota > Actinomycetes > Micrococcales > Intrasporangiaceae > Phycicoccus > Phycicoccus mangrovi. The sequence goes on along the minus strand of NZ_JAHHWP010000001.1, from coordinate 23,373 downwards.
CGGGCGGACGTCCTCGAAGCCCCGCGCCGCGAGGTAGTCGAGCACGCCGCGCACGAGGATCTCGGGCACGGACGCGCCGGAGGTCACGCCGACGGTCGAGACGCCGTCGAGCCAGGACTCGTCGATCTCGTCGGCGTAGTCGACGAGGTGGCCGGCCCGCGTCCCGTGCTCGAGCGCGACCTCGACGAGGCGCACCGAGTTGGACGAGTTGCGCGACCCGACGACGATCATCAGGTCGCAGTCGGCGGCCATCTGCTTGACCGCGAGCTGGCGGTTCTGCGTCGCGTAGCAGATGTCGTCGCTCGGCGGGTCCTGCAGCTTCGGGAAGCGCTCGCGCAGCCGGCGGACGGTCTCCATCGTCTCGTCGACCGAGAGCGTGGTCTGGCTGAGCCAGACGACCTTCTCGGGGTCGCGGACGGTGACGTTGTCGACGTCGTCCGGGCCGTCGACGAGCTGGATGTGCTCGGGCGCCTCGCCGGCGGTGCCGACGACCTCCTCGTGGCCCTCGTGACCGATGAGGAGGATGTCGAAGTCGCTGTCGGCGAAGCGGACGGCCTCGCGGTGCACCTTGGTGACGAGCGGGCAGGTGGCGTCGATGGTGCGCAGGCTCAGCGCCCGCGCCTCCTCGTGGACGACCGGGGCCACGCCGTGCGCCGAGAAGACGACGGTCGCGCCCTCGGGCACCTCGTCGGTCTCGTCGACGAAGATCGCGCCACGCTGCTGCAGCGTCGTGACGACGTGCTTGTTGTGGACGATCTCCTTGCGGACGTAGACGGGGGCGCCGTAGAGGTCGAGGGCCTTCTCGACGGTGACGACGGCCCGGTCGACACCGGCGCAGTAGCCGCGGGGGGCCGCGAGGAGCACGCGCTTGGTCGTCTCAGCCATGTGTCCATCGTAGGTGGGGCCTTCGTCCGGGCCCGCATCGCGGGCGGACGGGCTGACGGTGCCGCCGCCTAGGGTTGCCCCGTGAGCACCCCGGCGCGCGCGCCCCTGCCCGAGCGGGCGGTCGACACCACGGCCGAGAACCCGTGGCCGGTCCGCCTGCTCTCGATGAAGATCGGCGAGTACGTCGAGAAGATGTCGGTCCTCTGGGTCGAGGGCCAGGTCGTCCAGCTGACCCGGCGGCCCGGCGCGCGCACGGCGTTCCTCACCCTGCGCGACCCCGACGTCGACATGAGCCTCTCGTGCTCGGTCCACGTCAACGCCCTCGACGCGATGCCCGGCCCGCTCAGCGAGGGGGCCCGGGTCGTCCTCCAGGCCAAGCCGTCGTTCTGGAGCCAGCGCGGCTCCCTCGTCATGGACGCCCGCCAGATCCGGCCGGTCGGCGTCGGCGAGCTGCTGGCGCGCCTGGAGTACCTCAAGCGCCACCTCGGGCAGGAGGGTCTGTTCGACCGCGACCGCAAGCGCAGGCTGCCCTTCCTCCCCCGGCGCATCGGCCTCGTCTGCGGCCGGGCCAGCGCCGCCGAGAAGGACGTCGTCGAGAACACGCTGCGCCGCTGGCCGAGCGCGCGGTTCGAGATCCGGCAGGTCGCCGTGCAGGGCACCAACGCCGTCGCCGAGGTGACCGCCGCCCTCGCCGAGCTCGACGCCCACCCCGAGGTCGACGTCGTCGTCATCGCCCGCGGGGGCGGGGGCGTCGAGGACCTCCTGCCGTTCTCGAACGAGACGATGCTGCGCGCCGTCGCCGCCGCGACCACCCCGGTCGTCAGCGCCATCGGGCACGACGTCGACACCCCGCTGCTCGACCTCGTCGCCGACCACCGCGCCTCCACCCCGACGGACGCCGCGAAGGCGATCGTCCCGGACGCCGTCGCCGAGCGGCGCGGGCTCGAGGTCGCCCGTGAGCGCGGGCACCGGGCCGTCGGCGGCCGGCTGCACCACGAGCGGCGCCGCCTCGCCGAGCTCGCGAGCCGCCCGGTCCTCGCCGACAAGGGCGCGTTCCTCCGCTCGCAGCGCGAGGTGGTCGAGGCACTGCGCTCCCGCGCGCTGCACCGGGTCGAGGCGGGGCTGCACCGGCAGCGCGACCGGGTCGACCACCTCCGCGCGCAGGCTCGGGCACTCTCGCCGCAGTCGACGTTGGACCGCGGGTACGCCGTCGTGCAGCAGGTCGGCGGCGGCCTGGTCACCGACCCCGCCGACCTCGCGCCCGACGAGCTGCTGCGCGTCCGGGTGGCCCGCGGCGACTTCGGGGTCCGCGTCCTCGGATCCTGACCCCGCAGGCGCCGGCGGCGCTCAGCCGGCGGCGAGCGCGGCGAGGTGGTGCCGGACGACCGCGCGCACGCCCCGGAGGTCGGTGGCCTCCGGCTGGAGCACGACGTGCAGCGCGAGTCCGTCGAGGAGGGCGTGCAACCCGGCGGCCTCGACCTCGCGGCGTCCCGGGTCGGCTGCCGGCAGCAGGGCGGCGACGACCCGGTCGACGAGGGAGCGGATGCCGAGGTGCGCCTGCGCCGAGACCTCGGCGAGCCGCGGGGCGGTGCGGGCCAGGGTGACGAGCTCGAGCCAGACCGCGGCCTCGGCGCGCCGCTCGTCGTCGAGCGGCAGCACCTCCCCGCAGAGGTCGACGAGGTCGTCGAGGTCCGGGGCGTGAGCGGCGTTCCACCCACCGACGCGGGCCGTCACCCGCGCCCCGACCCGGTCGGCGACGGCGCGCATGGCGAAGGCCACGAGGTCGTCCTGGCTCGCGACCGTGTGGCGCATCGAGCCGACGGACAGACCCGCCTGCGCCGCCACGGACCGGACGGACACCGCACCGATCCCGTCCCGGCGCACGACGGCCAGCAGCGCGTCGGCGATGAGCTGCCGGCGCGCCTCCTGGTCGACGACCCTGGGCACGGACCCTGTCTAGCAGGGTCGAGCACCCGATCCATGGATTTGGTACGGTCGTACTAGAACAACGGGAGGGAACCGCCGTGCTCGTCGCCGTCATCGTCACCTGCGAGGTCCTGTTCTGGGTCCTCGTCCTCGCCGGGCTCGCCACGCGCTACGTGCTGCGCCGTCCGCGGGTCGGCGGGTGGCTGCTCGTCGCCGCGCCGCTCGTCGACCTCGTCCTGCTCGTCGCGACCGTGCTCGACCTGCGCGGCGGCGCCACCGCCACGACGGCGCACGCCCTGGCCGCCGTCTACCTCGGGGTCTCGGTCGGCTTCGGGCACTCGATGGTCCGCTGGGCCGACGAGCGCTTCGCGCACCGCTTCGCGAACGGCCCCGCCCCGGCCCCTCGGCCCCGCACCGGCCGGGCGCACGCGGCCCACGAGCGGCGCGGCTTCCGGCGCCACCTCGTCGCGTACGCCGTCGGGGCGTCGCTCCTCGGGGTCGGCATCCTCGTCATCGGGGACCCGGCCCGGACGGAGGCCCTGCTCGGGATGCTCCGCCTCTGGTCGCTCGTCGTGGCGGTCGACGGCATCGTCAGCCTCAGCTACTCCGTGCGCCCTCGACCGGCGGGGGTCGGTGGGCGTCGGTAGTCTCGCGGCATGCCGAAGGACGCCCACGCCCCCGACGCCGGCACCGGCGCGAACGCCGACGTCGCCGAGCTGGGGTACGAGCAGGCGCGGGACGAGCTGGTCGACATCGTCGCCCGGCTCGAGAGCGGGCAGGTCGGCATCGAGGAGAGCATGGTGCTCTGGGAGCGCGGCGAGGCGCTCGCGGCGCACTGCGGCCGCTGGCTCGACCAGGCCGAGCAGCGGGTCGCCGGCCCGCAGGACTGAGGCCCCCGGGCCGACCCCCTCCGCCTCGGGTGGAGCCGGCGACGCCCGTCAGTCGGCGGTGCGCAGGCCGTAGGTCGTGATGACGTTGCCGGCCGAGGTCGCGGTCGACTCGAGCAGCTCGAGGCGCGTCACGGGCACGTCGTCACCGAAGAGCCGGCGACCGGCACCGACGACCGGGTGCGTGGTGAGCGTCAGCCGGTCCACCACCCCGCCGAGGAAGAGCGAGCGGACCGTCTCGACGCCACCGACGACCGCGATGTCGCCGCCGTCGCCCTCGCGCAGGGCGCGGACGTGGGCCAGCGGGTCGCCGTCGATGCGGGTGCTGTTCCAGCCGAGGTCGTCGCCGAGGGTGCTCGAGACGACGTGCTTGCGAACCGGGTTGACGAAGGCGGCGAAGGGGTCGCCCTCGGCGGCGGCGGGCCAGAACTCGGACCATTCCTGCCAGAGCACCCGGCCGATGACGACGTCGGTGACGTTCGCCAGCGTGCGGCCCATCATCTCGCCCTCCTCGGGACCGAAGTGGCCGAACTGCCACTGGTCGGGTGACTCGACGACGCCGTTGACGGCGTGGAAGAGGTGGGCGGTGACGAGGCGGGTCATGGGGTCCTCCGGTGGTCGTGCGGGTGACGTGGATGCTGTCGCACGGACGGACCACCCCGCCACCGGGAACTCATCGCTCGGGGAGGCGGCGACCGCAGGCCTGCACCCGGTCGAGGTGGACCCGACCACGACAGGGTCGGTTTTCACCTCGACCCGCGACGGGTCGAGGTGACTGGCTCCCCTCAGGACACCCTTCGGGCAGTCACTGTCGTTCGCTCCCGATGGCGGAGCAACCGGGACGAACGGTCGCGCCTGACCGCTCATCCTGCGTGCGTCAGGGACGGGAGCGAACGACAGCGGCCGGACGTGCACACCAGGCCCGGGCCGTTCCGCGCGCAGGCGCCTGCGTGAGCGCGGACCTCGACCCGCGCCGAGCTGCGTCAGCGCACCGGCTGGAGCGACTCGATGTACGTCTCCATGTCCTCGAAGGTCGCGGTGCCCGTGATGAGCGTCGCGAGCTCGCCCGACCCGGTCGGCGGGACGTACAGCAGGCTGTTCTGCACCTTGTTGTCGCGGACGAACTTCTCCCACGTGCGCCCGGCCACCTCGACCGTCCCCTCGCGCGGGGCCCGGTTGGTCTGCGCCGAGATCCACCCGCGGGTGGGGTCCTTCGTCTGCTCGACGGCGACGAACGTGCCGGACGGCGTCTGGTAGCCGACGTGCCAGGTCCGGAAGCCGTCGGTCACCGGCACGTACCGCACCGAGGTCGGCGACCAGCCGCTCGGCAGCCCCACGGGCTCGACGATCGGCCAGCCGGTGGACGTGCGGATCTCCTGCGCCTTCGTCGTGACGTCGACGACCGGACCGCCGACGCGGTCGACCCGCGGCACCATGAAGACCAGCACGAGCACCATCCCCAGCACCGCGAGCAGCGACAGGACGAGGTTCTTCGTCGACCCCATCGAGTAGCGGCTCTTCGGGGCGGTCGGGGTGCTCACGCCCCCATCGTCGCCGACGGGCGGCGCAGACGCCCAATCGGTGCCGACGATAGGGTTCGACACGCCGCCCTCGACCGTGCCGGCCCCGGGCGGGCCCGTCAGCAACCGCCAGAGAGGTTGGGATGCCGTGAGCGCCTCCGCGCCGCCGGTCGTCGTCGTCGGCGAGCTCCTCGTCGACATCGTCAGCTACCCCGACGGGCGCTCGGCCGAGCACGTCGGCGGCTCGCCCGCCAACGTCGCGGTGGGTCTCGCCCGGCTGGGTCACGACACGCACGTCGTGTGCCTCGTCGGCGAGGACGCCCGCGGCGCCCGCTGCGCCGAGCACGTGGAGGCCAGCGGCGCCCACCTGCTGCCCGGCAGCCGCAGCCCGCACCACCCGACGTCGACCGCCCTCGCGACGATCGACGAGCACGGCGCGGCCTCGTACGTCTTCGACCTGCACTGGGACCTCCCCCCGGTGCAGCTGCCCGACGGCACGGGCCACCTGCACACCGGGTCGATCGCGACGACCCTCACCCCGGGCGACGCCGAGGTCGAGGACGCGATGCGCCGCGCCCGCGCGCAGGGCACCGTCTCGTACGACCCCAACGTGCGCCCGACGATCATGGGAGACGTCGCCGACGTCCGTCCCCGCGTCGAGCACCTCGTCGGCCTCTCCGACGTCGTCAAGTGCTCCGAGGACGACCTCGAGTGGCTCTACCCCGGCGACTCCCCCTCCGCGGTCATGGCCCGGTGGGCCGGCCTCGGCGCGTCGCTGACGGTCGTGACCCTCGGCGGCGACGGCGTCGTCTGGCGCGCCGCGTCCGGCGAGGAGGGCCGCGCGCCGGCCCGCATCAAGGACGTCGTCGACACCGTCGGCGCCGGCGACTCCTTCATGGCCGGCCTCGTGTCCGGCCTCCTCGACACGGGGCTGCTCGGCAGCCCCGACGCCCGCGAGCGCCTCGCCCGCGCCACCCTCGCCGACGTCGACCCCGCCGTCGAGCGCGCCCTCGCCACGAGCGGGGTCACCGTCCGCCACGCCGGCGCCTACGCCCCCACCCGGGAGGAGATCCGATGACCGACTTCGCCTACGAGGACCTGCTGCCCGTCGGGGCCGACGAGACCCCGTACCGGCTGCTGACGACCGACGGCGTCGAGACCGTCGAGGGCCCGGGCGGCCGGCGTTTCCTCCAGGTCGCCCCCGAGGCGCTGCGCCTGCTGACCGAGACCGCGATGCACGACATCGCGCACTACCTGCGCCCCGCGCACCTCCAGCAGCTGGCCAACATCCTCGACGACCCCGAGGCGAGCAACAACGACAAGTTCGTGGCGCTCGACCTGCTGAAGAACGCGAACATCGCCGCCGGCGGCGTGCTGCCGATGTGCCAGGACACCGGCACCGCCATCGTCATGGGCAAGCGCGGGCAGCACGTGCTCACCGAGGGCACCGACGAGGCCGCCGTGAGCCGCGGTGTCTACGACGCCTACACGCGCCTCAACCTGCGCTACAGCCAGATGGCCCCGGTCACGACCTGGGAGGAGAAGAACACCGGCTCCAACCTCCCGGCCCAGGTCGAGCTGTACGCCGACACCGCGCCCGGCCACGAGACGACGTACAAGTTCCTCTTCATGGCCAAGGGCGGCGGCAGCGCCAACAAGTCCTTCCTCTTCCAGGAGACGAAGGCGATCCTCAACCCGGACGCGATGATGCGCTTCCTCGACGAGAAGCTCCGCGGCCTCGGCACCGCCGCCTGCCCGCCGTACCACCTCGCCATCGTCATCGGTGGCACGAGCGCCGAGTTCGCCCTCAAGACAGCCAAGTACGCCAGCGCGAAGTACCTCGACCAGCTGCCCAAGCAGGGTGACCCCGCCACCGGCCACGGCTTCCGCGACACCGAGCTCGAGGAGCGCGTGCTCGAGCTGACCCGGCAGTTCGGCATCGGCGCGCAGTTCGGCGGCAAGTACTTCTGCCACGACGTGCGCGTCGTCCGGCTCCCCCGCCACGGCGCCAGCCTCCCCGTCGCCATCGCCGTCTCGTGCTCGGCCGACCGCCAGGTCCTCGGCAAGATCACCCCCGAGGGTGTCTTCATCGAGCAGCTCGAGACCGACCCCGCCCGCTTCCTCCCCGACACCACCCACGCGGGCCTCGAGGACGCCGAGGGCGTCAGCGGCACGGGGGCGGGCGCCGTCGTGCCGATCGACCTCAACCGGCCGATGGACGAGATCCTCGCCGAGCTGACGAAGTACCCCGTCAAGACCCGGCTGAGCCTCACCGGCCCGCTCGTCGTCGCCCGCGACATCGCGCACGCGAAGATCAAGGAGCGCCTCGACGCCGGCGAGCCGATGCCGCAGTACCTCAAGGACCACCCCGTCTACTACGCCGGCCCGGCCAAGACCCCCGAGGGGATGCCGTCGGGCTCCTTCGGCCCGACGACCGCCGGCCGGATGGACTCCTACGTCGAGCAGTTCCAGGCCGCGGGCGGCTCGATGGTCATGCTCGCCAAGGGCAACCGCAGCCGGCAGGTGACCGACGCCTGCCAGGCGCACGGCGGCTTCTACCTCGGCTCGATCGGCGGCCCGGCCGCGCGCCTCGCCCAGGACTGCATCCGCAGCGTCGAGGTGCTCGAGTACCCCGAGCTCGGCATGGAGGCCGTCTGGAAGATCGAGGTCGAGGACTTCCCGGCGTTCATCGTCGTCGACGACAAGGGCGAGGACTTCTTCGCCGGCGTCACCAAGCCCGTCGCGTTCACCATCGAGAAGAGGACCGGACTGCTGTGAGCGAGCCCACCACCACGCCCACCGACTTCGACGACCTGCTCGCCGCCAACGAGCACTTCGCCGAGACCTTCGACCTCGCCGGCTTCGACGGCGTCGCCCACGCGGGCATCGCCATCGTCACGTGCATGGACAGCCGCATCGCGCCGCTCGCGATGCTCGGCCTGCACCCCGGCGACGCCAAGATCTTCCGCAACCCCGGCGGGCGCGTCACCCCGCAGGCCCTCGAGGCGCTGGTCCTCGCGGTGCACCTCCTCAACGTGAACCGCGTCCTCGTCGTCCCGCACACCCGCTGCGCCGTCGCCTCGAACACCGAGGAGGAGCTGCAGCGCCGGGTCGGCGAGTCGGCGGGCGTCGACGCGTCGTGGCACGACTTCAACGTCGTCACCGACCAGCAGGCCGCGCTCGAGCACGACGTCCACGTCCTGCGCTCGCACCCCCTCATCGGCGAGCGGGCCCTCATCGGCGGGTTCATGTACGACGTCGACACCGGTCGCCTCACCCGGCAGGCGTGAGCACCCGGCTGGAGCGGGTCGCGCTCCACCCGGTCAAGAGCACCGCGGTCCGCGCCGTCCCGGTGGCCGCGGTCGAGCCATGGGGCCTGCGCGACGACCGCCGCTGGATGGTCGTCACGCCCGACGGCGAGTGCCTGACGGCCCGCGAGGAAAACTCCCTCTTCGCGCTGACGGCCGACACCCCGGCCACCGACCCCGGTCTCCGTGCCGCGCTGCGGCTGCGCGCGGGCGGCGCCGACGACCTCCTCGTCGAGCCCCCGCACGGCGAGCCGGTCCCCGTGACCGTCCACGGGCGGGCGCTCACCGGTCGCGTGGCCGACGACCCCGCCCACGCCTGGCTGCGGGATGCCCTGCGGCGCACCGACGTCCGGCTCGTCCACGTCGCCGACCCGCGGCCGCTCAACCCGGCGCACGCACGCCCCGGCGAGGCCACCGCCTTCGCCGACGGCTATCCGGTCACGCTCGCGTCCGCGGCCTCGCTCCGGCGGCTCGGCGACTGGGTCGCGGAGACCGCGGTCGAGCGCGGCGAGGAGCCGGCCACCATCGGCGTCGACCGCTTCCGACCCAACCTCGTCGTCGACGGCGACCTCGAGCCCTTCGAGGAGGACGGCTGGAGCGCGGTCACCGTCGGCGCCGTCACCTTCCGCGTCGTCAAGCCGGTCGACCGCTGCGTCATGACCACCCTCGACCCCGCCACCCGCGAGCGCGGCCACGAGCCGATCCGCACGCTCGCCCGCCACCGTCGTTGGGACGGCGCGACGTGGTTCGCCGTCCAGCTCGTGCCGGTGTCCACGGGCGAGGTCCGCGTCGGCGACGAGGTGCGGCCCGCCCGGTAGGTTCGTGCGCATGACGACCTCCGAGCTCACCTTCCCCGAGGGCTTCCTCTTCGGCGCCGCCACCGCGAGCTACCAGATCGAGGGCGCGACCAAGGAGGACGGCCGCGGCCAGTCCATCTGGGACACCTTCTCCGCGACCCCGGGCAAGGTCGCGAACGGCGACACCGGCGAGGTCGCGTGCGACCACTACCACCGCGTGCCGGAGGACGTCGCGCTCATGCAGCGGCTCGGGCTCGAGGCCTACCGGTTCTCCGTCGCGTGGCCGCGCATCCAGCCGGACGGCACCGGCCCGGCCAACCCCCTCGGGCTCGCCTTCTACGACCGGCTGGTCGACGAGCTGCTCGGCGCGGGCATCCGCCCGGTCGTCACGCTCTACCACTGGGACCTCCCGCAGGCCCTCGAGGACCGTGGCGGCTGGCGCTCCCGCGACGTCGCCGGCTGGTTCGCCGACTACACCGCCCACGTCGTCGGCGCGCTCGGCGACCGCGTCGTCAACTGGACCACGCTCAACGAGCCGTGGTGCTCCTCGATGCTCAGCCACTCGATCGGGGCCCACGCGCCCGGCCACCGCGACCCGATGGAGGGCCTGCTCACGGCCCACCACCTGATGCTGGCCCACGGCACCGCGGTGCCCGTCATCCGCGAGCACTGCCGTGACGCGCAGGTGTCGATCACCCTCAACCCGACCCAGGTCCACGGCCCCGCCGACCCCACGGAGGCCGACCTCGACGCCGTCCGCCGCGCCGACAACGCCCTCAACGGCGTCTTCTTCGGCCCGCTCTTCCACGGCGCCTACCCCGAGGGGATGCTCGACGACGTCGCGCACCTCACCGACGGCTCGTTCGTCCACGACGGCGATCTCGCGACGATCGGCGCCCCGCTGGACAACCTCGGCGTCAACAACTACTTCCCCACCCGCGTGCGCGCCACGGCCGACGGCGACGAGCCGGTCGGCAACACCCATCTGCTGCCCGGCTGCGAGCGCGTCTCCGAGATCGACCCCCACCCGCCGGTCACGGCGATGGGCTGGGAGCAGTCGCCGGAGTCGCACCGTTTGATCATCGAGCGCTCGGCCCGCGAGTGCGGCCTGCCGGTCTACATCACCGAGAACGGCTCGGCCTGGGACGACACCGTCTCGCCCGACGGCGCCGTCCACGACCCCGAGCGCGTGGCGTACCTGCGCGACCACCTCGGCGCCGTCGCCGACGCGATCGAGGGCGGCACCGACGTCCGCGGCTACTTCGCGTGGAGCCTCCTCGACAACTTCGAGTGGGCCTACGGCTACGACAAGCGCTTCGGCATCGTCCACGTCGACTACGACACCCAGGTGCGGACCGTCAAGGACTCCGGCCTCGAGTACGCGCGGGTCATCGCGGAGCACCACGGGCGCGGATGACGCCCCGAGCAGCCGAGCGATGAGCCGCCGGGTCGTCGTCGTCGGCGGCGGGATCGTCGGCCTCGCCGTCGCCCACCGGCTCGTCACGGACGAGCCCACGGCGCGGGTCACGGTGCTGGAGAAGGAGTCCGGCTGGGCGCGGCACCAGACCGGGCGCAACAGCGGCGTCGTGCACTCGGGCCTGTACTACCCGCCGGGCAGCGCCAAGGCCCGCTGGTGCCGCAGCGGGGGCGCCGAGCTCCTCGCCTTCGCCCGGGAGCACGGGGTCGCCCACGCCGTCACCGGCAAGCTCGTCGTCGCCACCTCCCCCGACGAGCTGCCACGCCTGGCCGCGCTCCACGACCGCGGGCTGGCCAACGGCCTCGCCGTGACCCGCCTCGACGTCGACGGCGCCCGCGCGCACGAGCCGCACGTCGCCGCCCTCGCGGCGCTCCACGTCCCCGAGACCGGGGTCGTCGACTACCCCGGCATCTGCGCGGCGCTCGTCGACCGCCTCGCCGCCGCCGGCGCCGACCTGCGCCCCGGCACGGAGGTCGTCGGCGGCCACGACGGGCCCCGCGAGGTCGTGGTCGAGACCAGTCGCGGAACGGTCGCCGCCGACCTCGTGGTCAGCTGCGCCGGGCTGCGGACCGACCTCGTCGCGGAGCTGCTCGGGCACCGGCCGTCGGTGCGCATCGTGCCGTTCCGCGGCGAGTACCGCGAGCTCGCCCCCGAGGCGGCGCACCTCGTCCGCGGCCTCGTCTACCCCGTCCCCGACCCGGAGCTCCCGTTCCTCGGGGTCCACCTGACGCGCGGGGTCGACGGCCACGTCCACGCCGGCCCCAACGCCGTCCTCGCCCTGGCCCGCGAGGGCTACGGCTGGGGCGTCATCCGGCCCCGCGAGCTCGCCGGGACGCTCGCCTACCCGGGCCTGTGGCGGCTGGCCCGCCGGCACGCCCGCACCGGCGTCCACGAGGTCGCCCGCTCGCTCGACGCCCGACGCTTCGGCGACAGCCTGCGCCGGCTCGTCCCCGACCTGCGCGACGAGGACCTGCTCCGCGCCCCCGCCGGCGTCCGCGCCCAGGCGGTGCGCCCCGACGGCACGCTCGTCGACGACTTCCTCGTCGAGCGCTCCGGCCGCTGCGTGCACGTCCTCAACGCACCCTCGCCCGCCGCCACCGCCGCGTTCGCGATCGCCCGACACGTCACCGGCCTCCTCCCGTCGTGACGGGAGGAGGCCGGTGGGGTGGTGCAGGGGGCGTCAGGCGGGCTTGCCGACGACGGTGACGTCGATGTTGCCGCGGGTCGCCTTGGAGTAGGGGCAGAACTCGTGCGCCTTGTCGGCGAGCGCCTGCGCGGTCTCCGCGTCGACACCCGGGATGGTGGTGACGATCTCGACCGCCAGGCCGACACCGGTGGCCGTCTCGCCGAGGGTCACGTCGGCGGTCGTCTCGGCGCCGGTGACGTCGATGCCGTCCTGCTGCGCCACGTGCGCGAGCGCGCCGTTGTAGCAGGCGGCGTAGCCGGCCGCGAAGAGCGTCTCCGGGTTGGCGACCGGGTTCGAGGTGCTCGGCTTGCCCAGCTTCACGTCGACGGTGCCGTCGGCGCTCTTGGTGTGGCCGTCGCGACCGCCGGTGGAGGTGGCGGAGATGCTGTAGAACTTCTTGGTCACGGACTCGTGGGGCACGGAGGCTCTCCTTCGATGTCGACGGGTGGTCCCTCGTGCCAACCGAACCCCGCCCGCGGCCATTCCCGTCAGAGGGAGAGTCGCTCCTTGACGACGGCGCAGAGCCGGTCGCAGACCTCGCGGGCGTGCTCCTCGGTGGCTGCCTCGACCATGACGCGCACGACCGGCTCGGTGCCCGACTTGCGCAGCAGCACGCGGCCGGTGCCGGCGAGGGCCTCCTCCTCGGCACGGACGGCGGCCTGGAGCACCTCGTCGCTCTCGACGCGCGACTTGTCGACGCCCTTGACGTTGACGAGAACCTGCGGCAGGCGCGACATGACGGTCGCCAGCTCGGCGAGCGGCGTGCCGGTCTCGACGACGCGCGCCGCGAGCATGAGCCCGGTGAGGACCCCGTCGCCGGTCGTGCCGTGCTCCAGCATGATGACGTGCCCGGACTGCTCGCCGCCGAGCGAGTAGCCGGAGCGGCGCATCTCCTCGAGGACGTAGCGGTCGCCGACGCCGGTCTGGCGGACCTTGACGCCCTCGCGCTCCATCGCCTGGATGAGGCCGAGGTTGCTCATGACGGTCGCGACGAGGGTGTTCTCGCGCAGCACGCCGCGTTCCTTGAGGGCGACCGCGAGGACGGCCATGATCTGGTCGCCGTCGACCTCGCGCCCGTCGTGGCCCACCGCGAGGCAGCGGTCGGCGTCCCCGTCGTGGGCGATGCCGAGGTCGGCCCCGCGCTCGAGGACGGCCGCCCTCAGCCGGTCGAGGTGCGTCGAGCCGTAGCCGTCGTTGATGTTGAGGCCGTCGGGGTCGGTGCCGATCTCGACGACGTCCGCGCCGGCGAGCCGGAAGACCTCCGGCGAGACGGCGCTCGCCGCGCCGTGCGCGCCGTCGATGACGACGGTCAGGCCGTCGAGGCGGTTCGGCAGCGTCCGCAGCAGGTGCGCGATGTACCGCGCCTGGCCCGCGCGGTTGCTCTGGATGCGGCCGACCTCCGCGCCCTGCGGGCGGTCCCAGTCCTGGCCGATGCGGGCGGCGATCTCGTCCTCGACGGCGTCGGGCAGCTTGTGGCCGCCCTCGGCGAAGAACTTGATGCCGTTGTCGGGCATCGGGTTGTGCGACGCGGAGAGCATCACGCCGAAGGTCGCGCCCATGTCGGCGGTGAGGAAGGCGACCGCCGGGGTGGGCAGGACCCCCACGTCGTGCACGTCGACACCGGCCGACGCCAGGCCCGCGGTGACCGCGGCGGAGAGGAACTCGCCACTGGCCCGGGGGTCGCGGCCGACCACGGCGCGGGGGCGGCGCCCCGCCTGCCGGTCGGCGTCACCGAGGACGTGGGCCGCGGCGATGCTCAGGTCGAGCGCGAGCTCGACGGTGATGTCGCGGTTCGCGAGACCGCGGACGCCGTCGGTGCCGAAGAGTCGGGACATGCTGGGGCCTTTCGGTGGTGGGGCAGCGACCGAACCTACCGTGTGGCGGGCCGGGACACGGCGACGGCGGCACCCACGAGGGGTGCCGCCGTCGGCTCGTCGCGCGGGGCGCGGGTCAGCGCTTGCTGTACTGCGGCGCCTTGCGGGCCTTCTTGAGACCCGCCTTCTTGCGCTCGGGGACGCGGGCGTCACGGGTGAGCAGGCCGGCCTTCTTGAGCGCCGGGCGGTTCAGCTCCTCGTCGACCCCGTTGAGCGAGCGGGCGACACCGAGGCGGACGGCGCCGGCCTGGCCGGAGGGGCCACCGCCGTGGACGCGCACGAGGACGTCGTAGGCGCCGTCGAGCTCGAGGACCTTGAGCGGCTCGTTGACGATCTGCTGGTGGACCTTGTTCGGGAAGTACTGCTCGAGCGAGCGGCCGTTGATCTTCCACTCGCCGCTGCCCGGGACGATCCGGACGCGGGCGACGGCCTGCTTGCGGCGGCCGGTCGCACCGCCGGGCGCCGAGGCGCTCGGGCGGCGGGTCGACTCGGTCGCGACGGTGCCGTCGGACTCGGAGGTGTACTCGGTGACGGGGGCGTCGTTGACGTCCGTCCCGGCGGTCTCGTCGATCTGGGCGTTCTCGGACATCACTGGGCCACCTGGGTGATCTCGAAGGGCTTGGGCTGCTGGGCAGCGTGGGGGTGCTCGGCGCCGCGGTAGACCTTGAGCTTGGTCAGCTGCTGGCGGCCGAGGGAGGTCTTGGGGACCATGCCGCGGATGGCCTTCTCGATCGCCTTCTCCGGGCTCTTGGCGAGCAGCTCGGTGTAGGAGGTCGAGCGCAGACCGCCCGGGAAGCCCGAGTGGCGGTAGGCCTTCTTCTGCTCGGCCTTGGAGCCGGTCAGGGCGACCTTGTCGGCGTTGATGATGATGACGAAGTCACCGGTGTCGACGTGCGGCGCGAAGGTCGGCTTGTGCTTGCCGCGGAGCAGCACGGCCGCCTGGCTCGCGAGCCGGCCGAGCACGACGTCGGTGGCGTCGATGACGTGCCACGCGCGGGTCACGTCGCCCGGCTTCGGGGTGAAGGTACGCATGAGAGTCCTCTTGTTGCGGGTCGGATGGCGTGTGCCGAGTGCTCCCGCGAGGGAGCGACGGCCCTCGTGACAGCGCACGGCACACCAGTCGTCCATGCTACGGACCCGTGCCCCGCTCCCCCAAATCGCCGACGGACGGCTCCTGACCTGCGGCGATGCCGTCCACATCCTCTCTGCACGACTCTTGTGCAAACAAACTGTGCACAGGTAGTGTGCACGCATGGCATCTCCCGACCCCACCGACGACGGGCACCTGACCGGCCTGCGGCTCGACGCCGCGGCCCTGAAGACCCTCGCCCACCCGCTGCGCAGCCGCCTCCTGTCGGCCCTGCGGGTCGGCGGCCCGGCGACCGCCACCGACCTCGCCGCGGCGCTCGGCACCAACTCCGGGGCGACGTCCTACCACCTGCGCCGGCTCGAGTCGGTCGGCCTCGTCGCCGACACCGGCGACGGCGAGGGCAAGCGCCGGCTGTGGCGCGCCGCCACCGAGAGCCACCAGTGGGAGCCGAGCGACTTCGCCGGTGACGACGACGCCGAGAGCGCGCTCGGCTGGCTCCAGCGCGACTACTCCCGCCACCTCGGCGAGCGCTACGAGCGCTGGCTCGACGTCGAGTCCGCGTGGCCGGTCGACTGGCGCGACGCGATGGGGATGGACGACTCGTGGGTCGTCGCCACCCCCGACCAGGCGCGGGCCCTGCGCCAGGAGCTGGACGACGTCGTCGCGCGCTACCGCCGCGTCGGCCAGGGCAACCCCTCGGCCCGCCGGGTCGCCGTCTACGCCGTCATGTACCCGGTCGACCTCGACCGCGCCCCGCGGGGCGGCGAGCAGCGGTGAGCACGACGGCGTCGAGCACCGCCCCGCTCACCGCGCGGCAGGCGCTGCGCGTCCTCCTGCTGCTGACCTTCACCCGCTGGTTCCCCGTCGGGCTGGTCATCGGCGTGACGACGCTGCTCGCCCTCGAGCGCGGCATGTCGCTGGCGCAGCTCGGCGTCATCCTCTCGATGCAGGGCTTCGTCGTGCTCGCGCTCGAGCTGCCGACCGGTGGTTTCGCCGACGCCCTCGGTCGCCGCCCGCTCCTCGTGGCCTCGAGCGTCGTCGCGCTCGTGTCGGCGCTCGTCTTCGTCCTCGCGCAGACCTTCGCCGCCTTCTGCGTCGCCCTCCTGCTCCAGGGCGTCTTCCGCGCCCTCGACTCCGGGCCGCTGGAGTCCTGGTACGTCGACACCGCCCAGGCCGACGACCCCGACGTCCCCGTCGAGCAGGGCCTCGCCCGCGCCGGCACCGTGCTCGGCGTCGCCATCGCGCTCGGCGCCGTCGTCTCCGGCGGCGTCATCGCGTGGCACCCCGTGCGCGCCCTCACCGCGCTCGAGAACGCGTACTGGCTCTCGATCGCCTTCGTCGTCGTCAACCTCGTCGCCACGCTCGTCCTCCTGCGCGAGCCGAGCAGGCACGTCGACGCCCGTGGCGTGCGCCGCGCCCTCGACTCCGCGCGCGAGGCGCCCCGTGTCGTCGTGGCCGGCGTCCGGATGCTCGGCCGCAACGGGGTCCTGCGGGCGCTCGTGCTCGTCGAGGTCTTCTGGAGCGTCGGGATGATCGCCTTCGAGACGTTCATGCCGGTCCGGCTCTCCGAGCTCGTCGGCGGCGAGACCGAGGCCGGCGCGCTCATGGGTCCGGTGTCCGCCGCGGCCTGGGGGCTGTTCGCGGCGGGGTCGGCCGCGGCCGCGCTCGCCGCCCGCCGGGTCGGCGTGACGTGGACGGCCATCGCCTCCCGCGTCCTCCAGGGCGGGTTCGTCGTCGTCATGGCCCTGATGACCGGCCCGGTGGGGCTCGTCACCGCCTTCTTCGTCGTCTACACCCTGCACGGCACCGCCGGGCCGGTCCACAGCGCCCTGCTGCACCGCCAGGCCGACGCCGCCAACCGCACGACGGTCCTGTCGGTCAACTCGATGGTGGCCGGCGGCTGCTACAGCCTCGGCCTGCTCGTCCTGGGCCCGCTCGCCGAGGCGACGAGCACCGCGACCGGCATCCTCGTCGCGGGGGCCTTCAGCGTCCTCGGTGCGCTCTGCTACCTCCCCGCGCTGCGCCAGGAGCGCGCCGGGACGGTGTCCTCGGTCGCCGGCTGAACCGACCGGACCCCGCCGGCGTACCTCTCCTCGACGGCGGGAGGCACCCGCCGACCCGAGGAGGACACCGTGGGACCACGCACCGCCCTGACCGTCGCCATCGCGAGCACCGCCGCCGTCGTCGCGGTGGCCGCCGCCTCGCCGAGCCCCGCGGCCGCCGACGGCGACCACGGCCACCGGCAGCGCGGCGCCGAGGTGCAGATCGTCGCCCCCGCCCGGCACGACGTCGTCGGCGTCGCCGGCCGCGCCTGGGCCGCCGACCTGCGCGTGACCGTGCACGGCCGGGACGCGCTGACCCGGTCCGCGTTCACGCCGCAGCTGACCGGCCCCGCCGCGCACGCGAGCACCGCCCCGTTCCCCGGCGCCTTCGCCCCGGGCGCCGACGAGGCGCTGCCGGGGCTCGTCGTCCTCGACTCGACGACCGCGGTCGGCGCCGGGGCGGGCCAGAACCTCGCGGGCCTGTTCAACCTCACGGCGCTCACCGACAACCGGCCCGACCGGGTGTCGGTCATGGACACGTGGATCGTCGGCGCCCCGTCCTTCGGCACGGGCACCCGCTCGACCATCCTCGCCGCGGTCGTCGCCGACCTCGACCACGACGGCCGCTACGACGACGCACCCGCCGTCGTGCCGGACGCGGACGGGGACGGTGACGTCGACGCCCGCGACTTGCGGGCGCTCGGGCTGGCGTCCGAGGTGGCCTCGGTCGACTTCGTGGTCACCGGGCCCTGAACGGTCCACCATCTCCCCCATGACCCCACCGGCGGACGAGGCCGCGCTGGCCACGGTGTACGCCGCGCACGCCCCGGCGGTGCGCGCGTACCTGCGGCGCCGCGCGGCCTCCCCGCAGGTGGCCGACGACCTCCTCCAGGAGACGTTCCTGCGGGTGTGGCGGACCATCGGCCGCCTCGAGCCCGGGCGTGACGAGCGCGAGGTGCGGGCCTACGTCCTCACCGTGGCCCGCAACGTCGCGACGGACGCGTGGCGCTCCGCGGGCCGCCGGCCCGAGCTCCTCGACGACGGCTCGGTCCTCGACGCCCTGCCCGGGGACGACGGCCTCGAGGAGGCCGTCGACGGCTGGCTCGTGGCGGAGGCGCTGCGGCGGCTGGCGCCGGCCCACCGCGAGGTCGTCCGGCTGCTGTTCCACGAGGGGATGTCGGTGCGCCAGGCCGCCGCCCGGCTCGGGGTGCCCGAGGGCACCGTGAAGTCGCGGAGCCACTACGCGGTGCGTGCCCTGCGCGTCGCGTTCGAGGAGATGGGAGTGACCCGGTGACCGAGGACCACGACGAGCTGCGGCACCTGCTCGGGCCCTGGGTGCTCGGCGGGCTCGACGCCGCCGACCGCGCCCGGTTCGGCACCCACCTCGCCGCCTGCGACGGGTGCCGGGCGGAGGTGGAGGCGTCCACGCCCGTGGCCGGCCTCCTGCGCCGCGTCCCGGAGGACGTGTGGGCGGAGCCCGCGCGGGAGGCGACCCCCGAGCGGGAGGTGGCCCCGCTCCTCGGCGCCGTGGCCGCGCGGCGCCGTGCTGCCCGGCGACGCGCCGTCGCGCTCGGCGCCCTCGCCGCGACGGTCGCCCTCCTGGCCGGCGTCGTCCTCGGGGCGCGCCTGGACGACGCGGGCTCGCCGCCCGCCTCCACCGCGGCCGTCGCGCTGGCGTCCACCGCCGGCTCGGGCACGAGCGGGCGGGCCTCTCTCGAGTCCCGGCCCTGGGGCACCCAGGTGGCGCTCGAGCTCGCCGACCTGCCCCGCACCGGGCGGTACACCCTCGTCGTCCACGCCACCGACGGCCGCCGGGAGACCGGCGCGACGTGGTCGGCCACCGACCGCGACGTCGTGCGCGTCGTCGGCGCCACGTCGCTCCCGGCGGCCGGCATCGCCACCCTCGAAGTCGTGTCGGCGGCGGGCGACACCCTGGCCGAGGGCCACACGACCTGACCGTTCGGAGAGGGGGTGGCCGGTCCCTGCCACGGGCCGGGCGGACGGGTGCGCGTCCCGGCCGAGCGGGTTACCGTTGCTGCCACCCGAGGGGTGCAGGAGGGCCGCGATGACGGCGCTGGACGGCAACGGAGCCGGGACGACGACCACGACGTGGCCGCTCGACGCGTCCGCGCTCGTGAAGTTCCAGGCCCCGGAGATCGTCTTCGGGATCGGCGCCCTCGCCGAGGCCGGCTACGCGGCCCGCCGGCTCGGGGCGCGCCGGCCGTTCGTCGTCACCGACCCGGGCATCGTCGAGGCCGGGTGGGCCCACGAGCTGCTCGGCCACCTGCGCGAGGTCGGCCTCTCCCCCGTCGTCTGCAGCGACGTCTCGCCCAACCCGCGCGACGTCGAGGTCGCGGCCGCGCACGACCTCTACCGGGCCAACGACTGCGACGTCATCATCGGCCTCGGCGGCGGCTCCGCGATGGACGCCGCCAAGGGGGTCGCGGTGCTCGCCGGCAACGGCGGCTCGATCCTCGACTACCGGGGCGTCGACCAGGTGCACCGCGAGATCCCGCCGCTGCTCATGGTGCCCTCGACCTCCGGCACGGGCGCCGACGTCAGCCAGTTCTGCATCGTCACCGACACCACGCGCCACGTGAAGGTGACGATCATGGGCCGCGCGCTCGTGCCCGACATCTCCATCACCGACCCGCGCCTGCTGACGACGATGCCCGAGTGGCTCAACGCGGCGACCGGTCTCGACGCGCTGACCCACGGCATCGAGGCCTTCGTGTCGCGGGCGCACAACGCGCTCGCCGACGTCCACGCGCTCAACGCGGTCGGCCTCGTCAACCAGCACCTCGTGCAGACGATGCGAGTCCCCGACGACCCCGAGGCCCGCACCGGGATGGCCGAGGCGGCCCTGGCCGCCGGGCTCGCCTTCACCAACGCGATCCTCGGCGCGACGCACGCGATGAGCCACCAGGTCGGCGGGCTGCTCGACGCCCCGCACGGCGTCATCAACGGCATCCTCCTGCCTCACGTCATCCGGTACAACGCCGAGTCCTCCCCCGACCGCTTCGTGCCGCTCGCGCGCTCCGCCGGCCTGGCCGTCGACGGGATGCCGCCGGCCGAGGCCGCCGAGGCCCTCGCGGTGAAGGTACGCGTCATGGCCGACGAGGTCGGGGTGCCACGGTCGCTGCGCTCGCTCGGCATCACCGAGGAGCACCTCGTCACGCTGTCGCAGAACTCGCTCGAGGACGCCTGCCTGACGACCAACCCGCGCCCCACGGACGCGGCCGACATCGAGCGCATCTTCCGGGCGGCGCTGTGACCGAGGGCGCGACCGACCTCTCGCGCCTGACCGGGGTGCGGTCCGGCAAGAACTCCTACTACCCGGCGTACGTGCGCTCCACCGAGCGCACGCAGCGCGCCGTGCGCGCCATGGACACCATCTCGCGGGCCGTCGTCCGCACCGTCGAGGGTCCGCGCGGGCTGCTCGAGGAGGTGGCACGGGCCGCGGCCGACCACCTCGACGCCGACTGGGCGGTGCTCGCCCTCGCCGACAGCCACCTCGAACGCGCGCGGCCCCGCTTCGTCGTCATCGGCCCGGACCGCCGCAGCGTCGGCGACCCGACCGAGGTGCCCGAGGCCGTGCGCCTCGAGCTGTCGGCGGTGCGCTCGGGCTACGCCGGGCCGTCGGCGCGCACCGACGTCTGGGTCCGCGTCCCGATGTACCTCGAGGGGCGCCGCGTCGGCGGGCTCGCCGCGCGCCACGGCCTTCTCGAAGAGCCCGAGCCGGAGGATCTCGCCGTGCTGCGCATCCTCGCCAACCAGGCGGCGGTCTCGCTGCACACGAGCGAGCAGTACCAGGCCGGCCTGTCGCTGCATCGGCGTGCGCAGCGGCTGCACGAGGAGGCGCGCGCACAGGCGCGCGACCTCGCGACGCGAACGGCCGAGCTCGAGGCGGCGGAGCACCGGCTCGCCGTCGCCGAGCAGCGCGAGCTCGTCGACGCCGAGCGGCACCGCATCGCGCGCGAGCTGCACGACAGCGTGACGCAGTACGTGCTCTCGGCGGGGATGGCCGTCGAGGTCGCGCGCGGGGAGGCGGAGGCGCTCGGCGCGTCCGACGTCGGGGCCCAGCTGCAGACCGCGAAGTCGTTGACGCAGACGGCGGTCGAGCAGCTGCGCACCGCGATCTTCGCCCTGACCCGGCCGCACACCGACTCGGTCGCGTCGCTCGAGGACCTCCTGCGCGAGGTCGTGCACCACCATCGCCCGATGCTCGACATCCAGGTGCGGGTCGCGGGGCGCACGACCGCGCTCGGGCACGACGTGCACCACGAGGTCGCCCGGGTCGTCGGCGAGGCCCTGTTCAACGTCGTCACCCACGCCGGGGCGCGGCGGGCGGTGCTGCGGGTGCGGTGGATGCCCGACGCCCTCGTCGTGTCGGTGTCCGACGACGGCGACGGCGAGCCCGCGGCGCTGCGCCGGATGCTCCAGCTCGAGCGCCGGACGGTGCGCGACGGCCGGCACCAGGGGCTGGCCAACATGGACTCCCGCGTCCGGGGGCTGGGCGGGACGCTGGCCTTCCGTCGCTCGCGGCTGGGCGGCGTCCGCCTCACCTTCCGCGTCCCGCTGCCCGTCGTCCGGGTCCCCGCCGGGCTCGTTCCCCCGACCGCCGAGGAGGCCACGCCGTGCTGAGCACCGCCGACGTCCGAGACACCCCCGCCGACCGCGAGACCATCGGCGTCATGCTCGTCGACGACCACGCGATCGTCCGGCAGGGACTGCGGTCCGTCCTCGAGCGCGAGCCCGACATCACCGTCGTCGCGGAGGCCTCCTCGCGCGGCGAGGCGCTGGCCGTCCTCGAGCGCGTGACCCCGCGCGTGGTCCTCCTCGACCTCAAGCTGTCGTCGTCGAGCGACACCGAGGGCCTCGAGCTCGCGCAGGCCATCAGCGCCGGGCACCCGAGCGTCGCCGTCCTCGTGCTGACGACGTTCCTCGACGAGCAGCTGGTCCTCGAGGCGGTACGCGCGGGTGCACGCGGCTACGTCGTCAAGGACGTCGACACCGCGGCGCTCGTCCGCGCGATCCACGACGTGAGCAAGGGCGAGTCGGCGTTCGACGCCCGGTCCGCGGCGGCGATGGTGCGCGGGATGCAGGCACCGCCGCAGCCGGCCGCCCCGACCCTGTCAGCGCGCGAGGACGAGGTGCTCCAGCTCCTGGCACGAGGCCTGTCCAACAAGGAGATCGGCAAGCGTCTGTACATCTCGGAGACGACCGCGAAGTTCCATGTCGGCAACATCCTGCGCAAGCTCGAGGTGTCCGGGCGGGCCGAGGCGGTCTACGAGGCGACGAAGCGCGGGCTGCTGTCCTAGGCCAGGCGTCCTCGGTCGCGGCTGCAGGGCAGGGGTTTTCCACAGTCAGACCCGACGACACTGGTCGTCCACAGGGTGAGCCGGTGAGCTCTCGTGGCCATCCCTGCTGTCGGTGGCCGGTGCCAGGATGGTCACATGTCAACGGGGACAGCCGAACTCGAGGAACGCCGCGCGCGGCTCGAGGCTGCCCGCGACGCCCTGACCGGGCTCGACGAGGTGCTGGCCGGCGCCTGCGGGAACGACCTCGGGGCGCTGATGGAGCTCCTCGACGAGGTCGCCGCCCGGGCGTCTGCCGGGCGGGTCGTGGTCGCGCTCGAGGCCGTGCGACGCGGTGAGGCCGCCGGGTCCGCCACCCACGCCTGGATCCGGCAGCACGCCCCCTCCCTGCGCCAGTCCGGCGCCGCCGCCCTCGCCCGGCTCGTGGTCGACGTCGCCGCCGGCGACACCCCCACCCACCGCCGAGACCCCGACCCCGACACCCCCCTCGGCGTCGTCTGGGCCGCCGTGCGGACCGGTGAGATCGAGGCCCACACCGGGTGCGCCGTCCTGCGCGAGACCACCCGCCTCGCACCCCTGCTGCAGCCCGCCGCCCTGCCCACCGCGACCACCGGCCTCGTCGCCCTGGCCGCCGAGCACGGACCCGCCGTCATGCGCCGCCTGCGACCCCGGCTGCTGGCCGAGCACGGCCGAGACGGCACCCTCGAGGACCTCCACACCCACCTGGCCGCCGCCGCCCGCCTCTCCACGCCCCGCATCGAGTCCGGCGACCTGACCGAGTACCAGCTGTGGATGACCCCCGAACAGGCCGCCACCCTCGAAGCCGCCATCGGGCCCTTGTCCGCCCCCGCCCCCAACGAGCAGACGGGCGAACCCGACCTGCGCCCCGCCGGACAACGCCGCGTCGAAGCCCTCACCACCGTGTGCGCCACCGCCACCACCCTGCACACCGGCACCCACGACACCGACCGCGGCCCCGACACCACCCTCCACCTCACCATCCCCCTGACCGACCTCACGAGCGGGACGACCCGAGACCCCGGCGAGCTGCTCGCGGACCTCA
>NZ_JAHHWP010000027.1:0-77315 GCF_018729305.1 Phycicoccus mangrovi | reverse complement strand
TGAGGTCCGCGAGCAGCTCGCCGGGGTCTCGGGTCGTCCCGCTCGTGAGGTCGGTCAGGGGGATGGTGAGGTGGAGGGTGGTGTCGGGGCCGCGGTCGGTGTCGTGGGTGCCGGTGTGCAGGGTGGTCGCGGTGGCGCACACGGCGGTGAGGGCTTCGACGCGGCGTTGTCCGGCGGGACGCAGGTCGGGCTCGCCGGTGTCGTCGTTGGGGGCGGGGGCTGAGAGGGGTCCGATGGCGGCTTCGAGGGTGGCGGCCTGTTCGGGGGTCATCCACAGCTGGTACTCGGTCAGGTCCGCGGACTCGATGCGGGGCGTGGACAGGCGGGCGGCGGTCGCCAGGCGGGTGTGGAGGTCCTGCAGGGCGTCGTGGTGGCCGTGCTCGGCCAGCAGCCGGGGTCGCAGGCGGCGCATGACGGCGGGTCCGTGCTCGGCGGCCAGGTCGACGAGCCCTGCGGTCGCGGTGGGCAGCGCGGCGGGGGCGAGCAGGGGCGCGAGGCGGGTGGTCTCGCGCAGGACGGCGCACCCGGTGTGGGCCTCGATCTCACCGGTCCGCACGGCGGTCCAGACGACGCCGAGGGGGGTGTCGGGGTCGGGGTCGTGGCGGTGGGTGGGGGTGTCGCCGGCGGCGACGTCGACCACGAGCCGGGCGAGGGCGGCGGCGCCGGACTGGCGCAGGGAGGGGGCGTGATGCCGGACCCAGGCGTGGGTGGCGGACCCGGCGACCTCCCCGCGCCGCACGGCCTCCAGCGCGACCACGACCCGCGCGGCGGACGCCCGGGCGGCGACCTCGTCGAGCAGCTCCGTCAGCTCGCCCAGCCCGTCCCCGCAGGCTCCGGTCAGGACCTCGTCGAGCCCGGTCAGGGCGTCGCGGGCAGCCTCGAGCCGGGAGCGGCGTTCCTCGAGTTCGTCTGTCCCCGTTGACATGTGACCATCCTGGCACCGCCCACCAACAGCCCACCGGTCCCGCCCGGGCACCTGTGGACGACGACTACCGTCCGGGCGGCCTGTGGAAAACCAATCTCCGACAGGCCGGCACGTGGACGTGTGCGCTGATCGGCTCCCTCAGAGGAGCCCCTCGCGCTTGAGCGCGAGGTAGTGGTCGGCGAGGCGCACCGGCAGGTCCTCCGGCGTCGCGTCGAGGACGTCGACCCCGAGCCGGCCGAGAGCATCCGAGGCCTGCCGCCGCAACGACACCGTGCGCTCGGCGGCCACCGCGCCCCACACCTCCTCGGACCCGTCGCGCGCTGCGCGCATGGCGTCGAGGGCCGGGTCGGCGACGGACGCGACGACCACCCGGTGGTGCGCGACGAGCGCCGGCAGCACCGGGATGAGCCCCTCCTCGACCGCCGCCGGCTCGAGCGGTGTCAGGAGGACGACGAGCGAGCGGTGCGTCGAGCGCGTCACCTCGGCCGCGAGGACGCCCCAGTCCGTTTCGACGACCTCGGGGTCGATGGGGGTCATCGCGGAGATGACGTCGTGCAGCAGGCCGGCGCGGTCGGCCCCGCTGACCCTGGTCCGGATGCGGCGGTCGCCGGCGACGACCTGCACCCGGTCGCGCGCGTGCCCCGCGAGCGCGGTGAGCAGGAGGGCGGCATCCATCGCGGCGTCCAGTCGTGGGGCTTCGCCGACCCGCCCGGCGCTCGTGCGGCCGGTGTCGACGACGATGACGATGCGGCGGTGCTGCTCCGGCTGCCAGGTGCGCACGACGAGGTGCTGGCGGCGTGCGGTGGCCCTCCAGTCGATGGAGCGGACGTCGTCGCCGTCCACGTACTCGCGCAGGCTGTCGAACTCGGTGCCCTGCCCACGGGTGCGCACGGCCGCGCGCCCGTCGAGCTCGCGCAGCACCGCGAGCCGGCTCGGCAGGTGCTTGCGCGAGGGGAACGCGTGCAGGGCGCGCAGCCGGGCGGGGGCCTCGACCGACCGCTGCCGCCCCGCCAGGCCCAGCGGCCCGAGCAGACGCACCGTCACGCGGTCGGCCCGCCGGTCACCGCGCCGCGTCGGCGTCAGCCGCGTGGAAACGCGCCGCACCTCCCCGGACGGCACGTCGAGAGGATGCCGCGCCGGGGACGACCCGGCCGAGGGCGGCCAGCCGTCCCGGAGCAGCCCACGCGCCCGCCGTCGTCCGGTGTTCTCGACGAGCACCCCGGTCGTGGTCGACTCGCCGAGCCGGACCTGGAGCGCGGGGTCCTCGCGGGTCAGCCGCAGGGCGCTTGGCGTGGCCGCGAGGGCGAGGTCGAGGCCGACGAGCACGAGCCACACGAGCGTCCAGAGCGCGACCGTCGACCCCTCGGGCCGCAGCCCGACGGGGACGAGGCCGAGGAGGAGCAGCGCGGCGGCGCGCGTCGTCAGGGCCATCAGCGCGGCACGGGCACCGACGCGAGGACGCCGTGCAGGACCGACGTCACCGACGTGCCCTCGAGCTCGGCCTCGGGGCGCAGCATGAGGCGGTGCGCGAGCGTCGCGACGGCGAGGGCCTTGACGTCGTCGGGGGTGACGTAGCCGCGGCCGCTCAGCCACGCCCAGGCGCGGCTCGTCGCGAGCAGCGCCGTCGCACCACGCGGCGAGACACCCAGCGCCAGCGAGGGGGAGGTGCGGGTGGCGCGGGCGATGTCGACGACGTAGCCGAGCACCTCGTCGGACACCTCGACCTCGCGGACGGCGGCCGCCCCGGCCTCGACGTCGGCGGCGGTGGCGACCGGTCGCAGGCCGGCGCCGGCGAGGTCGCGCGGGTCGAAGCCCGACGCGTGCCGGCGCAGCACCGAGACCTCGTCGTCGCGCTCCGGCACGGGCAGGACGACCTTGAGGAGGAAGCGGTCGAGCTGGGCCTCGGGCAGCGGGTAGGTGCCCTCGTACTCGACGGGGTTCTGGGTCGCGGCGACGAGGAAGGGCGAGGGCAGCGGGTGCGGAGTGCCGTCGACCGTGACCTGCCGCTCCTCCATCGCCTCGAGCAGCGCGGACTGCGTCTTGGGCGGCGTCCGGTTGATCTCGTCGGCGAGCATGAGGTTCGTGAAGACCGGCCCGGGACGGAACTCGAAGTCGCTGGCGCGGCTGTCGTAGACGAGCGAGCCCGTGAGGTCGCCCGGCATGAGGTCGGGCGTGAACTGCACGCGCTTGGTGCCGACGTCGAGCGACGCCGCGAGGCTGCGCACGAGCAGCGTCTTCGCGACGCCGGGGACGCCCTCGAGGAGGATGTGCCCGCGGCAGAGCAGCGCGACGAGCATCCCGGCGACGGCGGCGTCCTGCCCGACGACGGCCTTGGCGACCTCCTCGCGGACCCGGACGAGGGCCGCGCGCGCGTCGGCGGCCTGCGGGGCGGGCGTGCTGGGGGTGTCTGTCATGACGTGCGGACCTTCTCCTCGAGGTGGGCGAGCTGCTGGGCGAGGGCGACGAGGCCGGCCTCGTCGAGCGGTGCGGGGGAGCGCAGGAGCGCGTCGACCTCGGTGGCCGGGAGGCCGGCGGCCGAGGCGACGGCGGGGACGAGCTCGTCGACGGGGGTGCGGGCGGGCAGCCCGAGGCGGACGGCGAGGCGGGCGCCGGTGGCCTGGCGGAGCACGCGGGCGGCGCGCACCCGGTCGCCGGAGGCGCGGTAGAGCTCGGCGCGGCTCTCGGTCGTCTCGGCGGCGCGCACGACGACGGGCAGCGGTTCCGGCACGAGGCGGCCGAGGCGGCGCCCGCGGGCGACGGCGAAGGCGACGAAGGCGAGGCCGGCGAGGAGCAGGCCCGGCCCGACCCACGCCGGCCACACCGACGAGTCGTCGGTCGACGGGTTGGTGGTCGCGTCCTCGGCGCCCGGATGGTACCAGACGAGTCGGGGCGCGGCGCCGAGCAGCCGGAGCATCAACCCGGCGTCGTCGTCCTCGGTGACGAAGCGGTTCGTGGCGGCATCCGGGAAGCCGACAACGGTGACGGGGGCGTGCGTGTCGCTGGCGGGTACGTCGACCGCGGCGTACGCCGTGGGCCGGTCACCGTCATCGGGAGTGGGCCAGCACCCGACGACCCCGGACGGCAGCTCGCGGCCGTCGACCGGGACGAGCGCCCACGAGGTGCGGCTGACCCGGTCCTCGCGCCCGACCCACGGGAGCGTGCACTGCGGGTCGGTGGCCGGGCCGTCGGCCGGGCGCGCCGTGACCCCCAGACCGAGGGCCTCGAGCACCCCGGGGGCGGCGTCGAGGAGGACGACGTGGCCGGCGGTCCGGGTGCCCTCGAGGAGGCGGCGGGCCGCGGTGTCGGTGAGGAGGTCGGAGTTGCCGACGACGACGGTGCTGCCCTCGTCGGTCGCGTCGACCGCCTCCTGCGAGGTGGTGACGACCTCGACGTCGATGCCCTGGTCGCGCAGGACCTCGACGAGCGCCCGGGTGCCGCCCTGCCCGGTGCCGTCGGGGTGGAGCCGGTCCTCCGGCGGGGGACCACCGGCCGCGACGGCGAGCAGGGCGCCGCCGACGACGACGGCCAGCACCCAGAGGACGACGTCGCGGGTGCGCCGGACGACGCGGCCGGCGTCGACGCCGGCGGGGGCGACGCTCATCGCACCGGCTCCGGGGCGGTGGCGCCCGGTGTGGACGGTCCGGTCGGCGCGGCGGGCCGCTCGGGCCGGGCGGCGGCGAGGCGGGTGTCGAGGTCGAGCACGTCGCGCGCCTGCTCGAGGGTGGCGCTGCGGTGGCCGTACCGGACGGCGTCGAAGGCGTCGGCCGCGCCGGCGAGGGCCGCGTGCTCGCCGGGGAAGGAGGAGGCGAGGAGCTGCGCGACCTCGTGCGCCGTCCGGCCGGGGGCGTCGTCGAGCAGCACCCGCTCGACGCCGGCCCGGGCGATCGCGCGCACGCCGTCGAGCACCGCCGCGTCGAGGTCGCCGCGCTCGAGGGCCGCCCGGGCCGCGGCCCGCAGCGTCGCCGCCGGCACGTCCGGGACGTCGAGGGCGCGCGAGGACCCGCCATCGGCGCTGCGCCCGACGTCGCGCCGCAGCACCCGCCACAGGACGAGGGCCAGCACCGCGACGACGAGCCCGACGGCGATGGGCACGGCGACACCCGGCAGCCCACCCTCGGGGCGGGCGTTGAGCAGCCGGTCGAGGAGCTCGTTGAGGCGTTCGAGGATGCTCGGCTGCGCGTGGTACCGGGAGGCCGTCAGCTCCTCCTCGAGCCAGCGCCGGGCCTGCTCGTTGCTCGGGTCGAGCGGGGCGTCGGCCGGCGTCACAGCGAGGTGGAGGGCCACGGCGGGGCGGCGGCACCCTGGGCGCTCTGGATGAGCTGGATGTCGAGCCCCTCCCGGCGCATCCGCCCGTCGACGTACAGCAGCGCGTCGACCCCGGCGCTGAACGGGGTGGTCAGCGCCCCGGTCAGCAGGGCCGTCAGCCCGCTCACGAGGGTCTGGGCCACGAGCAGCGCGCCGCCGTCCGAGGAGCCCGAGCCGATGGTCGTCGCCGCGACGACACCGAGCAGGAGGAGCGAGATGGGGAAGGTGATGACGGTCGAGGCGATGCCGGTGATGATGCCGGTGAGCAGGCGGATGCCGAAGACGCGCCAGAAGGGGCCCTTCGTCGGGCCGCCGACCAGCCCCCACGAGCGCCGGATCGAGGCCATGACCCCGATCCGCTCGAGGACGACCGCCGGTGCGGCGTAGGCCCATCGGGTCGCGAGCAGCGCGAGGACGGCGATCGTCACGAGCGCGACGAGGAGCGCGATGCCGATGGCCGCGAGGACGCCGCCGGTGTCGCCCGGGTCGAGGGCGACGATGAGCGCCACGGCCGCCGCGACCCCGACGACGAGCACGACGAGGAGCAGGAAGCCGGTGAGGAGCACGACGCCGACGAGCGGCAGCACGCGCCCGCGGGTCGAGCGCCAGATCTCGCCCATCCCGACCTTGCGCCCGAGCACGGCCTGCCCGACGACCTGGGCGAGGAACCCCGCGAGGAGGACCGCGGAGAGCAGCTGGCCGATGGTCGGCAGGTACTGGCCGACGATCGAGATGCCGGCGTTGTCGGGCACGGTGTCGGTCGCCGCGAAGGCGCCGAGCGGGTCGCTGGACGCCTGGCCGGCGAGGAACGCCCCGAGGGCCGTCGTCGGCAGGAGCAGCGCGAAGCAGGTGAGGGCGGCGAGGCCGATCGTCGCGGCGGGGTTGCCGCGCACGGCCTTGAGCACGCCGCCGTAGACGTCGCCGAGCCCCAGCGGGCGCAGCGGCACGATGCCCGGCCGCACGTCGACCGTGCGGTAGGCGGGCGGCTGCCATCCCGGCGGGGGAGCGGACCCGCCGGGCGGGGGCGGGTAGGTCGCGCCGGGCGGCGGGGGGTAGGTCGCGCCGGAGGGCGGCGGGTAGGTCGCGCCGGGCGGCGGGACGGGCGGCGGGGTCCAGCCACCGGGGGGCGGCGGAGCCGTCGGGTCCGGTCGCTCGGGCCCGGATCCGGGCGCCACCCAGGGCTGGTCGGTCATCCTCGGGTCCCCTCGACGCTCACGGCGCCACCCTAGTCGAGGAGCGTGCGCTCCACGGCGGCTGCGCGAGAGCCCACGGCGCCGAGTGCCGTCTGCCGCTGGACGATCCCGGGTTCCTCGCGCATCAGGCGCCAGCCACGGCGGACGAGGACGGCCGGTGGCTTGCGGCGCTCGCCGAGGTCGCGCAGCAGGCGACGGACGAACGTCACCGACGGACGGTGGTGGACGCACCACGCGCTGTGGAGCATCCCCTCGTCCTCGAGGCGCGCCACGACCTCGGCGGCGAAGATGCCCTCGGCGAGGACGAGGTCGGTGGGCCCGGCGGTCACCTCGTGCGACCCCGTGGCCCGGCTCGTCGCGATGTCGTAGACCGGCAGCAGCGTGCGCCCGGTGTCGACGAGCTCGCGCAGGGCGTGGACCGCGCGCTCGGCGTCCCAGCTGTCGGGGTGGTCCCAGTCCACGATGCCGAGGGTCGGGTGGCGGGGAGCGGCGGGGTCGTCGCCGTCGCGGTAGAAGTCGTCGAGGCGGAAGACCGGCCAGCCGCGGCGGGTGTGGAGGCGCTCGGCGAGGCGGGACTTGCCGGCTCCACTGGGACCGGCGAGGACGACGACGCGGCGCCGGTCGCGGGGAGGGTCGGTGGTCGTGTCCTGCGCGTCCGTGTCCTGCTCACCCACGGGCCACCATCCTACGGCGCGCGGGGGAGGGCCCGACGCCGCCGTCGGGCGGGACCGCCTGCGCCCCGTCGGGGCCACGCGGTACCGTCGGTCCCGACGCAGGGGAAGGGGACGACATGGGTCGAGGTACCGGGGCGCTCGCCGTGGCCATGGTCTCGGGAGTGCTGCTGGCGGGCTGCACCAGTACCGACGGGACGCCGTCGCCGAGCGCGTCCTCGCGAGCCCCCGCGCCGTCCACCGCCGCGACGACCGCGTCGCCGACGCCCGTCGTCACCGGGTCCCTGAACTCCGACGGTCCGGACGAGGCGGCGGCCCGGCGCATCCTCACGGACTATCTCGCCGCGTGGCGCGACAAGGGGCCGGTGCTCGCCAGCACGACCTTCCTCACGCCCGACGAGCAGGCCACGACGTCCGACGACTCCCCGAAGCTCACGAAGGGGACGCTGGTCTCGGTCGAGGACCCCGAGCGCACGGCCGACGGCCGTCGCTACCTCGTCACCCTCGACCTCACGTTCGACGGCGACCCGGGCGCCTGGTCCAAGGGCCGCAACGAGCGCTTCGTCACCTTCGTCCCACGCGCCGAGGCGAACTCCTGGGAGATGACCTTCGCGACCGGCAACTGACGACGGTCGGTGCCGCTCTCGTCAGCCTCGGGGCCGGTGCGCGGCGCCCTCGCGGTCGCGACGCAGCAGGCCGAGGACCCACGTGTCCGACACCTCGCCCTCGACGACGCAGTCCTCGCGCAGGGTGCCCTCGTGGACGAAGCCGAGCTTCTCCATCACGCGTCGCGAAGCCGGGTTGCGGGTGTCGGCCTCGCCCTGGACGCGGTTGAGGTCGAGGGTCGCGAAGGCCCAGTCGAGCAGGGCGGTCCCGGCCTCGGTCGCGTACCCGCGGCCCCACGCCTCCTGCCGCAGGACGTAGGTGACGACGGCGCTGCGGTACCCCGCGTCGTACTGCGCCAGGGCGCACCAGCCGAGGAACGCCCCGTCGGCGCGGCGCTCGACGACGAGCCGGGCGCCGGAGCCGCTCTCGGCGATCCGCTCGCACGACCGGACGAACGCCG
The DNA here is from genome assembly GCF_018729305.1 of Phycicoccus mangrovi. Taxonomy (NCBI): domain Bacteria; kingdom Bacillati; phylum Actinomycetota; class Actinomycetes; order Micrococcales; family Intrasporangiaceae; genus Phycicoccus; species Phycicoccus mangrovi. The sequence continues at coordinate 69,155 of NZ_JAHHWP010000027.1, read as the reverse complement.
GCGCCCGGTCGCGGTCCCGCCACGGCGGGGCGTCCCAGTACCGCAGCACGACCGGGTCGCTCATCAGCGCGAAGAGCGCGTCGGCATCCTCCGGGCGGACGGGGCGCAGCCGCAGCCGGGCGGTCTCGAGGGTCGGGGTCGGCAGCGGTGTCGGCATCCGGGCAGGATAGGAGCGGTCGACGCGTCGGGGCGACCGGGTTTCCGACGCGGGGCAGCGCGGGGCAGCGCGGGACGCAGCCGACGCCCCGAGACCCCGGAACGTCCACGAGACCCCGGCCCGGAACCGGGGTCTCGTGCCTTTTTCGGGGTGACCCCGAAAAGGTGGGGCGGGGGAGGCGGCGGAGGTCAGCGGCCCTTCGGGTGCCAGACCGTCTTGGTCTCGAGGAACGCGGTGAGACGCGAGAGGTCGGGCACCGCGTCGAAGTCGGGCTCGACCGCCTCGGGACCGGAGCCGCCGGGGCGCAGGACCCGCTTGAGGTTCTCGGCGGCGGCGAGCTCGAGGTCGCCCCACTCGACGCCGGCCGCGTCGGCCGCGCCGGTGAGGTCGATGGCGTTGACGTCGCGGTGCGAGGCGAGCCACGGTGCGACCTCGGCGGTCCGCCCGGTGACGACGTTGACGACACCGCCCGGCACGTCGGACGTCGCGAGGCACTCGGCGAGGTCGATGGCCGGCAGCGGCCGCTCCTCGGACGCGAGGACGACGCAGGTGTTGCCCGAGACGACGACCGGCGCGACGACCGAGACGAGGCCGAGCAGCGACGACGCCTGCGGCGCGAGAACCGCGACGACCCCGGTCGGCTCCGGGGCGGAGATGTCGAAGTACGGCCCGGCGACGGGGTTGAGCCCGCCGAGGACCTGCGCGTACTTGTCGGCCCAGCCGGCGTACCAGACCCACCGGTCGATCGCGGCGGAGACGACGGCCTCGGCGCGCGCGGGCGTCAGGCCCTCGGAGTCGCGGACGTCCTGGACGAGCTGCGCGCGGCGGCCCTCCATCACCTCGGCGACGCGGTAGAGCACCTGGCCGCGGTTGTACGCGGTCGCGCCGGCCCACCCGGGCTGCGCCTTGCGGGCGGCGACGACGGCGTCGCGGGCGTCCTTGCGCGAGCCCATCGCTGCGTTGGCGAGGAAGCGCGGGGTGGCGCGACGGCCGGTCGGCGCGGCGAGCACCTCGTAGGAGCGGCCGCTCTCGGAGCGGGGGAACTTCCCGCCGATGTAGAGCTTGTACGTCTTGCGGACGTCCACGCGCGCGCTCACTGGTCACTCCCGGTCTTGACGTAGGCCTCGAGGCCGTGGCGACCGCCCTCGCGGCCGTAGCCCGACTCCTTGTAGCCGCCGAACGGCGAGGTCGGGTCGAACTTGTTGAACGTGTTGGCCCACACCACGCCGGCGCGCAGCTGGTCGGCCATCCAGAGGATGCGGCTGCCCTTCTCGGTCCAGATGCCGGCCGAGAGGCCGTACGGCGTGTTGTTGGCCTTGGCGACCGCCTCGCCGGGGGTGCGGAAGGTCAGCACCGAGACGACCGGCCCGAAGATCTCCTCCTGGGCGATCCGGTGCGACTGCGACACGTCGGTGAACACGGTCGGGCGGAACCAGTACCCGGTGCTCGGCAGCTCGCATCCGGAGTCCCAGCGCTCGGCGCCCTCCTGCGACCCGGCGGCCGTCAGCTCCTCGATGCGCTGCAGCTGCGCGCGGCTGTTGATGGCCCCGACGTCGGTGTTCTTGTCCATCGGGTCGCCGATGCGCAGCGTCGTGAGGCGCCGCTTGAGCCGGCGCACGACCTCGTCGGCGACGTTCTCCTGCACCAGGATCCGGCTGCCGGCGCAGCAGACGTGGCCCTGGTTGAAGAAGATGCCGTTGACGATGCCCTCGACCGCCTGGTCGACCGGGGCGTCGTCGAAGATGATGTTCGCGCCCTTGCCGCCGAGCTCGAGGGTCGCCTTCTTGCGGGTGCCGGCGATGGAGCGGGCGATCATCTTGCCCACGCCGGTCGAGCCGGTGAACGCGAGCTTGTCGATGCCCGGGTGGTCGACGATGGCCTGGCCGGTGGCGCCGGCGCCGGTGACGATGTTGACGACGCCCGGGGGCAGGTCGGCCTGCCGGCAGATCTCGGCGAAGAGGAGCGCGGTGAGCGGGGTGGTCTCGGCCGGCTTGAGCACGACCGTGTTGCCGCACGCGAGGGCCGGCGCGACCTTCCAGGCGAGCATGAGCAGCGGGAAGTTCCACGGGATGACCTGGCCGACGACGCCGACCGGACGGGGGTTGTCGCCGAGCGCGGCGTACGACAGCTTGTCGGCCCAGCCCGCGTGGTAGAAGAAGTGCGCGGCGACGAGGGGGATGTCGACGTCGCGGCTCTCCTTGATCGGCTTGCCGTTGTCGAGCGTCTCGAGGACGGCGAGCTCGCGGGCGCGCTCCTGGATGATCCGGGCGATCCGGTAGAGGTACTTGCCGCGGTCGGCGCCGCTCATCCGCGACCACACGCGGGTGTAGGCGCTGCGGGCCGCGCGGACGGCGGCGTCGACGTCGTCCGCGGTCGCCTCGGAGACCTCCGAGAGGACCTCTTCGGTGGCGGGGTTGAGCGTCTTGAACGGCTTGCCGCCGGTGGCCTCGACGAACTCGCCGCCGATGAACAGCCCGTGGCTGCTGGCGATGTCGACGACGGCCCGGGACTCCGGGGCCGGCGCGTACTCGAAGGTGGGCATTCGCTGCTGTCCTTGGGTCGGTCGGGGTGGCGGGTCAGTAGCCGCTGGGGGCGTCGTCGGCGACGTAGTCGGCGCCGGAGTAGGCGCCCGTCGTCATCTTCTGGCGCTGGAGGACGAGGTCGTTGAGCAGGCTCGAGGCGCCGAAGCGGAACCACTCGTTGCTCAGCCAGTCCTCGCCGGCGACCTCGTTGACGGTGACGAGGAACTTGATGGCGTCCTTGCTCGTGCGGATGCCGCCGGCCGGCTTGACGCCGACCTGCTCGCCGGTGGCGTCGCGCCAGTCGCGGACCGCCTCGAGCATGACGAGCGTGACCGGCAGCGTCGCGGCCGGCGAGATCTTGCCGGTCGAGGTCTTGATGAAGTCGCCGCCGGCGAGCATCGAGAGCCACGAGGCGCGGCGGACGTTGTCGTAGGTGACGAGCTCGCCGGTCTCCATGATGACCTTGAGGCGCGCGTCGCCGCAGGCCTCCTTGGTCTCGGCGATCTCGCGGAAGACCGACAGGTAGTCGCCGGCGAGGAAGGCCCCGCGGTCGATGACCATGTCGATCTCGTCGGCGCCGTTCTGCACGGCGTCGCGCGTGTCGGCGAGCTTGACGGCGCGGCTCGCGCGGCCGCTCGGGAAGGCGGTGGCGACGGCGGCGATGCGCACGTCGCGCTCGCCGATGACCTCACGGGCGAAGGGGACCATGTCGCCGTAGACGCAGACCGCGGCCGGGCTCGGGGTGCTCGGGTCGCTGGGGTCCGGGACGAGCGCGCGCGTCGCGAGGCCGCGGACCTTGCCGGGGGTGTCGGCGCCCTCGAGGGTCGTCAGGTCGATCATCGAGATGGCGGTGTCGATGGCCCACGCCTTGCTCGAGGTCTTGACCGACCGCGTCGACAGCGCCGCCGCGCGGGCCTCGCAGCCGACCTGGTCGACACCCGGCAGGCCGTGCAGCCAGCCGGTCAGGGCGGAGTTGGTCAGGCGGGAGACCCCGAGGATGTCGCGGGCTCGCGTCGTCGGGTCGACCTCGGTGCTCGTGCTCACCCCGGGAGTGTACGGGGGTCGGAGGGGCCGGGTCACCGCCGGACGGGGGCACCACCGCACGACCCGGGGCCCGCCGGGATGGCACATCTCGCCACCCGCGGGCGCTGACCTCGGACGATGGCCGGGGCCGGCGCCCGTGCCCCTCGATGCACCCAGCGGCGCCGGCCGGGGCACCCTCCGCGACGCGTCCGGCGGACGGCGGAGGCGTCGCCGGCACCGGCTCGAGGTGCGGCTAATGGCGCGGGAACGGGGGTGATCACCCCCGTCGGCGCGCCACGGGCCCCACCATCGGGTGCGCCACGGGCGGCCGCCGATGGAGCGCGGGGTGCTGCGGCCATCAGGGTGCTGCGGCCGCCGGGGTCAGAGGGCGGTGGCGGCCTCGAGGTCGGCGCGGACGGCCGCGAGCCGGTCGGCCGCGCGCTGGCGGGCGCCGCGCAGGTCGTCGCCGGTGACCGGCTCGACGACCTCGAGGTACACCTTGAGCTTCGGCTCGGTGCCGGAGGGCCGCACGATGATGCGCGAGTTGTCCGCCAGGTGGTAGCGCAGGCCCTCGGTCGGCGGGAGGCCGCCGTCCCCGCGCGCGAGGTCGTCGGCGCGGGCGACGTCGACACCGGCCACCGTCGTCGGCGGCTGGGCGCGCAGCCGCTCCATGATCCGGCCGATGAGCGACAGGTCCTCGACGCGGACCGAGAACGAGTCGGTCGCGTGCACGCCGTGCGCGCGGGCGAGGTCGTCGAGGCGGTCGACGAGGGTGCGGCCCTGCTGCTTGAGGGTCGCCGCGAGCTCGGCGACGAGCAGCGCGGCCGAGACGCCGTCCTTGTCGCGGACGTGGCCGGGGTCGACGCAGTAGCCGAGGGCCTCCTCGTAGCCGTAGCGCAGCCCGGGCACGCGGCCGATCCACTTGAAGCCGGTCAGCGTCTCCTCGTGGCGCACGCCGGCGGCCCGGCACATCGCCGCGAGCAGGCGCGAGGACACGATCGAGTTGGCGAAGACGGCGTCGGGGGAGTCCTGGGCGACGCCCCGCTCGAGCACGTACGAGCCGAGCAGCGCGCCGACCTCGTCGCCGCGCAGCATCCGCCAGCCACCCGGGCCGGGCACCGCGACGGCGCAGCGGTCGGCGTCGGGGTCGTTGGCCACGACGAGGTCGGGGCCGGTCTGCTCGGCGAGCTCGAGGGCGGCGTCCATCGCCCCGGGCTCCTCCGGGTTGGGGAACGAGACCGTCGGGAACATCGGGTCCGGCTCGGCCTGCGAGGGGACGGGCAGCGGCTCGGCGAAGCCCGCGGCGAGGAAGGCCCGGCGCACGGTCTCGGAGCCGACGCCGTGCAGCGCGGTGTGGACGACGGTCAGCTCGCGCGGTGCGTCGGGGGTGACGACGGTGACGACGTCGTCGAGGTAGGCCTCGAGCACGTCGTCGCCGAGCGTGTCCCAGCCGTCGTCGGCCCGCGGCACGGACGCGACCGACTCGACACGGTCGATCTCGGTGGCGATGAGCCCGTCGACCGGCGGCACGATCTGCGAGCCGTCGCCGACGTACACCTTGTAGCCGTTGTCCTGCGGCGGGTTGTGCGAGGCGGTGACCATCACGCCGGCGTCGGCGCCGAGGTGGCGGATCGCGTACGCCAGCACCGGGGTCGGCAGTGGCCGGGGGAGGACGACGGCGCGGCCGCCCATCCCGGTGACGACGGCGCAGGTGTCGTGGGCGAAGACGTCGGAGTTGGTGCGCGCGTCGTAGCCGACGACGACGAACGGCTCGTCGGTGACGGTGCGCAGGTACGCGGTGAGGCCGGCCGCGGCCCGGATGACGACGGCGCGGTTCATCCGGTTCGGGCCGCCGCCGAGCTTCCCGCGCAGGCCGGCGGTGCCGAACTCGAGCATCCCGGACATCGCGTCGGCGAGCTCCTCGCGGGCGGCGTCGTCGGTGCCGGCGCGGTCGGCCAGGCCCTCGAGCTCGGCTCGCGTCGCGGGGTCGGGGTCGTCGGCGGCCCAGGCGCGGGCGGCGGCGAGGAGGGCGTCGAGGTCGGTGGTGGCGCTCACGGGGGCGGTCCTCAGATGCGGCCGACGACGTCGGCGAGGAGGCGTCCGCAGCGCTCGGCCGCGGCCTGACCCGCCTCGAGGACCTCCTCGTGGCTGAGCGGGTTCGGCGAGATGCCGGCCGCGGCGTTCGTCACGAGCGAGACGCCGAGCACCTCGAGGCCGCTCTGCCGGGCGGCGATCGCCTCGAGCGAGGTCGACATCCCGACGAGGTCGCCGCCGAGGACCTTGGCCATCCGCACCTCGGCGGGGGTCTCGTAGTGCGGGCCCCGGAACTGGACGTAGACGCCCTCGTCGAGGGTCGGGTCGACCTCCTGCGCGACCGCGCGCAGGCGAGGGCTGTAGAGGTCGGTGAGGTCGACGAAGTTCGCGCCCTCGATGGGGGAGTGCGCGGTGAGGTTGATGTGGTCGCTGATGAGCACCGGGGTGCCGGGCGCCCACTCGGGGCGCAGCCCGCCGCAGCCGTTCGTGATGACGATCGTCGTGCAGCCGGCGGCCGCCGCGGTGCGCACGCCGTGGACGACGGCGCGGACGCCGCGGCCCTCGTAGAAGTGGGTGCGGGTGCCGTAGACGAGGGCGCGCCGGCCGGTGTCGCCGATGGCCACCGAGCGCATCGAGCCGCTGTGCCCGGCGACCGCGGCCTTGCCGAACCCGGGGACGTCGGTGTTCTCGATCGTCGTCACCGTCTCGCCGATGAGGTCGCCCGCCTGGCCCCAGCCGCTGCCGAGGACGAGGGCGACGTCGTGGCGCTCGACCCCCGTGCGCTCGCGGATGACGGCGGCGGCGGCCTCGGCGACCGCGAACGGGTCGGTCGAGGGGTCGGACAGGTCGTGGGCGGCGGCGGTGTCGGTCACGGCGGCAGCCTAGCGACGGCGGCTCCCCGGCCACACCGGCCCCGGGGGCAGCGGGGAACACGACGCTCCACCCGTGACGTTCCCCGCGACACGGCCACAGGTCGTGCACCGCCCGGCGACGCGGGGCGGATGCCCAGGGTTCACCTCCGGAGGTGCTCGATGTCCTCGGTCCGTGATGCGTTGCTCGGCCTCCGCCCGGCCCGCGAGGGCGACGGGGTCACCACCCTCGAGCTGTTCTTCGACCTCGTCTACGTCCTGGCCTTCACCCAGGTCTCGGCGCTGCTCGCGCACGGCGACCCGCCGGGCTCGCTGCTCGACGCCTTCGTCGTCCTGGCCCTGCTGTGGTGGGTCTGGTGCTCGTACGCCTGGCTCGCGAACGGGGCCCGCGCCGACGCCGGGGTGGTCCGCTCGGCGCTGGTGCTGGCGACCGCGGCGATGTTCGTCGCGAGCCTGGCCATCCCCGAGGCCTTCCACGACCTGCCCGGAGGCCTTCACGGTCCGCTCGTGCTGGTCGTCTGCTACGCGATGGTCCGCGCGGTGCACCTCGGGGTCTACCTCGTCGTGGCCGGAGAGGACCGGCGGCTGCGGCGGCAGGTGCTGCTCTCGCTGGCGTCCTCCGCCGTGCCCGCCACTGCGCTGCTCGCCGTCGGTGTGGCGCTGGGAGAGCCGTGGCAGCGACCGGTCTGGGTCCTCGCCGTGCTCTACGACCTCACGGTGATCTTCGTGACCTCGCGCGGCGGGGGCGGATGGGTCCTCACCTCGGCCGCGCACTTCGGGGAGCGGCACGGCCTCGTCGTCATCCTGGCGCTCGGCGAGTCGCTCGTCGCGATCGGCGTCGGGGCCGCCGAGCAGCCCGTGTCGGCGCCGCTCCTCGGCATCTCCGTCCTCGCCGTCGCGGCCTCGGTGGGGCTGTGGCTCACGTACTTCCAACGCAGCGCCCCCGTCCTGCACGCGGCACTCGAGGCCCGGGAGGGGTCGGCGCGTGCCCACCTGGCCCGGGACCTCTTCACGTACCTCCACCTGCCGGTCGTCGCCGGCATCATCCTCGGCGCCTACGGGGTGGAGCAGGCGGTCGCGCACGTGGCCGACGACCACGTGGGGGCGCGGGCCGCGTGGTCGATGGCGGCGGGGGTCGCGCTCTCGCTGGGGGCGATGGCGGTCGCCGAGCGCCGGGCCGGCACTCCGTGGCCCTGGGAGCGAGTCGGGCCGCCCGTCGTCCTCCTCGCGCTGGCCGGGGTCCTGGCCCATGCGCCCGCCGCGGTGCTGCTGGCCGTGACGGCGGCGACGCTCGTCGCGGGCGCGGTGGTTCGCCCCCGGTCGACCTCACGCGCGGACGGCGGGGCCGTTCGCGCCTGAGACTTCTTGCATCCGCAAGTTGCATGTGCAAGTCTTTGCGGCATGGCCTCCCTCGCCCACGAGCTCCACGTCCTCGTCGCCCTGATGGACCGGCGCGCCGAGACCCTCCTCGCGCGGTCGGGCAGCGGCCTGACCTACCGGCGCTACCTCGTCCTGCTGCACGCCTCGCGGCTCGACCGGCCGACCCAGCGCGAGCTCGCCGACGGCCTCGGCGCGAGCGAGGCCGCGACGAGCCGGATGGTCGCGGGTCTCGCGGCGGACGGCCTGCTCGACGTCGGTCGCGGCCACGGCAACCGGCGCGAGCTGGCCGTGACCGCCGAGGGCGTCACCCGCCTCACGGCCGCCACCGAGGTGCTCGGTGACCGCTTCGACGACGCCGTCCGCGCGGTGGGCGCCGACCCGGCCGACCTGCTGCACACCGTCACCACCCTCGTCACCGCCCTCCGGAAGGACTGACCGTGCACGCCTGGACCCTCCTCATCGCCTCCCACGTCGCCGCCGCGCTGCTCTCGGTGTCGCTCGGTGTCGTGCAGCTCGCCCGCCGCAAGGGCGACGCCCGCCACCGTCACCTCGGGCGCGTCTGGGTCGTCCTCATGCTCTGGACCGCGGTGTCCTCGTTCTGGATCCGCCACCTGCGCGACGGCGCGTTCAGCTGGCTGCACGTCCTCAGCCTCGTGACGCTCGTGACCGTCACGCTCGGTGTCGTCGGCATCCGGCGCGGTGACCTGCGGGCCCACCGGGCGAACATGGTCGGCAGCTGGCTCGGCTCGGCGATCGCGATGGTCTTCGCGCTCGCGCTGCCGACCCGGATGATCCCGACGTTCGCCGTCGACGAGCCGCTCGGCGCGGCCGCCGCGCTCCTCGTCCTCGCGGTCACGGTCGTGGCGGTCGTCGCCGCCGGGGACCGCCTCGCCCGTCGCAGCGCCGCGGTCGTCGTCCCCGGCTGACCCCGGCGCCCGACAACCCCGCACGTGCGGGGTTGTCGCGGTCGGAACGGCGTCCGGACAGCAATAACCCCGCACGTGCGGAGTCGTGGGGAGGCGGAGTCCCGAGGACGACGCAGACGCGGGCTACACCGCAGTACCGGTCGCTGGGGCGGCACTTACTGCGGTGTAGCCCGCACTCGCGCGGGGGTGGTGTGCCGTCAGTCGGCGGCGACGGCGAGTGCGGCGTCACCGCGCGGGGAGAGGGCGACGGGGTCGCCGGGCCGGTAGCGCGTGACGTCGGTGTTCGGCACCTGCACGGTGACGAGCTCGCCGGCCGGGGTGCGGACGATGACCCGCCCGTGGCCGCCGAGGAAGCTGGCGCTGACGACGCTGGCCCCGGCCTCGCCGGACCCGTCGCCGCCGGGGGACACCGTGACACCCTCGGGTCGCACGAGCACGACGGCGTCGCCCTCGGCGGAGCCCGGCAGGACCGGGATGCTGCCGCCGAGCACGTGCGCGCGGCCGCCCTCGACGCGCGCCCGCAGCCGGTTGGTCAGCCCGACGAAGTCGGCGACGAACGGCGTGCGCGGCGCGGAGTAGAGCTCGGCCGGCGGCGCGAGCTGCTCGAGCCGGCCGGTGGACATGACGCCGACCCGGTCGGCGACGGCGAGCGCCTCCTCCTGGTCGTGCGTGACGAAGAGCGTCGTCGTGCCGACCTCGAGCTGGATGCGCCGGATCTCGTCGCGCAGCTGCGTGCGCACCTTGGCGTCGAGCGCCGACAGGGGCTCGTCGAGCAGCAGCACCTGCGGCTCGATGGCCAGGGCACGGGCCAGCGCGACGCGCTGCTGCTGCCCGCCGGACATCTGGTGGGCGTACTTGTCGGCGTGCTGCTGGAGCCCGACGAGGTCGAGCATCTCGCCCGCGCGGGCCCGCCGCGAGGCCTTGTCACGGCCGCGCAGCTCGAGGCCGAACTCGACGTTCTGCCGCGCCGTCATGTGCGGGAAGAGGCTGTAGGCCTGGAAGACCATCCCCATGTCGCGCTTGTTCGTCGGGATGCGCGTGACGTCGCGGCCGCCGACCTCGATGGTGCCGCTGTCGGGGTCCTCGAGGCCCGCGAGGCAGCGCAGCGCCGTCGTCTTGCCGCAGCCGGACGGGCCGAGCAGGCACACCAGCTCGCCGGGCTCGAGGTGCAGGGTCAGCCCGTCGAGGGCCGAGACCCCGCCGTAGACGCGGCGCAGGTCGGTCAGCTGGACGGCGGTGCCGCGGGTCGTCGCGGTGTCGGGGGCGGCGGTCACGGGGTCTCCTTGGCGGGACGGGGACGACGCAGGCGGGCGATGCGCCCGGCGCCGGCCGGGCGGGTGCCGACGAAGGACATGGCGAAGAGCACGACGAAGCCGAAGACGAGGGCGGCGAGGCCGACGGCGACGGAGATCTTCGCGTCCGACTTGCCGAGCTCGTACATCGCGACCTGGAGGTTCTTCTTGCTGAACAGGCTGGCGATGGTGAACTCGCCGAGGACGAGCGCGACCGAGAGGAACGACGCCGAGAGCACGGCGGTGCGCAGGTTCGGCAGGACGACCCGCCACATGACGGTGACCCAGGACGCCCCGAGCGAGCGGGCGGCCTCCGACAGCGTGCGGACGTCGATGGCGCGCAGCCCCGCGTCGAGCGAGCGGTACGCGTACGGGAGGACGAGCACGACGTAGGCGAGCGCGAGCCACATCGTCGAGGAGCCGACGAGGTAGTACACCCACGCGTACACCGGCGTCAGGCCGACGACGAGGACGATGGCCGGCACGGTGAGCGGCAGGAGGCAGACGAACTCGACGGTGCGCGACAGGCCGGGCAGCCGCAGCCGCACCCACGTCATCGTCGGGACGAGGAGCACGAGCATGACGAGCGGCGTGACGACCGCCAGCCCGACGGAGGCGAGGAAGCCCTCCTTGAGCGCCGGGTACTCGAGCGAGATCTGCGAGACGTCGGCCAGCGTGCGCCACGTGTCGAGCGTGCGGCCGTTGCCGCCGGGGCCCTGCAGCGTGAACTCGAGCATGCCGAGCAGCGGCAGGGCGAAGAAGGCGAGCAGCAGGGTGAGGGTCACCCAGCGGAAGACCCGCTGGCGGCGACGGAACGTCGACCGGCCGCTCATCGCGTCATCCAGCGGCCGGCACGCTTGTCGAGCCACGCGTACAGGGTCATGACGACCGCGACGACGACGACCATCTCGAGGGCCATCGCCTTGCCGATGTTCTCCTGGCCGAGGATGACCTCGGACGACAGCGAGCTGCCGATCTGCAGCGGCAGCAGCGGGTTCGCCTGCGGCACGAGCGCCTTCGCCGTCGAGTACGCGGAGAACGCGTTCGTGAACAGCAGCAGCGTGGCGCCGACGAACGACGGCAGGAGGATCGGCCCGGCGACGCGGCGCCAGTACGTCCACGTCGTGCCACCGAGGGTCTCGGTCGCCTCGCGCCACTGCGGCCGCAGCCCCTCGACCGCGGGCAGGAAGACGATGAGCATGAGCGGGATCTGGAAGTAGAGGTAGACGAGCATCAGCCCGCGGTCCCACTCGTAGAGCCACAGGCCGCCGCCGGTCGACATCCCGACCTTCGACAGCAGCACGCTGAGCAGGCCCTGCGCGCTGAACGACGCGATGAACGCGAACGCCAGTGCGACACCGCCGAACTGGGCGAGGACGCCGCACAGCGAGGTGAAGAAGCGCTGCGTGACCGACCCCGGCCGCGCCGTGCTCACCGCGTACGCGAGGACGCCCCCGATGACCGCGCCCCCGAGCGCGGTGACGGCCGACAGGACGACCGACTGCACGAGCCCCCGGACGACCGCCGGCTGCGTGAGCGCCGAGACGTTGCCGAGCGTGGGCCGGTTGTCGGCGTCGAGGAAGGCGCCGATCACGACGACGAGCGTCGGGATCAGCAGGAAGACGGTCGTGTAGGCGAAGAACGGCACGACCCCCGCGAGGGCGCCGGACGGCCGCAGCCGTCGCAGCGCCCCCGCGGGGCGGGCGATCGCCGTGTCAGCCAACCGCGTTGGCCCAGTTGTCGGCGAGGTACTTCTTGCCGCTGTCGGAGTCGGCCTGGGTCGGGACGACCGGGGTGCCCTCGACGGCGGGCAGCGCGGACGCGGCCTCCTCGTCGAGCGTGCCGGCGGTCTTCATCGCGTCGAAGCGGACCGGTCGGGCGCCGCCCTTGAGCCAGAGGTTCTGGCCCTCGTCGCTGTAGAGGAACTCCTGCCACAGGCGCGCGGCGGCCGGGTGCGGCGCGTCGACGTTGATCGCCTGGTAGTAGTAGCCGGCGACGACGGCCTCCTTGGGCACGAACACCTTCCACGTCGGGACCTTGGCGCTCAGCGAGGCGTTGAGGTAGTCCCAGTCGATGACGACCGGCGTCTGGCCGGACTCGACGGTGGCGGGCGTGGGGTCGACCGGCAGGAAGTTGCCGGCAGCCTTGAGCTGCTTGAAGAAGTCGACACCCTTGGCCAGGTCGCCGGCGCTGCCGCCCTCGGCGATCGAGACCATCTGGACGCCCGCGAACGCGGCGCCGGCCTCGGTCGGGTTGCCGTTGAGCGCGACCTTGCCCTTGAAGTCGGCTCCGAGGAGGTCCTGCACGCTCGTCGGGGCGGGGACCTTCGCCGAGTCGTAGCCGATGCTCATGTACCCGCCGTAGTCGTTGACCCACGTGCCGTCGGCGTCCTTGAAGTCGGCCGGGATGTCGTCGAACGTCGAGACCTTGTACTTGGCGTACATGTCGGTGTTCGCGAGGGCGACGGCCGCGCCGAGGTCGAAGACGTCGGGGGCGCCGGACTGGCCCTTGAGGCGCTTGGCCGTCGCGATCTCGTCGGCGCTGCTCGCGTCGGGCTGGTCGCTCGTGATCTTGATGTCCGGGTACTTCGCCTGGAACGCCTTGATGACCTCGCCGTAGTTGGCCCAGTCCGGGGGCAGCGCGATGACGTTGAGCGCGCCCTCCTTCTTGGCGGCGGCGACGAGGCCGTCCATCCCGCCGAGGTCGGCGGCCGAGGTGGCCGTGGCGGCGGAGGAGCCGCCCGAGGACGCGGTGTCGCCGGAGCCGCCCTCCGAGGGCGGCGAGCAGGCGGCCAGGGCGAGGGCGGTGAGTCCGGCGGCGGCGAGAGCACCCGCGCGACGGCCGAGGGGACGGGACATGGGGGACCTCCAACAACGGGGGACGGCGGGGGCCGGGGACCGGCGGGGGTCCCGTTCGCACCCTAGGGGCACGGATAGTGGTTCGGAAAGGGACCATTGCCACTTCGTCATCCGGGTGCCCGGATCGTGACCTGCGCCGGAGTGGTTGGATGGGGGCCGTGAACGCGCGGTCGAGCAGAGTCGTCATCCTCGGCGGGGGTCCGGGTGGCTACGAGGCCGCCCTCGTCGCCGCCCACGTCGGCGCCGACGTCACCGTCGTCGAGCGCACCGGCATCGGGGGCGCCGCGGTGCTCACCGACTGCGTGCCGAGCAAGGCGCTCATCTCGACCGCCGACTACCTGAGCGACTTCGAGACCGCGGCCGACCTCGGCGTCCACCTCGAGGACCAGGAGGGCGACGAGGTCTCCGACGCGATCGCCGACCTGCCCGAGGTCAACCGCCGGGTCCTGCGCCTGGCCCGCGCACAGAGCGACGACATCCGGGCGCGCCTGCGCGAGGTCGGCGTCCGCGTGGTCGAGGGCACCGGCTCGCTCGTGTCGCCGAGCAGGGTCCGCGTCGACGACGAGCACCTCGACGCCGACGTCGTCCTCGTCGCGACCGGCGCCTCGCCCCGCGTGATGGACACCGCCGTGCCCGACGGCGAGCGCATCCTCACCTGGCAGCAGATCTACGACCTGCCCGAGCTGCCGCAGCGCCTCGTCGTCGTCGGCTCCGGCGTCACCGGCGCCGAGCTCGCGCAGGCCTACCTCGGGCTCGGCTCCGAGGTCGTCCTCGTCTCCTCGCGCGACCGCGTCCTGCCGGGCGAGGACCCCGACGCCGCCTCGGTCATCGAGGAGGTCTTCCGCAAGCGCGGGATGGAGGTGCTCGGGCGCTCGCGGATGGCGGCCGTCGAGCGCACCGCCGACGGGGTGGTCGTGCGCCTCGAGGACGGCCGCGAGGTCACCGGCTCGCACGCGCTGCTGGCGGTCGGGTCGGTGCCGTCGACGCGAGGCATCGGCCTCGAGGAGGTCGGGGTCGAGCTCGCGCCCTCCGGCCACGTCGTCGTCGACCGGGTCTCGCGCACGTCCGTCCGCGGTGTCTACGCGGCCGGTGACTGCACCGGCGTGCTGCCGCTGGCGTCCGTCGCGGCGATGCAGGGGCGCATCGCGATCGCGCACGCCCTCGGCGACGCCGTCGCGCCGCTCAACCTCGGCGTCGTCTCGGCGAACATCTTCACCGACCCCGAGATCGCCACGGTCGGCATCTCGCAGAAGGACGTCGACGAGGAGCGCGTCGACGCCGAGGTCCTCATGCTGCCGCTGTCGCGCAACCCGCGCGCGAAGATGCTCGGCATCACCGACGGCTTCGTCAAGTTGTTCGCGCAGAAGGGCTCCGGCGCGGTCGTCGGCGGCGTCGTCGTCGCGCCGCGGGCGTCGGAGCTGATCTTCCCGGTGACGCTCGCCGTGCAGCACCGCCTCAACGTCGACCAGGTCGCGTCGACCTTCACGGTGTACCCGTCGCTGTCCGGCTCGGTCGCCGAGGCCGCGCGCCGGCTGCACCCCATCGCCTGACCTGCGGCGACGCCGTCGCAGCTGCGTCACCCCCGGCCCGCCGGGAACCTTGCTCCGGCAGGATGGGTTGTCCCTTCAGACACCCCATCCCCGAGGAGGACGACATGGCCAAGGGTCGCGCCGCGGCGCTCATCGCCGCCGTCACGAAGGTCAAGGACTACGCCCGCAACAACCCGCAGAAGGCCGACGAGGCCATCGGCAAGGTCGAGGGGTTCGTGCGGTCCAAGGCCGGGCCGACGCACTCGGCGAAGGTCGACAAGGGCAGCGACGCGCTGCGCAAGGGGCTCGGGCTGCCGCCGCACGGCGGGTCCGGTGGGCCGACCTCCGGTGGCGGCCAGGTGCCCCCGCCGCCCCCGCCGACGTCCGGCCCGACCCACTGAGGCGGGCGGGATGAGCACCGAGCCCGGCCCCGACGTCCCCGACCTGCCGGACGAGGACCTGCCCGCGGCGCCCGAGGCCCCGGACCCGGTCGACCCCGACGCGCCGGACACGCTCGACCCCGACCCCGTCGAGCCGTGGCACCCGCACTCGCCGGACGACCCGGCGCCGGTCGCCCCCAACCCCGCGCCGGGGACCGGGGACGACCCCCAGCCCCGCCGCGACCTGGGGTAGCAGCTCCGCCACACCCGTCGAGTGAACAGAACACGCCGTCCGAGCGCTGGGGCGGGCGGCGGGGTGGGTTGACGCCACGGGGGCGGCCCCCGGGCCCCCCCCCCGGTGGCTAGAACATACCACCCCGCCGCCGGGCTGCCTCGGACGGCGTGTTCTGTTCACTCGACGGGGTCGACCGCCTGGAGTCGTGCCGCTGGGAGGCGGTCAGGCGTCGGCGGGCGCCTCGGCGTCCTTGATGTCGCAGATGACGGCGCCGTTGGTGACCGTCCCGCCGACCTCGGCCTTGAGGCCGGTGACGACGCCGGCCTTGTGGGCGGTGATGGGCTGCTCCATCTTCATCGCCTCGAGGACGACGACCTGGTCGCCGGCGGCGACGGTCGCGCCCTCCTCGACGCTGACCTTGACGATGGTGCCCTGCATCGGGGCGGTGAGGGAGTCGCCGGACGCCGCGGCGCCGCCGGACCCGCCGCCGGAGCGCCGGGGGGCCTTCTTCTTCGCGCCGTGGCCGGAGCCCCCGCCGCCACCGAACGACAGACCGCCGGGCACGGAGACCTCGAGGCGCTTGCCGCCCACCTCGACGACGACCGTCTGGCGCTCCTGCGCCTCGGTGGCGTCGCCGGCCGGGCCGGAGTAGGGCTCGATGTCGTTGTCGAACTCGGTCTCGATCCAGCGCGTGTGGACGGTGAACTTCTCGTCGGGGTCGGCCGGGGCGAAGGCCGGGTCGGCGACGACCTTGCGGTGGAAGGGGACGACGGTCGGCATCCCCTCGACGACGAGCTCGGCGAGCGCGCGGCGGGAGCGCTCGAGCGCCTGCTGGCGGGTGCGCCCGGTGACGACGAGCTTGGCGATCATCGAGTCGAACGCGCCGGCGACGGTGTCGCCCTCGACGATGCCGGCGTCCCAGCGCACGCCCGGGCCCTGCGGCACGACCATCCGCGACACGGTGCCGGGGGCGGGGAGGAAGTTACGCCCGGCGTCCTCGCCGTTGATGCGGAACTCGATGGAGTGCGCGTGCGGCTCGGGGTCGGGGTAGTCGAGGGACTCGCCGTTCGCGATGCGCAGCTGCTCGCGGACGAGGTCGATGCCGGTGACCTCCTCGGACACGGGGTGCTCGACCTGGAGGCGGGTGTTGACCTCGAGGAAGCTGATGTCGCCCTGCGGCCCGACGAGGAACTCGCAGGTGCCGGCGCCGACGTAGCCGGCCTTGCGGAGGATCTCCTTGCTGGCGCGGAGGAGCTCGGTGTGCTGCTCCTCGGTGAGGAACGGCGCCGGCGCCTCCTCGACGAGCTTCTGGTTGCGGCGCTGGAGGGAGCAGTCGCGCGTCGAGACGACGACGACGTTGCCGTGCTGGTCGGCGAGGCACTGGGTCTCGACGTGGCGGGGGTGGTCGAGGAAGCGCTCGACGAAGCACTCGCCGCGGCCGAAGGCGGTGACCGCCTCGCGGACCGCGGAGTCGAACAGCTCGGGGATCTCCTCGATGGTCCGGGCGACCTTGAGGCCGCGGCCGCCGCCGCCGTACGCCGCCTTGATGGCGACGGGGAGGCCGTGCTCCTGCGCGAAGGCGACGACCTCGTCGGGCCCCTCGACCGGGTCCTTGGTGCCCGGGACGAGCGGCGCGTCGGCGGCGAGGGCGATGTGCCGCGCCTTGACCTTGTCACCGAGCGAGTCGATGGCCTCGGGGCCGGGGCCGATCCAGGTGAGGCCGGCGTCGATGACCTTCTGCGCGAAGTCGGCGTTCTCGGCGAGGAAGCCGTAGCCGGGGTGGACGGCGTCGGCGCCGGCCTGCTGCGCGACCTCGATGAGCTTGTCCTGCAGGAGGTAGGAGTCGCCCGGGGTGGAGCCGCCGAGGGCGTACGCCTCGTCGGCGACCTTGACGTGGAGGGCGTCCCGGTCGGGCTCGGCGTAGACCGCGACGGACGCGACCCCGGAGTCCTTGCAGGCACGGGCGATGCGCACCGCGATCTCGCCCCGGTTCGCGATGAGGACCTTGCTGATCGGCATGTCTCGGACTCTATCGGTCCCGTGCGCCACCCACCCGAGGGCGCGGCGAGGTCTCCCTCACACGTGGTCGGGGTCCTCGGTGGGCGTTCCGCTCAGGCGCCGAGGGACTCCGCGAGGCGCGCGAGCAGGCGGGCGAGGGTGTCGCGGTCGCGGGCGCCGAGGGCCTCGAGCAGCCGGGCCTCGTTGGCCACGTGGGCGGCCATCGCGTCGTCGATGAGGGCGCGGCCCGCCGGCGTGAGGACGACGGTGCGGGCGCGGCCGTCGGTGGCGTCGGCCCGCCGCTCGACGAGGCCGCGCGCCTCGAGCCGGTCGAGGCGCTTGCTCACGGCGCCGGAGGTGACCATCGTCCGCGCGGCGAGCTCGCCGGGGGAGAGGGTGAAGGGCTCGCCCTGACGGCGGAGCGTGGCGAGGACGTCGAACTCGCCCTCGCCGAGGCCGAACCGTGCGTACACGGCGGTCAGCTCGGGGGTGAGGGCGGCCGCGACGCGGTGGATGCGGCCGATGACGAGAAGCGGGGTGGTGTCGAGGTCGGGGCGCTCGGTGCGCCACTGCGCGTGGACGGCGGCGACGTGGTCCATCCCTCGACAATATCTTCCGTGGAAGGTAATGTCTCTTCCATGGAAGAGAAAGTGGCGATGCGCACGGTGCTCGGGACGGCCGTCGCCCCGGTGGTGTGGGGATCGACGTACGCGGTGACGCAGCTCTGGCTGCCGCCCGGGCGACCGTTGTTCGCGGCGGTGATGCGCATCCTCCCGGCGGGGGTGCTGCTCCTGCTGTGGGTGCGGCAGCTCCCGCGCGGCGCCTGGTGGGGGCGGGCGGCGGTGCTGGGGACGCTCAACCACGCGGTCTTCTTCGGGCTCGTGTACGTCGCGGCCTACCGGCTGCCGAGCGGGCTGGCGTCGACGCTGACCGCGGTGTCCCCGGTGGTCGTCATGGGGGTGGCGTGGCTGCTGCTCGGGGAGCGCCAGCCGTGGGTCGCGGTGCTCGCGGCGCTGGCCGGCATCGGGGGAGTGGTGGTGCTCGTGTCGGCCGGAGGGGGCGGGACGTCGGGGGCCGTCGACCCGGTCGGGGTGGCGGCGTCGGTCGGGGCGGTCGTGTCGGCATCGGTGGGGTTCGTGCTCGTGAGGCGCTGGACTCCGCGCGACGCGGTGCTCGCGACGACGGCGTGGCAGCTGGTGGCCGGTGGGCTGGTGCTCGTGCCGGTGGCGCTGGTGGTCGAGGGGGCGCCGCCGGCGCTCGACGGCGCGGCGGTGCTGGCGCTGCTGTGGCTCGGGCTCGTCGGGTCGGTGGTCGGGTACGTCGTGTGGTTCCGCGGTCTGACCCGGATGGACGCGGGCGCGGTCGCGGTGGTGGGGCTGCTCAACCCGGTCGTCGGGACGGTGCTCGGCGTGGTCCTGCTGGGCGAGGGGTTCGGGTGGGTGCAGCTCGGGGCGATGCTCGTCGTCCTCGGTGGGGTGCTGGTGGCCCAGGCGCCGGTGCGGGCCGCGGCGGCGGGATGGGTGGAGCGGGCGCGGGCCCACCGGGTCGGGGTGGGCGTGCCGCGCGGCTCGCGCTCCGCCGGCGGGACGTCGGAGCGCGAGGGGGCGGTGGACGCGGTCCGCGAGCCGTCCGAGCCCGCGGCCTGCCGCTCGTAGGAGAGTGGAGGGGGATGGGCGGGCTCGAGGCGCGACCGCCAGCGCGTGCGCGGCGCCTGCCGACCTGAGAACCGGCCCGGGACAGGTGTTCTCCCAGCCTCCATGCGCCGCGGAAGGTTTCCCTTCCACCGGCAACCACCTGGCGGCGTCGTCGCTCCGATGCTTGTGCCCGACAAGGTTTCCCTTGCGCGGCGCGAGGTCTTCCTTGCGCGGCGCGAGGCTTCCCTTGCGCGGCGCGAGGTTTCCCGTGCGCCGGCAACCACCTCGTGGCGACCGGTTGCGCCCCGCGCGGTCTTCCTTCCGCGCGCAAGGACTTCCGCACCCGGGACGCGGGTGGGATCCGATCGTTGCGGGTGCAAGGGATTCCTTCCGGTGCGCATGGAGATCGGGGTACGGGGTCGTCCGCGGCGGGCGAGAGGAGTGACACCCGGGACCCGAGGGGCGGGAGAGCGGGGTGTCGGGCGGGTACGGGCGGCGTCCACAAGGCCCGTGGCCGGCGGCCCTGTCGAGTGGCCGACGAGACAGCGCCTGAGCACGAGTGCCCATGGCCCGACCCGCGTGGGCGCGGGACACTGACGGTGAACCCGGACCCGGGCCCGCTCTCCTCGAGGAGCACCGCGATGACCTCGCCCCCCAGCACCGCAGCGGCGACCCACCCGGACCCGGCCGGTGCCCCCGCCCTCCGCCACCCCGCCACGCCGGGCCAGCTGGCGTGGCTCGACACCCAGCTCACCGCCTGGCAGTCCGAGGGACTGCTCGACGCACCCACCGCCGACCGCCTGCGCGCCCGCTACGTCGCCCACCGCCGTCTCACCCTCGCCCGGATCGTGCTCACCCTCGGGGCGGCCTTCGTCGGCATCGGCCTCGTCTGGACCGTCGCCGCCAACCTCGACGCGGTCTCACCGCTCATCCGCATCCTCCTCGTGGCGCTCGTCTGGCTCGCGCTGGTCGTCGTGGCGGAACTCCTCCAGCGGCGGCGTGAGCGTCTCGGCGACGTCGCCTCCCCGGTCGTCGGCGCCGTCCGGCTGCTCGCCGCCGCCGCCTTCGGCGCGGTCGTCTTCCAGGCCGCCCAGAGCCTCCAGGTCCCCGCCGACCGGCCGGGTCTCGTGGGGCTGTGGGCCGCGGGGGCACTGCTCTACGGGTATGCCGTCGTCGGCGTCGGACCGGTCGTGCTCGGCGTCCTGCTCGGCAGCATCTGGACGGTGTGGAGCGCCGCCGACGCCGGCCGCACCGTCCTCGGGGTGACCCTCACCGTCGCGGCCGCCGCGCTGGCCGCCGTCGCCGTCGGGGTCATCCACCTGCGACTCGACGGCCGGCTGCGCGACTGGCGGGCGCTCGGCGTCCCCTGGCGCGAGCTCGGGGCCGCGCTCGCCCTGGGCAGCCTCTTCGTCGCCGCGCTCCCGGTCGACGACAGCGGTGATCGGACCGGCAAGGTCTTCCTCGTCGCGCTCGGCGTCGCCGCGGTCGTCGCCCTCGCCGCGAGCCTGCGCGCCGACCGCCTCGGCCGCACGGAGATCGCGCTCGCGGCAGCCACTCTCGTCGGCGTCGTGGTCCTCGGGCTGTGGCGGGCGTCGGCCGGCCTCGGGGGCGTCGCCGAGCCCACACCGTCGGACTGGGCGCGGGCGGTCGTCGCCGTCCTCGCCTACCTCGCCGTGACGAGCGGCTACGCGATCCTCGGCGGCATGCGTGACTCCGAGCGGCTCACCTGGGTGGCCACCGCCGCGCTCGTGCTCTTCACGACCGTGCAGGCCTTCGCGGTGTTCGCGCCGGTCCTCTCCGGGGCCGTGCTCTTCCTCGCGGTCGGTGTCGTCCTCCTCGGCACCGGCATCGTCGCCGATCGGGGCCGTCGGCGGCTCGTCGCCGAGGGACGGGAGGCCCGGTCGTGACCGGCCGCACCGGACGGGTCGTCGCCGCGACCGTCGCCCAGCTGCTCCTCGTCGGTGTCGCCGTGTGGGCCCCGCTCTCCGCCAGGCTGACCGGTGACGAGGTGCGCCTGCGGGTCGCGCCCGTCGATCCCTACGACCCCTTCCGCGGCGCGTACGTCGACCTCACCTATCCCGACCTCCCGGACAGTGCCGGGCGCGGCGACCGGCCCGACGCCGAGCCGCTCACGTCCCGTGGCACGGCGTTCGTCCCCCTGACCCGATCCGGCGAGGTGTGGGTCGGCGGCCCGCTCCGGCGCTCGGCTCCTGAGGACGGGCCCTTCCTCCGGTGCGACGACGCGGGGTGGCGCCTGCGGTGCGGCATCGAGAGCTGGTTCCTGCCGCAGGACCGCGCCGCAGCGCTCGCGGACGCCGTCCGCGCGGGGCGCGCCGTCGCGACGGTGCGCGTCGACGCACGAGGGAACGCGGCGCTCGTCGACGTCTCCATCGATCCCTGACACCAGAGCCACGGCACCGCCGCACGGCGGGAGCGCTCCTAGTGCGCGAACCAGTCGGCCGGCGGCCGTGGGTCCGGGTCGCCCGCCGCGCCGCCGGTCGCGGCCCAGGCCCCGAACCTCGCGGCACCCCACGTGCCGGGCTGCTCGACGTCGCCGACCTCGACGAGGGGTGCGAGGTCCCCCCGCGCCGCGACGACGGACCGCATCCGGGCCCACCCGCCGGCGACCACGATGCGCTCGACGGGTACGCCGGCCCGCTCGAGGGTCGCGAGGACGGCCCGACCGCGCGCCGTGCCGCCGTCGAGGGCCGCCCGCCAGACGTGCGCCGGGGTGTGGTGGTCGGACCCGAGGTGCACGACGACCTCGCGGTCCTCCATCCCGAAGCCGGTGACGCGCACGTCCGCCGAGTCGCCGGGTGCCAGCAGGAGAGCGGCGGCGTCGAGCTCCGACCGCGCCGGGTCCTCGGTGGCCCCGAGGATGCGCTGGACCCGCTTGAGCACCAACCCGGTCCGCGTCCCGCCGATGAGGGCCGTGCTGCCGCGCACGACGTGCGGGTACACGGAGATGCCCTCGTGCGACAGGCGGCCGACGACCTCGGGCTCGGGCACGTGGTCGGACGCCGCGAGCCACGCCTCGGCCGTGCCGAAGCTGTCGAGCGCCGATCCCGGTGTGCCGCAGCCGGTCGCGGCCGCAGCGACCGCGTGGTCGTGGCCGGCCATCGTGAGGACCGCGCCGCGCAGGGGGACGACCGGATGGTCCGCTCGCACGGTGCCGACCGGCTCGCCGGCCGCGACCGCGTCGGGCACGAGCGAGCCGTCGACCCCGAGCAGGTCCAGGCCCGGATGCCACCATCCGCCGGTGTGGACGTCGAGGAGCCCGGTCCGCCCGAGCAGCGAGCGCTCGGCGACCCGTCGACCCCCGAGCCGGTGCAGCACGAGCTCCGGTGCGCCGAGCCACTGCAGGCCGCGCAGGTCCAGGCCCTCGTCGCGCAGCCACAGCAGCTTGAAGAGCGTCGCGACGTGGCCGACCGGCAGTCCGGTGCGCTCTGGGAAGGCCCGGGCGAGGTCCTCCGGGAGGACCGCAGCCTGCTCGTCACCGCGCGGGTCGTGCCACGCCATGACGGGGGAACGCGCGGCCCCGTCGGTGTCGAGCAGCGTCCCCGCCTCGGCCATCGACGTGATGCCGACGGAGCGCACCCCCGTGCCGGCGGGCAGCGCGGCGACGACCTCGTCGAGCAGGCGCTCGACGGCCTCGACGACCGACTCCGGCGTGCGTTCCGACCGGCCGTCGCCGGGCTCGCTCCAGGCGGTGGCGACGGCGGCGTCGCCGACGACCGTGCCGGCCTCGTCGACGGCCGCGACCTTGGTCATCGTCGTGCCGAGGTCGATGCCGAGGTCGACGGTGCTCATGCCGCACCCCGTGGTCGCAGCTCGCCCGAGCCGCGCGGCACGAGCCGGGTCGGCAGCACGGTGTCGAGCGGCTCGGCGGACGGCTCGCGCAGCCGTCGCTGGAGGAGGTCGAACGCGGTCTCGGCCAACGCGGTCGGCTGCTGGTCGACGACGGTCGTGGGTGGGGTCATCAGCTCTGCTCCCGGGAGGTCGCCGAAGACGACGAGCGCGACGTCCCGGCGGGCGAGGCGCTGCTGCGCCGTGAGGACGGCGAGCCCGGTCATCGGGGTCGCAGCGAGGAGGGCGGTCGGGGCGTCGGTGCGGGTGAGCATCTGCGTCACGAGCGGCAGGGCCTCCTCGGTCGTCCACGCCCGCGTCTCCACGAGCGTGGGGTCGACCTCGAGTCCGGCCTCCCGGAGGGCGCGCTCGTAGCCGCGGTAGCGGTCGGCGAGCGTGACGAACTGGCCTGTGCGACCGACGAACCCGATGCGCCGGTGCCCGTGTTCGACGAGGTGCCGGACGGCCTCGAACGCGCCCGCTTCGTCCGTGACGCGGACGGCGTCGGTGCCGACCGTGCCGCAGGGACGGTCGACGACGACCACCGGCACGTCGGACGGCAGCGCCGCGGCGACGGCTACCGGGTCGCCGAAGGGGGCGACGACGAGGCCCGCCACCCCGCGGCGCGAGAGCCGCTCGACCTGCGAGCGCAGCCGCTCCTCGTCGAGGCCGGTCGACGCGATGAGCACGTCCATCCCGACGGCCGCGGCGCGTTCCTCGACGACCGCCGCGAGCTGGGCGAAGAAGGGGTCGGCGATGGAGTCGACGACGACGCCCACCGTCGGCAGGCGCCCGCCGCCGAGCCGCTGAGCGGCCGGGTCGGGCTGGTAGCCGAGGCGGTCGATGGCCGTGCGCACCCGGGCGAGCGTGGCCGGGCGGACGTTGGGGGCGTCGTTGATGACGCGCGAGACGGTCTTGATGGAGACCCCCGACTCGCGGGCGACGTCGTAGATCGTGGGCCGGCTCACGCGGGCACCGCCTCGGGCAGCGCCGCCAGTGCCGGGGCGACCAGGGCCGCGTCGAGCATCCCGCCCGACGGGTGCTGCACGGCGGCGGCGGCGACGGCCATCCCCCGGCGGACGGCCTCGGCGTCGGGGGCGCCGGACAGGAGCGCGTCGGTCGTCCCGGCGAGGAAGGAGTCGCCGGCGCCGATGGGGTTGGCGACCGGCACGCGCGCCGCTCCGAGCCACCACGCACCGGCCGACGTGGCGAGGGCGGCGCCGTGCGAGCCCGCGGTGACGACCGCCCGTCGCGCGCCCCGCCCGTGCAGGTCGCGGGCCGCGGCGACGCACCGGTCGACGAGGTCGTCGCCCGTCTCCTCGACCGCCTCGTCGGCGCGACCGTGCAGGAGGGCCTCGGCCTCACCGAGGTTGGGGCTCACGAGGTCCGGCTCGAACGGGAGCGCGGCGCCGAGGACGGCGGGGGAGCCGTCGACGAAGGCCTCGAGCCCGCGGGCGTGGGCCAGCTCGACGACCCGGCCGTAGGTGTCGTCGGGCAGGCCCGGCGGCAGGGACCCGGAGCAGGCGACGGCGGGCGCGTCGACGAGCGCCGCCTCGACGGCGGGCAGCAGCGCGTCGCGGTCCCACGCGGCGGGGTCGGGGCCGAGGCCGTTGACGACCGTGGCGCGCCCGTCGTCCTCGAGGAAGATCAGCGAGAGCCGCCCCTGGCCGTCGTGGGGGACCGGGACGAAGGCGCAGCCCTCGGCGGCGAGGAGGGTCGGCAGCCGGTCGTCGTCGCGCGGGGCGAGGCCGAGGAGGCGGTGCTCGCGGCGCAGGACGCGCAGGGTGCGGCAGACGTTGACCCCCTTGCCACCGGCCACGGTGACGGTGCGGGTGGCCCGCGAGACCGTGCCCGGGGTCAGCGCGCCGAGCCACGTCGTGACGTCGAGGCACGTGTTGGGGGTGACGACGAGCACGGAGGTCCTTCCGGGGCGACGGCGGTGTCGGGGGGCGCGGGGTCTTGTCGGACCGCCTCGCTCCGCGTACCGTAAGGCGGTATGACAGCGCTGTCAACGCCTCGCGTCCCGACCCCCTCCACCATCGGCCTGCACCGGCGGCTCGCGCGCATCTGCGACGCCGCCGGCCACATCCGCACGATGGCCATCGACCACCCCGAGAACTACCTGCGCCTCTTCGACGCCGACCTCGACGCCGTCTCGTTCGAGGAGGTCGTGGAGTCCAAGCTCGACATGCTGAGGGTGCTCTCGCGGCACGCGACCTCGGTGCTCGTCGACCCGGTCTGGAGCTTCGGCCAGTCCGTCGCCGCGGGCGTCGTGCCCGGTGACGTCGGCGTCATCAGCGGCATCGAGGACCTGTACTACCGGCCGGACAGCGCGGTCGGCTTCGACACCGGGCTGCACCTCAAGGAGGGGTGGGGGCCGCAGGTGCTCGCGACGCTCGGGGCAGACGCGGCGAAGCTCGTCGTCTTCCACCGCGAGGACCAGCCCGCCGAGGTCGTCGAGCAGCAGCACGCCGTCGTCGCCGACGCCGCGGCGCAGTGCCGGGCCCTGCAGATGCCGCTCGTCGTCGAGCCGCTGTGGTTCCCGACCGGCGACGAGGACACCGCCGACCCCACCGTGCAGCGCGTGCGGCGCAGCAGCGTCCTGGCCTCGGCCCGCTCCTTCCGGGAGGCCGGCGCGGACATCATGAAGGTCGAGTTCCCCGTCCTCGACCTCGATGACCTGGACGCCGCGCACGAGGCCTGCGCCGCCCTCGACGAGGCGGTCTCCGGGCCGTGGGTCCTGCTGTCGGCGGGTGTCACCTACGAGGGGTTCCGCACCCAGCTCGACGTCGCCGCCGACCACGGCTGCAGCGGGTTCATGGCCGGGCGCGCGATCTGGGGCGACGCGGTCGGCCGGATGGACGCGACGGCGCGCGCCGCGGGGGCCGACCTCGCCGCCCGCCGCCTCGACGAGCTCGCCGAGGTGCTGGAGGGTCGGGGGGCGCCGGCGTTCACCCCGGTCGACCCCGCCGAGGTCGCCGCGCTCGTCGGGCCGGACTGGTACCGGGGCGCCGTCACGGGCTGAGCCCTCCGGGCGTCATCCCCGCACGTGCGGGCTTTTCGTGGTCCGGGAGGCGTGCGGGCATCGACAACCCCGCACGTGCGGGCTTTTCGTGGTCCGGGAGGCGTGCGGGCATCGACGACCCCGCACGTGCGGGCTTTTCGTGGTCCGGGAGGCGTGCGGGCATCGACAACCCCGCACGTGCGGGCTTTTCGTGGTCCGGGAGGGGGGCGGACAGCGACGACGCCGCACGTGCGGGGTTGTCGTGGTCCGTCCGTCCGGGACGAGGCCTGCCACGAGGCCGGGGCGCGCGGTGGCACGATGGCGACCATGAGCGACGACGCGGTCGACCGGGCCCAGCGAGCACTCGAGGAGGGCATCTCGCGGGACTTCGGCACCGCGATGTCGTACGGCGCCTACCTCGACCTCGACACGCTGCTGTCGGCGCAGCACCCCCGCAGCGAGCCGCCCCAGCACGACGAGCTGCTCTTCATCGTGCAGCACCAGGTGTCGGAACTGTGGCTCAAGCTGCTGCTGCACGAGCTGCGTTCCGCGCGAACGCTGCTCGCCGCCGACGAGCTCGCCCCGGCGCTCAAGCGGCTCGCGCGGGTCAAGCACGTGCAGCGTCAGCTCGTGGAGATGTGGGACGTGCTCGCGACCCTCACGCCGAGCGAGTACGCGCAGATCCGCCCGTTCCTCGCGACGAGCTCGGGCTTCCAGAGCGACCAGTACCGCGCGGTCGAGTTCCTCCTCGGCAACAAGAACGCCGACATGCTCCGCGTGTTCGAGCACGACGCCCGGGCGAGTGCCCTCCTCGAGGAGCTCCTCGCCGAGCCGACGCTCTACGACGAGTTCCTGCGCCTCCTCGCGCGCCGCGGGTACGCCGTCCCGGAGGCGGTCCTGCACCGGGACGTCCGAGCGCCCTACCGGCTCGACCCGGACCTCGTCGCCGTCGTCGCGGAGGTGTACGCCGCCCCCGACGAGCACTGGGGCGTCTACGAGACCTGCGAGGAGCTCGTCGACATCGAGGACCTGTTCCAGCAGTGGCGCTTCCGCCATCTCCAGGTCGTCACGCGCACCATCGGCCACAAGGTCGGCACGGGCGGGTCGAGCGGCGTCGACTTCCTGCGCCGCGCGCTGGACCTCACGTTCTTCCCCGAGCTCTACGAGGTGCGCACGCAGGTCGGCTGACGAGCACACCCTCGTCAGGACCGGTCGCGCGCGACGTCCCTCCGGCTCGCGAGGACGGCGGCCCCGACGACCGCGGCCGTGGCCGCGACGAGGCCGCCCGCCACCCAGACCCATCCGGGCAGGCCCGGGGCCCGCTCCGCCGTGGCGGCCGAGTCAGCGGTCGAGGCGTCGGTCGACCCGACGGTCGGGGTCGCCGACACGACCGGTGACGGCGACGAGACCTGTGTGGACGTCGCGTACGCCGGTGCGGCAGAGGCCTCCCCGGCGACCTCGAGCCGGAACGTCACGTCGAGGGGCACCGTGACGTCGGAGTCGACCCGGGGGACCGAGATCGCGACGTAGTACTGGCCGGCCAGGCTCGAGAAGCGGGTGGGGAAGTCCTCCCGGTTGCGGTACCGGACGGGCGCGCTCTCGCGGACCACCCGGGAGTCGGGGCGACCGAGGGTCCCGAGGGGACCGGCGGACACCCGCCCGCGGGTGGGGTCGAAGAGGTTGGCGTCGAAGAGGGGGCCGGTGAACTCGTCGGTGGCGGGGCGGACCGGGCCGACGGTCAGCTTGACCTGCTGGCCCCACTGCACGGGCACGCGGTAGTAGATGGTCTCGCCGCTGACGTACTGCTCCGTCCACGTCCCCGCCGTGACGGGGGTGGCGCTGCCGAAGTCGGTGCCACCGACGACCGGCCGGGCCGCGCCCGCGTCGACGGTCGAGGGCACGGGGTCGGCCTCGGGCGCCGGCTCCGGCAGGGCGTCGACGTCGGTGACCGGAGGCTCCTCGACGACGAGGATCTCGGCGTCGACCGGCGTCCCGGACCCCGTCCGGGTCACGCGCAGCGGGATGTCGGTGAGGTCGCCGCAGCGTTCGGGATCCTGGGCGGTGCCGCCGGGCAGGACGAGCGAGTCGCTGACGACGGATGCCAGGCTCGACAGGCCGATGCGTTGCGCCCGGCCGGGGAGGCTGGTGCAGGACGAGCCCCGCGCGTCCTCGGCCCGGAACTCGATCACGTCGTCGGTGACGTCGTCCCCCTCGAGGTCCACGCCGGGCCGGGCGACGAACGAGACGTGCAGGGTGGACCGGGGGATCGTCCGCCGGACGACGAGGTGCTCGGGCGCCGCGCCCGACGTGAACGTGTCGACGTACTGGCCGGCGGTGAGCACCGGCGCGCCCTCGGGCCCGGTGGTCCCGGCGACCCGGGTCCCGGACGTCCCGAACTGCCGGGCGGCGCGCACCGAGAGGCGCGTGAGGTTGGTGGCCAGCTCGTCCGCGTTCTTGGCGTCGTAGTAGGTCCCGCCTCCGGCCCGGGCGATGCACGTCAGCTGCCGGCGGGCCGCCGCGTCCACCCCGAAGCCGACCGTGTCGATGCGCAGGTCCACCCCGGACCCGACGAGCCGTCGCACGACCGGGCACGGGTCGGGCACGCACGACTCCTCGCCGTCGGACACGAGGACGACGGTGCGCCGGCCGGTGGGGCCGAGGTCGTCGAGGGCCGCCTCGAGGGAGCGGGCGATCGGCGTCTCGCCGAGGGCCCGGAAGCCCTTGATGGTGCGCGTCATCGCCGCCCGGTCGAGCGGGCCGACGGGCTGCACGAGACGGGTGTCGGCGCAGGCGGCCTTCGTCGGCCGCCCACCGCCGTCGACCTCGGCGCCGTACACGCGCAGGCCGACCGAGCTGTCTGCCGGGAGGTCGCGGACGACCGCGGTGAGCGCCTGCTTCGCGGCCTCCATCTTCGACAGGCCCGACGGGTCCGGTCGCTTCATGGACCCGGAGGCGTCGAGGAGCAGGAGCAGGCGCGAGTCCGCGGGGTCGTCCTCGGCGGCGATTCCGCCGGCCGGGGCCCGGGTCGGCGCCGTGGCGGTCGCGGGTGGCGCGACGAGCAGGGCCGTCGTCATCAGCGTGGCGGCCAGCGCGAGGGCGCGGCGGGCGTGGCGTGGCATGGTCTGGACCCCCCGGGTAGAAGACGCTCGTGGTGCGCGATGGCGACCGTATACATTCGCGATCGCAAACGTCAAGGTGCAGCCGGCGTGCGGTCCCCGGTCCCTACACTGGCCGCCGTGACGACGACCGAGGCCCTCGAGCAGCAGCGCGCCCTGTACGGCGCACCGCTCGCCGACCTCGCGTCCGAGGTCCGGGGGGCGCTCGGGCTCTCGCAGGCCGGTCTCGCCCGCGTGCTCGGCCTGTCCGCCCCGATGCTCTCCCAGCTGCTCAGCGGGCAACGGACGAAGATCGGCAACCCGGCCGTGGTGCACCGGCTCGAGTCCCTGCTCGACCTCGCGCGGCGCGGCGCCCCCGCGGACGCCGAGGGCCTGCAGGCGCGCCTGGAGGAGATCGCGGCCGAGCAGGCCACCCTCACCGCCGACGCCGGCGCGGACGTCGCAGCCGCCGCCCGCGCGCTCGCCCGCGTCGTCGACGCCGACGAGCTCGCGGCGGCCGCGAGCCGGGTCGGGTCGCCGGTGCTCGCCGAGGTCCTGCGCCGGGCCGCGGACGTCGCGCGTGGGTGAGGTCTTCGCCGGGCGCTACGAGCTGCTCGACGTCATCGGCGAGGGCGGGATGGGCTCGGTCTGGCGGGTCTGGGACCGCCGCGAGGAACGGGTCGTCGCCGCGAAGGTCCTGCGGCAGTCGGACGCCGTCTCGCTGCTGCGCTTCGTGCGCGAGCAGGCGGTCCGGGTCCGGCACCCGCACGTGCTCACGCCGCTGGGGTGGGCGGGGGAGGACGACCGCGTCCTGTTCACGATGCCCGTCGTCGACGGGGGCTCCGTCGCCTCGCTCGTGGGGGACCACGGCCCGCTCCCGCCGCTGCTCGTCGCCGAGCTGCTGCGCCAGCTGCTGTCCGCCCTCGGCTCCGTGCACCGTGCCGGCATCGTCCACCGTGACGTCAAACCGGCGAACCTCCTGCTCCTCGCGACGGGCCGCGAGCGTCCGCACCTGTTGCTCACCGACTTCGGCATCGCGGTCGACGAGAGCGTGCCGCGCTTCACGCGCACCGGCGGGGTGACCGGAACGCCCGGGTACATCGCCCCCGAGTCCGAGGACGACGAGGTCACGCCCCTCGTCGACGTCTACGCCGCCGGGCAGGTGGGCCGGGCGATGCTCACCGCGCTGCGGCCGGCGGACGCCCGGTCCGCCGAGCGGCCGGCCGGGTGCCCCGCGCAGCTGTGGTCGGCGATCGAGGCGATGTCAGCGGCCGACCCGGCGGCCCGTCCGGGCTCGGCCGAGGCCGCCGCCCTCCTCCTCGCCGGGAGCGGCCTCACCTGGACTCCCGGGGCGATGGGTGACGTCGAGGTCCTCCGGCACGTCGAGGCCGACCCCGGCGGGCGGTGGCAGCTCGGCGTCACCCCGCTCGACGACCTGCCGACCCGCGCCTCGGTCGCCGCGGCCCCGGTGACCATCCCGCCACCGTCGGACGGCGCCGACGGCGTCGTGGCGCCGGCCGCGCCGCCGTCCCCGGGTGGCCGTGGACGGCGCTCGCGGGTCCTCCTCCTCGGCGCGACGCTCGGTGTGCTCGCCGTGCTGGTCGGTGGCGTCGTCCGGGCGACGGGCGGGCTCGACGAGCCGTCGGGTCCGACGCCGGAGAGGTCTCCCGTCGGACGCTCGTCCACGGGGCCGACGCCCACGGCGACCCCGTCCGCGTCGACCCCACCGAGCCCCACCGCGTCGCCGTCGCCGAGCACCGGGACGGTCGAGGTCGGTCCCGTGGTCGTCCGGGCCGGGCAACCGTGCGGCTTCGCCGACGTCGGCCTGCGCGAGACGACGCTCGACGGCGTGCGCGTCGTGTGCGCGCGTGCCGACGACGGTCGCTACCTCTGGGAGCGGCTCTCCGGCTGACGCGCGGACGGCCGAGGGCCTCGCGGGCGGTCGGGCGTCACTAGGGTCGGAGGATGCCGCCCCGGGTCATCCACACCGCGCAGGCCCTCGTCGACGCCGTGATGGAGGTGCCGTCCCTCCCGCGGGGCGGCGGCAACGTCATGGCCACCTCCTACCGGCGCTACGCCGGTGGCGCCGTGACCATCCTGCTCGCGGCGGCCCGCTCGGGAGCGCACGCCGTGCACGCCGGCGCCGTCGGCACCGGCCCGAACGGCGACCTCGTGCGGGCCGCGCTCGCGGCGGACGGCGTGGAGGCGTCGGCCCCGCCGGTCGAGGGCTCGGACACGGGGGTCTGCATCGTGCTCGTCGAGCCGAGCGCGGAGCGCAGCTTCGTGACGACCCAGGGCGCCGAGCGCGAGATCACGGTCGCCTCCCTGGCGACGAGCGCCCCCGTCGCGGGCGACTTCGTCTGCGTCAGCGGCTACTCGCTCGTCGGGCGCACGCGCGACCCGCTGATGGAGTGGCTCGGCACCCTCGACGACGGGGTGCACGTCGTCCTCGACCCCGGCGCCGCCTTCGCCGAGGCGCCCGCCGCCGTCCGCGACGCGCTGCTGGCCCGCACGACCGTGTGGACGGGCAACGCCGAGGAGTCGGAGGCGCTGGCCGGGCTGCGCGGCCTGCAGGAGGCGGCGCAGGTCGTGGCCGGCATCCTGCGGCCGGACGCCGTCACCGTCGTCCGAGACGGTCCGCGGGGATGCCTCGTGCGGGCCGACGGGTGCGACGACGTGCTGCCGGGCCACCCGCAGCGCCCGGTCGACACCAACGGCGCCGGCGACACCCACACCGGGGTGCTGCTCGCCGAGCGTGCTGCCGGCCTCTCGTGGGTCGACGCGGCGGTGCGCGCCAACGCGGCGGCCGCTGTGAAGGTGACCCGGCGTGGCCCGGACACCGCCCCCACGCGCGCCGAGGTCGACGCCTTCCTCGCGGGCTGAGCCGGAGCGCCGGCGGACGGTCGTGGTGCGCGGCTCAGCGCATCCGGCCGAGGTCCTCGCGGCAGCGGCGCTCGAAGCCGTCGAGCTCGGCGAGCGCGGCCTCGAGGTCGCGCCGGCGTTGCTCGAGGTCGGCGCGCCGCTCGTCGATCTGGGCGAGGACGTACTCCAGCTGGCTGCGCCGGCCGCGCGGGGCGTCGTAGAGGTCGATGATCGTGCGGATCTCCTCGAGCGGGAACCCGAGGCGCTTGCCGCGCAGGACCAGCCCGAGGCGGGTGCGGTCGCGCCGGTGGTAGACGCGCGTCGTGCCGCGGCGCTCGGGGGAGATGAGGCCGAGGTCCTCGTAGTGGCGCACGGTGCGGTGGGTGACGCCGAACTCGTCGGCGACCTCGGCGATCGTCCACGTCGTGGCGTCGCCCGCCGGGTCGACCTCGTCGGGCAGGACGTCCGTCGTGCCGGGGGAGGTGCGCTGGCTTGTCACGGAGGCGAGTATTGCTTTACGTTGACGTCAACGTCAAGAACGTGACCACCGCCGGCCGCCGTGACCCGGGGCCGTGCACCTCGAGCGCGAAGGGGCGCCCATGTACGAGCTCAGCAAGGACCACGAGGACTTCCGGGCGGTCGTCCGCGAGTTCGCGACCGACGCCGTCGAGCCGCACGTCGCGCAGTGGGACCGCGACCACCACTTCCCGGCCGACCTCGTGCCGCGGATGGGGGAGCTCGGGCTCTTCGGGCTCGTCGTCCCCGAGGCGTTCGGCGGGTCGCTCGAGGACGCCGACGGCGGCGCCTTCACGAGCCTGTGCATCGCCATCGAGGAGCTCGGCCGGGTCGACCAGTCGATCGGCATCACGCTCTCGGCCGGGGTCGGCCTGGGCATCAACCCGATCCTCACGTACGGCAGCGACGAGCAGAAGGAGCGCTTCCTGCCCGACCTCGTCGCCGGCCGCGCGCTCGCCGGCTTCGGCCTCACCGAGCCGGACGCCGGGTCGGACGCCGGCGCCACCCGCACCAAGGCGGTGCTCGACGGCGGCGACTGGGTCGTCGACGGGGCGAAGGCGTTCATCACGAACTCCGGCACCGACATCACGTCCGTCGTCACCGTCACGGCGCGCACCGGCACGCTCGACAACGGCCGTCCCGAGATCAGCGCCATCATGATCCCTTCCGGTACAACCGGGTTCACCGTCGAGCCGGCCTACCAGAAGATGGGCTGGAACATCTCCGACACCCACGGCCTCTCGTTCGCCGGGTGCCGCGTGCCCGAGGCCAACCTCCTCGGAGAGCGCGGGCGCGGCTTCCACCAGTTCCTCAAGACCCTCGACGACGGGCGCATCGCGATCAGCGCGCTCGCGCTCGGCCTCATCACCCGGATGCGCGAGGAGGCCGCGGCGTACGCGAAGTCCCGCATCGCCTTCGGTCGCCCGATCGGCGTCAACCAGGGTGTCGCCTTCCCCGTCGCGGACCTCGCCGTCATGGAGGACGCCGCCCGCCTGCTCACCTACCGGGCCGCGTGGCTCAAGGACGAACACGAGGCCGGCCGCCGCTCGGTCGAGGAGGTCAAGCAGGCCGCCGCCAAGGCGAAGCTCTACACCTCCGAGGCGGCGGTCACCGCGACCCGCATCGCGACCCAAGTCTTCGGCGGCAACGGCTTCATGGAGGAGTACCCGGTGGCGCGCTTCTACCGCGACGCGAAGATCCTCGAGATCGGCGAGGGCACCTCCGAGGTCCAGCGGATGGTCCTCGCGAAGGGCCTCGGCCTCCCGGCATGAGCACCGACCCCGTGACCACCGACGCCCGCGTCGCCGACGTCCGCGCCCGGCTGCAGGCGGCCCACGCGGCCTCGGCCGCGCCGACGGAGAAGGCGGCGGCCAAGCTCGCCGCCCAGGGCAAGCTCTACGTCCGCGACCGCATCGCGCTGCTGCTCGACGAGGGCTCATTCGTCGAGGACGGCCGCTACGCCAACTCGCGCGCGGCTGGGCTGCCGGCCGACGGTGTGGTCACCGGGCGGGGCACGGTCGAGGACCGGCCCGTCGTCGTCATCGCCAACGACCCGACCGTCAAGGCGGGGTCGTGGGGCGCGCGCACCGTCGAGAAGATCGTGCGCGCCACCGAGACCGCGCTGCGCGAGGAGTTGCCGGTCTTCTGGCTCGTCGACTCCGCGGGCGCCCGGATCACCGACCAGGTCGAGATGTTCCCGGGTCGTCGCGGGGCGGGGCGGATCTTCCACCACCAGGTCGCGCTCTCGGGCAAGGTGCCGCAGATCTGCTGCCTCTTCGGCCCGTCGGCCGCGGGCGGCGCGTACATCCCGAGCTTCTGTGACGTCATCATCATGGTCGAGGGCAACGCCTCGATGTACCTCGGCAGCCCGCGGATGGCCGAGATGGTCGTCGGCGAGAAGGTGTCGCTCGAGGAGATGGGCGGCGCCCGGATGCACTGCACCGTCTCGGGCGTCGGCGACCTGCTCGCCGCCGACGACACCGAGGCCATCGAGCTCGCCCGCCTGTACTTCTCGTACGTGCCCGACTCGTGGCGCGTCCCCACGCCGAGCTACCACGCCGAGGAGCCGGCCGCGCCGCTGACGCAGGCCAGCGTGCCCGAGCGCGAGAGCCAGCCGTTCGACGTCCACGAGCTGATCGACGGCCTCGTCGACGACGGCAGCTTCTTCGAGATCAAGCCGCTCTTCGCCCCCGAGCTCGTCGTCGGCTTCGGCCGGATGGCGGGGGAGTCGGTCGGCATCGTCGCCAACAACTCGGCCGTCAAGGGCGGTGTGCTGTTCACCGACTCCGCCGACAAGGCCGCACGCTTCATCTGGCTGTGTGACGCGTTCTCGATCCCGCTCGTCTACCTCGCTGACGTCCCCGGCTTCATGATCGGCTCCGAGGTCGAGCGTGGCGGCATCATCCGGCACGGCGCGAAGATGGTCTCGGCCGTCGCCTCCGCGACCGTGCCGCAGTTCTGCGTCGTCGTCCGCAAGGCCTACGGCGCAGGGCTGTACGCGATGGGCGGGCCGGGCTTCGGCCCCGACGCGACGATCGCCCTGCCGACGGCGCGCATCGCCGTCATGGGCCCCGAGGCCGCCGTCAACGCGGTGTACGCCAACAAGATCGCCGAGATCGAGGCCGCCGAGGGGGCCGAGGCGCGCGACGCGTTCGTCGAGGCACGCCGGGCCGAGTACCTCGAGGACGTCGACCTCGAGCGGCTCGCCGCCGATCTCGTCGTCGACCAGGTGGTCGAGGCCGACGAGCTGCGGGCCGAGCTGCTGCACCGGCTGCGCTACGCCGCCCGCCGCGACCGGCACTTCTCGTCCAAGCGCCGCGACGTCCCCCCGGTCTGACCTCGTCCGGACCTCGGCCCCCAGCCGTCGAGTGAACAGAACACGCCGCGTGCCCGGTCGCTCGCACGGCGTGTTCTGTACACTCGACGGGTTCTCGGGCAGGGGACGGGCGGCGTGCTCAGGCGCCGGCGATGTCGCGCAGCGCCGCGAGGTGGCCCTGCCACGCGTCGCGGCCCGCTCGCGTGAGTGACAGCCACGTCCGCGGCCGCTTGCCGACGTAGCCCTTGCGGACCTTGACGTAGCCGGCCTGCTCCATCGCCGAGACCTGCTTGGAGAGCACCGAGTCCGACACCTCCACCTCGTCGCGGACGAGGGCGAACTCGGCCTCGTCGACGCCGGCGAGCGTGGCGGCGATGCTGAAGCGCACCGGGGCGTGGAGGACGTCGTCGAGGCGGTGTCGCGCGTGCGGGGGACGGGTGGTGCCGTCGGCGCTCACCGCGGGTCACCGCGGCGGATGCGCACCGCCGCCAGGAGCATCGGGGCCGCGACGACGACCCCGGCGAGCGCGAGCAGCCACGGGTTCTCCGACGGGGCCAAGCCGTCCATCTTCTGCTCCGCCTCGCGGATGTTGAGGCCGATGGCGGCGACGAGGAACAGCCCGAAGGTCGTCCCGAGCCCGATCCGGCCGGCGCGCCGGGCGTGCCGTGGCCAGGCCCGCGAGGCGCGGGTCTGCCACGTCGCGAGCCCGGCGACCGCGAGCACGTAGGCGACGAGCAGGGGCTGCTCGAGCGGGGTGTCGTCGGTCGCCCGTGAGAGCGACAGGTAGGCGCCCATGACGGCGCCGAAGCCGGCGGTGGCCCAGGCGTGGACGCGGCGCTCGGCGTCGCGACGGCCGGTGGCGGCCTCCGCGTGGGCGAGCCGCTCGCGGGCCTGCTGGGGCGTGATGTCGTTCATCGTGGATCCCTCCCGTGTCGTGTGCATGGACCCAACGCTACGAAAGTACTTTCCACTCTGTCAAGTACTTTCTGACGAACTCCCGCAGCGGGCTACACCGCAGTACCTGCCGCCACGGCGACAGCTACCGCGGTGTAGCCCGCGACGGGGCGAGGGGGGAGGGTCGCGTCAGCGGGTGCGCAGGTCGTGCCAGGCGAGACCGAGCTCGCCGACGAGCTCGCGCAGCAGCGGCAGGGAGACGCCGACGACGGTGCCGGGGTCGCCCTCGATGCCGGCGACGTAGGGCCCGCCGAGGCCGTCGAGGGTGAAGGCGCCGGCGACCCGCAGGGGCTCCCCGGTCGCGACGTAGTCGTCGATCTCGGCGTCGGAGAGGTCGGCGAAGTGCACCGTCGTGCTCGCCGTGCCACCGAGCTGGCCACCGGTCCCGCCGTCGCCGGTGTCGCGCAGGTCGACGAGCCAGTGGCCGGTGTGCAGGACCCCGGAGCGCCCGCGCATCCGCCGCCAGCGCTCGACGGCCTCGGCGGCGTCGGTGGGCTTGCCGTGGATCTCGCCGTCGAGCTCGAGCATGGAGTCGCAGCCGAGGACGAGCTCGACCTGCAGGTCCTCGCCGGACTCCTCGAGGCTCGCGACGACGTCCTCGGCCTTCGCACGGGCGAGGAGCAGGGTGACGTCCTCGGCCGCGAGCGTGCCGTGCTCCTGCTCGGCCGCGGCGACGGCACCGGGCTCGTCGACGTCGGAGACCCGGACGACGGGCTCGACACCGGCCGACCGGAGGGTCGCGAGGCGGGCGGGGCTGGCGGAGGCGAGGACGAGGGTGACGTCGGGCATGGCGCACACGCTAGACGGCGGCGCCGGGCCTCAGCCCAGCACCTCGTCGACGAAGCACCAGCGCCACGCCTCGCCGGGCTCGATCGAGCGCATCACGGGATGACCCGAGGTGTGGAAGTGGCGGCTCGCGTGCTGCCCGACGGAGGAGTCGCAGCAGCCGACGTGCCCGCACTCGGTGCACGAGCGCAGGTGCACCCAGGTGAGGCCCTCGGCGCGGCACTCGGGGCACCCCTCGGTGTCGGACGGCGGGTGCGGGGCGCTGTCGTCGGCGAGGTGCTCGCACGCGCCGGCCACCCGGTCGGGGGGCCGCAGCTCCGACTCGCGCACCCCGGCCGTGCGGGTGGCGCTCCACACGAGGGCGGTCTCCTCGGCGTCGAGCTGGGCGAGCACGCTCGTGAGGACGGCGTGGTCGACCTCGCCGTTGCCGCGGATGCGCAGCAGCTCCTCGCGCTCG
Organism: Phycicoccus mangrovi; assembly: GCF_018729305.1. NCBI lineage: Bacteria > Bacillati > Actinomycetota > Actinomycetes > Micrococcales > Intrasporangiaceae > Phycicoccus > Phycicoccus mangrovi. Next base: position 31,983 of record NZ_JAHHWP010000027.1, on the reverse strand, counting down.
GCGCGGATCATCTCGGCGCGCAGCCGGGCCCGGGCCTCGGCGGGGCTCTCGCGGTCGGTCCGGCCGAGCGTCCCGAGGCGCTCCCAGCTGCGGTTGACCCGGTCGGCGGCCTGCTGGCGGATGACCTCGAGCACGTCCTGGTCGACGTGGGGGTCGGCCTCGAGGTGGCGCAGCCCGGCCCCGGTCGTGGCGCCGAGCACGGTCGCCTCCTGGAGCGCGTCCTCGCGCGGGTCGGGGCCGCGGACGTCGAGCGCCCGCGCGAGCGCCGGCAGGGTCGTGCCCTGGAGGACGAGCGTGCCGACGGTGACGACGAGCGCGATGAGCACGAGCTCGGGTCGCATCGGGGTGTCCTCGGGCAGGGTGAGGGCCGCCGCGAGGGTGACGACCCCCCGCATCCCGGCCCAGCCGGTGACGAGGGACCACCCGACCATCTGCCGGCGGTCGGCCCGGCCCCGCAGCACCTGGACGACCGACTGCCCGAAGAGCCACAGCGGCCGCAGGACGAGGACGGTCAGCAGCACGGCGCCGGCCACGGCCAGCGTGCGGCCGGCGCCGAGCTCGCCGGTACGGGTGTCCTGGAACAGCGTCCACACCTGCAGCCCGATGAGCAGGAAGACCGCGTTCTCGAGGACGAAGGTGACGCTGCCCCAGTTGATGCGCTCCGCCAGGCGTGACGGCGCGGACTGCAGCACCGGCGCGCGGTAGGCCAGCAGCAGGCCTGCCGTGACGACGGCGAGGACGCCCGACGCGCCGACCGCCTCCGCCGGGGCGTACGCGACGTACGGCGCGATGAACGACAGCGCCGTGTCGGCGGCGACCTCGGTGAGCCGACGGCGCATCCAGCCGATGACGACGAAGGCGACGACCCCGACGGCCACGCCGCCGACCGCCGCGACCAGCAGCTCGAGGGTGACCGACGCGAAGGTGACCTCCGTGATCTCGGCGCCGTGCGCCGCGAGGCCGGCGGCCGCGAGGGCGGTGCGGAGGGTGACGAGCGCCGTCGCGTCGTTGAGCAGCGACTCGCCCTCGAGGATCGTCGTGATCTTGCGCGGCAGGCCGATCCGGCGGGCCACGGCGGTGGCCGCGACGGCGTCCGGGGGTGCGACGACCGCTCCGAGCGCCAGCGCCAGGGCGAACGAGACGCCCGGCATGAGGGCCCACACGACGAGCGCGACCCCGAACGCGGTGAAGAGGACGAGGCCGACCGACAGGCTGAGGATCTTCGAGCGGAAGGTCCGGATGTCGACGAGCGAGCTCGACAGCGCCGCCGAATACAGCAGCGGCGGCAGCAGCCCGAAGAGCGCGACCTCGGGGGAGAGGCGGATCTCGGGGACCTGGGGGACGGCGGACAGCACGGCGCCGACGACGAGCAGCGCGATCGGCGCCGGGACCCGGAGGGGGGCGGCGAGACGGCTGACGACGATGACGACGAGGATGATGGCGACGACGAGCGCGGCGGGCTCCACGCGGGCATTCTCGCCTGTTCCTGCGCCGGAGGGGAGCGCGGGGCGGCGGTGCTCGGCCCGTGGACGCCCGGCGGCCGGTCGACGGCCCGGCCGTCAGCGGGTGACGGCGTCCTCGAGCGCGCCGGTCAGGTAGTGCTGCAGGACGGGACCGACGGCGGCGACGAGACGCTCCGGGTCCTCGTCGGAGATGCCCGGCAGCGACAGCACGTAGCGGGAGAAGATGTAGCCGACGAGCTGGCTGCCCATGAGCGAGGCCCGCAGCTCGGGCTCGTCCCCGCCGAGCAGGCGGGCGAGCGGGGTGAGCATCCGCTCCGACAGCACGTCACGGACGAGGAGCGCCGCGTCGTCCTCCGAGGCGGCGGCGCGCACCAGCCCGGTCATCGACTGGCGCGTGCCCGGGTCGTCGAACATCCGGATGACCACCTCCGCCAGACGGTGTCCGGCGCGCTCCGGACCCTCGGAGAGGACGGCCCCCGCCAGCTGGTCGGGGTCGAAGGGGAAGTCGGCGACCGCGACGAAGAGGTTCTGCTTGGTCCCGAAGTAGTGCGTGACGAGGCGCGTGTCGACGTCGGCCTCGCGCGCGATGGCCCGCAGCGTCGTGCCGGGGTACCCGTGCTCGCCGAACTGGTGCTTGGCCGCGGCGAGGATGTCCTCGCGGGTGTTGCTGCCCGCGGGGCGTCTCCCTCGTGATCTCGGCACCGGCGCTCCTCCGTGTCCGTGTCCGTGTCCCACGGTCGCAGGACGGGGAGGCATCGACCCGGTCGCCGGCCCCACCCCCCGTGATCCTCCAGCGTAGGGGACGGGGGTCCACCGGTGTCCACCCCCTCGGGGGCCCCAGTTTCCCGGACCGGGTCGGCCGGGGAGGTTCAGGTCCCGACGACCGCCTCCCGCAGGACGTCGAGTCCCACGGAGCCGACGTCGAGCGCCCGTCGGTGGAAGTCCTTGAGCGAGAAGGCGTCACCCTCGCGCGCCGCCGCCTCGTCGCGCATCTGCAGCCAGAGCCGCTCACCCACCTTGTAGCTGGTGGCCTGACCCGGCCAGCCCAGGTAGCGGTCGAGCTCGAAGCGCAGCATCGCCTCGTCGTCCCGGGCGTGGCGGCGCAGCAGGGTCCACGCCTTGTCGTACGTCCAGGCACCACCCCCGACCTCGGCGGGTGCGTCGAAGCCGCAGTGCAGGCCGATGTCGATGACGACGCGGACGGCCCGCAGCGACTGGGCGTCGAGCATCCCCAGGTGGTTGCCGGGGTCCTCGAGGTGGCCCAGCTCGGCCATGAGGCGCTCCGCGTAGAGGGCCCAGCCCTCGCCGTGGCCGCTCACCCAGCACATCATCCGGCGCCACGTGTTGAGCAGCTCGCGGCGGTACACCGTCTGCGCGACCTGGAGATGGTGACCGGGGACACCCTCGTGGTAGACGGTCGTCAGCTGCTTCCAGGTGACGAACTCGGTGACCCCCTTGGGCACCGACCACCACATCCGGCCGGGCCGCGTGAAGTCGTCGCTCGGGCCGGTGTAGTAGATGCTCCCCGACTGCGTCGGGGCGATCCGGCACTCGATGGTGCGCACCGGATCGGGGATGTCGAAGTGCGTGCCGGCCAGGGCGGCGACGGCCTCGTCGGCGCGCTCCTGCATCCAGGCCTGCAGCGCGTCCGTGCCGTGCAGGAGGTAGGCCTCGTCGCGCTCGAGGTGGGCGACGGCGTCGTCGACGCTGCCTCCGGGGACGATGCGCCGGGCGGTGCGCTCCATGTCCGCGCTGATCCGCGCGAGCTCCTCCTGGCCCCAGGCGTAGGTCTCCTCGAGGTCGATGGTCGCGCCGAGGAAGGTGCGCGACGCGAGGGCGTAGCGGTCGCGTCCGGCGGCGTCGGACTCGGGCGCCCGGTCGAGCAGGTGGGTCGCGAGGTCCTCGCCGGCGCGCCGGTACGCAGCGGCGGCCCCCTCCACGGCGCGACGCAGGTCGGCCGCGACCGCGTCGTCCAGCGGCGCGTCGCCCGCCCGGGCGTCCGCGAGGAAGGCCGCGAAGTAGCCGTCGGGCGCGACGAGGTCCTCGCACTGGCGGATGCACGCCTCGACCTGACGGCGGGGCGTCACGAGCCCGCGGTCGGCCGACTCCCGCAGCGTGCCGGTGTACTGGGCGAGGGCCCGCGGGATCTGGGCGACCCGCGCGGCCATCGTCGCCCACTGCTCCTGGGTGTCGGTCGGCATGAGGTCGAGCACGTCGCGCACGCCCTGGAGCGGGGAGGCGATGACGTCGAGCTGTATCCGGTCCAGGCCGGCGTCGTGCGTCTCGAGCGCGAGCCCGAGCCGCTCGCGCATCGCGGCGACGGTGACGCGGTCGACGTCGTCGACCGGCTCCGTCGCGTCGAGGCGGGCGAGGGTGGAGCGGGCGAGGTCGGCGTGCGCGGCGTAGCCCTCGGGGGAGAGGTCGTCGAGCTCGTGGTCGTGGCCGGGGACACCGAGGTAGGTGGCCTCGACCGGGCTCAGGGCGACGGCGGCGTCGAAGTGGGCGTCGGCGACGGCGTCGACGGCGGTGGGGGTGCGGACGGTGGTGGGCTCGCTCACCCGGCGGACGCTACCCGAGGAGACCGTCTGCGGCGCCCCGGTCTCCCGGCCTAGGCTCGGGCCCGTGACAGCACGCATCCGGTCGGTCAACGTGGGCGGTCCGCGCGCGGGCGTCGGGTCGCGCGGCCGGGCCAGCGCCATCGACAAGCGGCCCGTCGCCGCGGTCGAGGTCCGCGACCCCGGGCCGAAGCGTGGCGGGCTCGGCAGCGGCGTCGTCGGGGACGACGTCGTCTCGCGCAAGCACCACGGAGGGTCGTCGCAGGCGGTCTACGCGGTGGCCCGCGAGGAGCTCGACCACTGGGGCGCCGAGCTCGGGCGCGAGCTGCGGGACGGTCTGTTCGGCGAGAACCTCACGACGGCGGACCTCGACGTCGACGGGGCGCTCGTCGGGGAGCGCTGGCGGGTCGGGACGGCGCTGCTCGAGGTCACCGGGCCGCGCATCCCGTGCGCGACGTTCGGGGCGTGGATGGGGGAGCGCGGCTGGGTGCAGCGCTTCACCGAGCGCGGTCGCACGGGGGCCTACCTCGCGGTGCTCGAGCCGGGGACGGTGTCGGTCGGCGATGTCGTGGAGGTGGTGGAGCGTCCGGAGCACGGCATCGTCGTGCCGCGGGTGTTCCGGGCGCTGTGCGGCGACCTCGAGGCGGCGCACCAGGTGCTCGGGGCGCGGGTGCTCGACCCGCAGCACCACGCCGAGCTCGAGCGGTCGGTCGCCCGCCGCACCCCCTGACCCCGGCAGATGTGCACTAATCGTCGAATGTGTCGATTGCTGCACGGCTGAACGGGGCGGGGTGTGCAGCAATCGTCGAATGTGTCGATTGCTGCACGCCTGAACGGCACGGGGTGTGCAGCAATCGACGAATGTGTCGATTGATGTACGCGCGGGTCGGAGGGGGCGTGCGGCGATCGTTGAAGGTGTCGATGAACGAACGGTCGGCGATGGCGCGCGATCAGGCGGCCACGCGAGTGAGACGAAAGTGGCGGCGCCAGTCGTCGTGCGGTCGGGCGGGCACCGGGACACCCAGGGCCCCCAGCTCGTGGTGCAACCGGCTGACGAGGTTCTCCGTGGCGTTGAACAGCTCGTCCGGAGTGACGACGAGGAATGTCCATCCGTCCTCCTCGGTCAACCGCGAGCGGCGCGAGGAGTCGCGCAGGCGTTGGGCGGGTTCCTCGTGCCACCGACCGTCGTACTCGATGGCGACCCGGTGCCCCTCGAAGGCGAGCTCGATGCGATAGCGGATCGAGCCGTCCTCGTGGTGGGCGGTGACATTGATCTGCGGTTCAGGGAGGCCGGACAACACCATGAGCAGTCGCAGCGACGTCTCGGGTGACGAGTCCACGCCGTCCCGGACGAGGCGCGCGGCGTCGATGGCCTCGGCGCGGCACTGGCCCTCCCAGCCCTCGGCGGACGCACGAAGGTCGAGCTCCGAGATGTGCCCGCGGCGTACGAGGCTGTCCCCGAGGGCGACGAGGTCGACCAGCCCGAGGAACCTCGCGAGATGACAGAACGTGACGGCAGGCGTCGTGACCGGGAGGCCGTGCCTGCGAGTGGTGCTGAGTCGGTAGGTGAAACAGTGCGGCTTGACCCCGCGCAGCCTCCATCGCACGCGGCGGGAAAACGCGACGTGGAGACAGTCGTGGTCCGGGACCCGGCCGCCCCAGAGGCGAGCCGCCGTCCAGTGGCTGAGGACCGCGCCGTCGGGGGCGACGAGGAGTGCCGCGCGAGAGCGGACGACGACCGTGTCGGGTACCCGTGCGTCGACGAGTACTCCGCGCAGGACCGTCCGGTATCGCGACCCACGGAGCGCCCGACCCGAGATGCCGAGGGCGGCGGCATCCGTCGCGAGGAAAGGGCCCAGCGGGTCGTCGGTCTGCATCCGTCGAGCGTGGCACCCGACGCGGCATCCGATCGCGTTGTCCACAGGTCAGGGGTGGCAACAGGCCTGGCAGGGCACGCCGTCAGCCCTCGGGGCGTACGACAATCGACACATTCGTCAGTTCGTGTACGTCTGGTGAGCCCGGGGGTGTGCACGAATCGACACATTCGTCAGTTTGTGTACGGCCGCTCGCGTGGAGGCCGGTGGCGGTGGGCGAGAGGCGGTCAGCGGCGGTAGGTGGTGTGCCAGGCGCCGGGGCCGTGGCCGACGGGCCGGCGGACGGCGGCGTCGTGCGCCGCCCACGTCGAGGTGCGCTGCGGCGGCGGGGGGTCCTCGCCCCCGCCGGCGACCAGGAGGACGGCGACGACCGCCGCGACCTCCTCGGGGGTCGCGGCTCCCTCGATGCGGATGGCCGGCGGCTCGGGCTGCTGCACGTCGTCGACGGTCACAGGGGGATGTTCCCGTGCTTCTTCGGCGGGAGGGACTCACGCTTGGTGCGCAGCGCCCGCAGTGCCTTCGTGACGTTCATCCGCGTGTTCGACGGGGTGATGACGGTGTCGACGTACCCGCGCTCGGCGGCGACGTAGGGGTTGGCCAGCGCGTCCTCGTACTGCTTAATGAACGCGGCCCGCGCCTCCTCGACCGACTCGCCCTTGTCGGCGGCCTTCGCGAGCTCCTTGCGGTAGAGGATGTTCACCGCGCCCTGCGCGCCCATGACGGCGATCTGCGCGGTCGGCCACGCGAGGTTGATGTCGGCGCCGAGGTGCTTGGAGCCCATGACGTCGTAGGCGCCGCCGTAGGCCTTGCGGGTGATGACCGTGACGAGCGGGACCGTCGCCTCGGCGTACGCGTAGATGAGCTTCGCGCCGCGCCGGATGATGCCGTCCCACTCCTGGTCGGTGCCCGGGAGGAAGCCGGGCACGTCGACGAAGGTCAGCACGGGGACGTTGAATGCGTCGCAGGTGCGCACGAAGCGGGCGGCCTTCTCGGAGGCGTCGATGTCGAGCGTGCCGGCGAACTGCATCGGGTTGTTCGCGACGACCCCGACCGAGCGACCCTCGACGCGGCCGAAGCCGGTGATGATGTTCGGCGCGAACAGCGGTGAGACCTCGAGGAACTCGCCGTCGTCGACGACCTTCTCGATGACCTGGTGCATGTCGTAGGGGACGTTCGGGCTGTCCGGGACGATCGTGTCGAGGAAGCGGTCGTCGTCGGTGACCTCGAGGTCGAGCTCCTCGCCGAAGACCGGCGGGTCCTCCATGTTGTTGCTCGGCAGGTACGACAGCAGCGCCTTGACGTACTCGACGGCGTCGTCCTCGTCGGTGCCCATGTAGTGCGCCACACCGGACTTCGTGTTGTGCGTCCGCGCACCGCCGAGCTCCTCGAAGCCGACGTCCTCGCCGGTGACGGTCTTGATGACGTCCGGGCCGGTGATGAACATGTGCGACGTCTGGTCGACCATCACGGTGAAGTCGGTGACGGCCGGCGAGTACACGGCGCCGCCGGCGCACGGGCCCATGATGAGCGAGATCTGCGGGACCACCCCGGACGCGTGGACGTTGCGCCGGAAGATCTCGCCGTACAGGCCGAGCGACACGACACCCTCCTGGATGCGCGCGCCGCCCGAGTCGTTGAGCCCGACGACCGGGCAGCCGACCTTCATCGCGAAGTCCATGACCTTGCAGATCTTCTCGCCGAAGACCTCGCCGAGCGAGCCGCCGAACACCGTGAAGTCCTGGGCGAAGACCGCGACCGTGCGGCCGTCGACCGTGCCGTACCCGGTGACGACGCCGTCGCCGTAGGGGCGGTTCTTGTCCTGCCCGAAGGAGACCGACCGGTGCCGGGCGTACTTGTCCATCTCGACGAATGAGCCCTCGTCGAGGAGCATCTCGAGGCGCTCTCGGGCGGTCTTCTTGCCGCGTGCGTGCTGCTTCTCGACCGCGCGCTCCGACCCCGCGTTGGCGACCTCGGCGACGCGCCGCTTGAGGTCGGCCAGCTTCCCCGCGGTGGTCGTCGTGTCGATGTCGGTCGGTACGTCGGTCCCGCCCATGGAGTGGTGGTCGCTCTTCGACATGACCCGAGCCTAGCCTTGGCGCCGTGAGCGAGAACCCCCTGAACGCGGCGCTGGACGCGGCGTCCGTCACACCCGGCGACCCGTGGCTCCCGGTCGAGGTGCGGGAGCGGGTCGGGTCGACGAACGACGAGGTGCGCGCCGACCCGCGGCCTTGGCGCGTCCTCGTCGCCGAGGTGCAGGAGACGGGGCGCGGCCGGCTCGGTCGCGCGTGGACGACGACGCCCGGCACGGCGCTCGCCGTCTCGGTCTGCGTGCCCGTGCCGGCGTCCGGCGCCGGGTGGGTCCCCCTGCTCGCCGGGCTCGCGCTGCACCGGGCGGTCGCCGACGTGGCCGGCGTCGCGACGAGCCTCAAGTGGCCCAACGACGTCCTCGTGCCGGGGGACGGCGACCGCAAGCTCGCCGGCCTCCTCTGCGAGTGGGTCCCGCCCGCCGGCGTCGTCGTCGGCTGCGGGGTCAACGTCGACACGGCGCGGGAGGAGCTGCCGCTCGACACGGCCACGTCGCTGCGGGCCGCGGGTGCGCCGGGCGTCGACCGCGCCGCGCTGCTCACCGCCTACCTGCGCCACCTCGCGGCGGTCCTGCGGGAGGACACCGGCGCGGCGGGCCCGTCGGTCGCCGCCTACCGCGACGCCTGCGGCACGGTCGGGCGCGACGTCGAGGTCCACCAGCCCGACGGCAGCGTCCGGCGGGGCAGGGCGACAGGCGTGGACGCGGAGGGCAGACTGGCCGTGCGCACCGAGGGCGGGACGACGAGCGTCTCCGCCGGCGACGTCGTCCACGTCCGGTCGCGCTGAGCGAGGGAGGTGGGATGACGCAGGAGCCGCCGGGGGAGGAGACCGTCCTCCCCGTCCCGCCGCCGGAGCCGGCCGCCGACGACCTCGCGGAGCGGGTCGAGCGCTCCCTGCTCGGCCGCTCGGCGTCGATGGCCCGTGCCGAGGTGAGCGCCGCCGCCGGCGTCGACCCCACGGAGGCGCGGCGCTTCTGGCACGCCATGGGCTTCCAGCTCGTCGAGGACGACGAGGCGATGTTCACCGAGGCCGACCGGGCCGCCCTGCGCCGCGTCACCGACCTCGTCCAGCGGGGCGCGGTGAGCGAGGAGCTCGCGCTGGGGATGACCCGGGCCTTCGCGCGGACCGCCGACCGGCTCGCGGTCTGGCAGACCCAGCTCGTCGCGGAGTCGCTGACGCCGGAGGTCTCGGACCAGCTCGAGGGCAAGGACACCCGCTCGGTGCCCGAGCCCCGCATCGCCGCCGATGCCGCCAACCTGCTCTCGCGCACCATCGACGACATCGAGCCGCTGCTCGTCTACGTGTGGCGCCGGCACCTGACGAACGCCATCCAGCGCATGCTCGCGGACGCCGACCCCGCCGTCCGCTCCGACCCGTCGGCGCCCGTGCGCGCCGTGGGTTTCGCCGACCTCGTGTCGTTCACGTCGTTCGTCCGGCGGATGAGCGAGCGCCAGCTCGCCCGGCTCGTCCAGCACTTCGAGCTGCTCGCGAGCGACGTCGTCGCCGAGCACGGCGGCCGCGTCATCAAGACGGTGGGCGACGAGGTCCTCTTCGTCCACACCGACATCGCCGCGGCGTCCGCGATCGCCCTCGACCTCGTCGACGCGATGGCCGGGGACGAGCTGCTGCCCCCGGTGCGCGTCGGGATGGCGCACGGCCGTGTCGTGTCGCGGCTCGGGGACGTCTTCGGGGTGACGGTCAACAAGGCCAGCCGGATCACCGCCGTCACGCCGTCGGGCACCGTCTTCGTCGACGAGGACATGGCCCGCGCGCTGGGCTCGGTGTCCGGCTTCACGGCGGTCGAACGCCGCCGCCGGATGCTGCGCGGCATCGGTGTCGTGACCCTCCACGAGCTCCAGCGCTCGCCGGGAGGACGCCGCCCTGCCGTGCCGAACGGCTCTGCGTGACTACGATCGCCCCCATGACGAAGGTGTTGCTCGCCGAGGACGACCCGGCCATCTCCGACCCGCTCGCCCGCGCCCTGCGGCGCGAGGGCTACGACGTCGAGGTGTGCTCCGACGGCGAGTCGGCCCTCGCGGCGGCCCTGCGCCAGCCCGACCTCGTCGTGCTCGACCTCGGGCTGCCGAAGATGGACGGGCTCGAGGTCTGCCGCCGCCTGCGGCAGGAGGGCAGCGGCGTGCCCGTCCTCATCCTCACCGCCCGCGCCGACGAGGTCGACACCGTCGTCGGGCTCGACGCCGGCGCCGACGACTACGTGACCAAGCCCTTCCGGCTCGCCGAGCTGCTGGCGCGGGCCCGGGCGCTGCTGCGCCGCGGCGTCGTCGAGGCCGCCGAGGACGAGGGCGAGCAACTCATCGACATCGACCCCGACGGCCGCCGCGTGTTCCTGCGGGGCGAGGAGGTGCAGCTGACCGGCAAGGAGTTCGAGCTGCTGCGCGTCCTCGTCGCCAACGAGGGCAAGGTCGTCTCCCGCGAGAAGCTCATGCGCGACGTCTGGGACAGCGCCTGGTACGGGTCGACGAAGACGCTCGACATGCACATCTCCGTGCTGCGCCGGAAGCTCGGCGACGACGCCGCGAGCCCCCGCTACATCACGACGATCCGCGGCCTCGGCTTCCGGTTCGACTCCCCGGAGGACTGACGCCGCGTGCGCCGCATCGCGCTGACCGTCGTCCTCCAGGCGTTCGGCCTCACGACCGTCGCCGCCGTCGCGGCCGTGGCCGGGGTCGCGGCCGAGGGCGTGCCCACGACGGACGACCCCTCGACGTGGGTGGCCCCGGGCCTCACGGTGCTCGCCGCCCTGGCCGTGGCCGTCCTCGGGGCCATGTGGCTCGCGGAACGCAGCGCGGCGCGTGTCTCGACGCTGCTCGAGACGCTCAGACAGCGGGTCGACCGGCTCAACGCCGGTGACCGGCCCGTGCCGCTGGACTCGGGCATCGTCGAGGTCGACCGGCTCGACGCCGCGCTCATCCGCGGCGCCGCCCAGGGCGCCCGGCGGCTCGCGTCCGAGCGGGACTTCGCGGCCGACGCGTCGCACCAGCTGCGGACGCCGCTCACGGCGCTGCTCATGCGCCTCGAGGAGATCAACCTCACCGACGACCTCTCCGTCGTCGCCGAGGAGTCGACGATCGCCATCGGGCAGGTCGAGCGGCTGAGCAAGGTCGTCGACGACCTCATGACGCGCACGCGGCACGGCGCCGAGGTCAACCCCTCGGTGTCGCTCGACTCCGTCCTCGCGTCCCTCCAGCGCGAGTGGCAGCCGGCCTTCGCGCAGGCGCGGCGCAGCATCAAGGTGAGCGGGGAGCGCGGGCTCCTCGTGCGGGCGACCCCGGTGGCGCTCGGCCAGATCCTCACGACCCTGCTCGAGAACTCGCTCGCCTACGGACGCGGCACGGTCGAGGTCAACGCCCGGCGGGCCGGGCCGTCGGTCGTCATCGAGGTGAGCGACCAGGGCGACGGGGTGGCGGCGTCGATGGCGCCGCACATCTTCGAGCGCTCGGTGTCGTCGTCGGGGTCCGGGCTCGGGCTGTCGCTCGCGCGCGACCTCGCCGAGGGCGCCGGCGGCCGCCTGGAGCTCGCGCGCGCCGCGCCGCCGGTCTTCGCGCTCTTCCTCTCGGTGAGCGCGGACTGAGCGCCCGGCCTCAGAGGGGCTCGTGCGAGAAGACGAGCCGCCGGTAGGCCCAGAACCGGAAGAGCGTGCCGAGGCCGATGCCGACGACGGTGGCCACGTTGTCGGCCAGCCGGCTCTCGAAGCCGAGCCCGTAGTGCGAGAACGCCAGGATGACGGCGGAGATGCCGAGCGCGACGAGGTTGACCCCGAAGAACAGCGCCACCTCGTGGTGCACCGGGCGGCTGCGGCGGTGCCGGAAGGTCCACTGCCGGTTGCCGATCCACGCGAACAGCGTCGCGACGGCGCCGGAGATGATCTTCGCGGTGGTGATCTTGTCGGCGAGGACGGTGTGCCAGAGGAGGTTGGCGCCGCCGAGGTCGATGACGAACGCGACCGCGCCGACGACGCCGAACTTGATCATCTCGCGGTAGAGGACGTCGACCGCGCCCCGCGCGGAGGCGAGGGCGCGGGAGACGGGGCCTCGCGAGGGGGCGTCCTGGGCGGTCACCCGTGCAGCCTACTGAGTGCAGGTCGGTATCCTCGGCCGGGTGACCACCCCACGTCGTGCGCCCGGAGGGTTCCCCGTCGTCGGCATCGTCGGGGGTGGGCAGCTGGCGCGGATGTGCGCCGGACCCGCCGCCGAGCTCGGCCTCACGCTGAGCGTCCTCGCCGAGGCGGAGGACGCGAGCGCCGCCCTCGTCGTCCCGAGCTCGCCGGTGGGGCACCACACCGACGCCGAGGCCGTGCTCGCCTTCGCGGAGGCCTGTGACGTCGTGACGTTCGACCACGAGCACGTGCCGCCCGAGGTGCTCGAGCAGCTCGTCGCGACCGGGGTGCCGGTGCACCCCACGCCGGACGCGCTGCGCTTCGCGCAGGACAAGCTGGCGATGCGCGAGCGGCTGACCGCGCTCGGGGTGCCCTGCCCCCGCTGGACGCGCGCCGACACCGCCGCCGACGTCGAGGCGTTCGCCGCCGAGGTCGGGTGGCCGCTCGTCGCGAAGACGCCCCGCGGCGGCTACGACGGCAAGGGCGTGGCGGTCGTGTCGTCCGCCGCCGACCTCGAGGACTGGCTGGCCCGCGCCCAAAAGGCGGGCACCGGGCTGCTGCTCGAGGAGAAGGTTCCCTTCCGGCGTGAGCTCGCCGTGCTCCTCGCGCGCAGCCCGTCCGGCCAGGCCGCGGCGTGGCCGGTCGTCGAGACCGTCCAGACCGACGGCATCTGCACCGAGGTGCTCGCCCCGGCCCCCGCGCTCGACGCCGACCTGTCGGCGCGCGCCGTCGCGGCGGCGCTGCGCGTGGCCGGGGAGCTCGGGGTCACCGGCGTCCTCGCCGTGGAGCTCTTCGAGGTGGAGGGCGAGGGCGGCGAGCCCGGCTTCGTCGTCAACGAGCTCGCGATGCGGCCGCACAACTCCGGGCACTGGTCGATGGACGGCGCGGTCACCGGGCAGTTCGAGCAGCACCTGCGGGCCGTGCTCGACCTGCCCCTGGGCTCGCCGCGGCCGCGATCGCCGTGGACCGTCATGGCCAACGTCCTCGGCGGCGACTACCCCGAGCTGTACCCGGCCTACCGGCACGTCATGGCCCGCGACCCCGACGCGAAGGTCCACCTCTACGGCAAGGGCGTGCGCCCCGGCCGCAAGATCGGGCACGTCAACGTCTCCGGCGACGACCTCGCCGACCTGCGCGAGCGGGCCGGCCACGCCGCCGACTACCTCCAGGGAGTGGTCACCGAATGAGCACGCAGCCGGTCGTCGGCGTCGTCATGGGCTCGGACTCCGACTGGCCCGTCATGGAGGCCGCCGTCGCCGCGCTCGAGGAGCTCGGCGTCGACTGCGAGGTCGACGTCGTCTCCGCGCACCGGATGCCCGAGGAGATGCTCGAGTACGGCCGCTCCGCCGAGGAGCGCGGGCTGCGCGTGGTGATCGCCGGGGCCGGGGGCGCCGCGCACCTGCCCGGCATGCTCGCCTCGGTCACGTCGCTGCCGGTCATCGGCGTGCCGGTGCCGCTCAAGTACCTCGACGGGATGGACTCGCTGCTCTCCATCGTCCAGATGCCGGCCGGCGTCCCGGTCGCGACCGTGTCGGTCGGCGGGGCGCGCAACGCCGGCCTGCTCGCGGCCCGCATCCTCGGGGCCGGCGAGGGCGCCGAGGCGCAGCGGCTGCGCGCGGCGATGGGGGAGTTCCGCACCGCGCTGCGCGACCAGGCGCACGCCAAGGGCGCGGCCCTGCGTGAGCGCCGTCAGGGCTGAGGCCTCAGGGCCGACGCCTCAGCGCTGCATTCCGTCGCGGCGCACCTTGGGCCACTCGATCTTCGGGCAGGTGTCCATGACGACCCCGAGGCCGGCCCGGCGGGCGCGCTCGGCCGCCGCGACGTCGACGACGCCGACCTGCATCCAGACGGCGTCGAGCTGGAGGCGGTCCTTGTGCTCGATGGCCTCGTCGACGACGGCCCCCACCTTCGAGGAGTTGACGAAGCAGTCGACGACCTTGAGGTCCTGGTCGGGGATGTCGGCGAGGCTGGCGTAGCCCTGCGCGCCGTGGACCGTCTCGGCCTTCGGGTGCACGGGGATGATCGGTGTGCCGAGCTCGACCGACATCCAGCGCGACACCGACCACGCGGGACGGCTGCGGTTGTCCGACAGCCCGACGACGACCCAGATGCCGGGGTCCATGAGCAGCTCGCGGATCAGGTCGGGGTCGTTCTGGTGCCTCAGTGCGCCCATCCGTCCATCATGCTCCGCGTCCGGCACCGACGGTGGACGCCGCGCGGGCCGAGTGGGGCCGGCGGGTCAGTCGTTGCCGAAGAGGTCGCGGGTGTACACGCGGTCGGCGACGTCGGCCAGCTCGTCGACGAGGCGGTTCGCGACGATGACGTCCGAGCGCTCCTTGAGCTCCTCGAGCGAGACGAGCGGCGAGCCGTAGAAGGCGTCCTCGTGCAGCTCGGGCTCGAAGACGACGACCTCGACCCCCTTGGCCTTGAGGCGCTTCATGACGCCCTGGACGCTGCTGCTGCGGAAGTTGTCGGACCCGGACTTCATGATGAGCCGGTGGATGCCGACGACCTTCGGGCGGCGGGCGAGGATGTCGGTCGCCACGAAGTCCTTGCGGGTCGTGTTGGCGTCGACGATGGCCTGGATGAGCGTCTGCGGCACGTCCGCGTAGTTCGCGAGCAGCTGCTTGGTGTCCTTGGGGAGGCAGTAGCCGCCGTAGCCGAAGCTCGGGTTGTTGTAGTGCGTCCCGATCCGGGGGTCGAGGCCGACGCCGTCGATGATCTGGCGGGTGTCGAGCCCGTGGGTCGCGGCGTAGGTGTCGAGCTCGTTGAAGTACGCGACCCGCATCGCGAGGTAGGTGTTGGCGAAGAGCTTGATCGCCTCGGCCTCGGTGGGGTCGGTGAGCAGGACGGGCACGTCGGGGTCGAGCGCCGCCTCGGCGAGGAGGCGGGCGAAGAGCTCGCCGCGCTCGCTGCGGTCGCCGACGACGATGCGCGAGGGGTGGAGGTTGTCGTGCAGGGCCTTGCCCTCGCGGAGGAACTCGGGGCTGAAGACGACGCGGTCGGTGCCGAGCCGCTCGCGCAGCCCGCGCGTGAAGCCGACGGGGACGGTCGACTTGACGACGGCGGTCGCCTCGGGCGCGATGCGGCGGACGTCGCCGACGACCTGCTCGACGCTGCTCGTGTCGAAGTAGTTCGTCCGCTCGTCGTAGTTCGTCGGGGTGGCGACGACGACGAACTCGGCCCCGCGGTAGGCCTCCTCCTTGTCGGTCGTCACGGCGAGGTTCAGCCCGCCCGCGGCGAGGTGGCTCTCGATGTCGGGGTCCGAGATCGGGCTGCGTCCCTCGCGGAGGGCGGCCACGCGCGACTCGTCGATGTCGAAGGCGATGACGTCGTGCTGGCGCGCCAGGAGGACGGCGAGCGAGAGCCCGACGTAGGAGGTGCCGACGACGCAGATCCGGTGGGTCACGGCCGACAGCCTACGGCGAGCCCGGCTGGGGCATGATCGAGGTCCACGACACCTCGAGGAGACCCCACGATGAAGTTCGGACTGTTCGTCCCGCAGGGCTGGCGCCACGACCTCGTCGGCATCGACCCGGCCCAGCACTGGGGGGTGATGGCCGGGCTCGCGCGGCGCGCCGACGGCATCGAGGACTGGACCTCGATCTGGGTCTACGACCACTTCCACCCGGTGCCGCGGCCCACCGAGGCCGGCGTGCACGAGGCCTGGACGCTCATGGCGGCCTTCGCGGGCGTCACCGGCCGGGTGCGCCTGGGCCAGATGTGCACCTGCCTGGGCTACCGCGAGCCGACCTACCTCGCGAAGGTCGCGGCCACCGTCGACGCCGTCTCCGAGGGGCGCGTCGAGATGGGCATCGGCGCCGGCTGGTACGAGCACGAGTGGCGCGCGTACGGCTACGGCTTCCCGGGCGCCGGCGAGCGGCTGGCCCGCCTGCGCGAGGGCGTCGAGGTCATGCGGCAGATGTGGACCACCGGGCGCGCGACGCTCGACGGCGACCACTACCAGGTCGACGGCGCGATGTGCTTCCCGCAGCCGCTGCAGGGCACGTCGATGCCGGGCTCGCGCGCGAACGGCATCCCGATGTGGGTCGCCGGCGGTGGCGAGAGGAAGACGCTGCGCATCGCGGCCGAGTACGCCGACTACACGAACTTCGACGGCTCGCCCGAGGGCTTCAGCGCCAAGAGCGCGATCCTCGAGCAGCACTGCCGCGACATCGGCCGGGACTTCGGCGAGATCGTCCGCAGCGCCAACTACAACGTCGTCATCGGTCGCGACGAGCGCGAGGTGAAGGAGCGCCTGGCGTGGATCCGCGACCACTACGCGTCCGCCGGGCTGCCGGACGACGTCGTCGAGGACACCGTGCGCTCCTTCGAGACCGGGCCCCTGGTCGGCACGCCCGAGCAGGTCGTCGAGAAGCTGAAGGACCTCCAGGCGCGCGGGATGACCTACGCCATCACCTACTTCGTCGAGCAGGCCTACGACCTCTCGGGCGTCGAGCTGTTCGAGCGCGAGGTGATGCCGGAGCTCGTCGACCGCGAGCGCCACGGCCACCTGTGGCACCTGCTGCGCGGCGAGTGACCGGTCGGCGCCGGTGATCCTCCCGCCGGAGCGGGACCTGCGGCTGACGACGCTCCGCCGCGGAGGCACGCTCACCGACGCGGACCACCGGCTGCTGGCCCTCTGGGCGGTGGCCTGCGCCGAGCGCGTCCTGCCGCTCGTCGAGGCCGAGCGGCCCGACGACCCCCGCCCCCGGGCCGCCCTCGAGGCGGTCCGGGGCTGGGTGCGCGGCGAGGTCGGGATGATGGCCTCGCGCGCCGCCGGCGGGCACGCGATGGGCGCCGCTCGCGACCTGCGGGGTGCTCCGCGGTTCGCGGCCTACGCCTGCGGGCAGGCGGCCTGCGTCGCGCACGTCGCGGCGCACGACCTCGGGGCGGCCGCGTACGCCCTCAAGGCCGTGCGGTGGTCGGCGGCGCCCGGTGCGGCGGAGGCGGCGGGGCGGGCCGAGTGCGCGTGGCAGCGCGAGCAGCTGCCCGACGCCGTGCGCGACCTCGTCCTCGAGGACCAGGAGCGCCGCAACCCCCTGTGCTGGGACCTCTTCCACGCCTGACCGCTCGCGACATCCAACCCCGGACTTCCCCACTTCTTGCGAGTTGAGCCGCTCGACCCACCGCGCGACGGCGTGTCGAGCGGCGGAACTCGCAAGAAGTCGGGTGGGGGTGGGGTGGGTCAGAGGAAGAGGGTGGGGTCGAACTCGTCGATCGGGATGATCCGGACGCGCGGGAGGGGCTCCTTGAACGCGCGGACGTCGTGCTCGAGGTCGAGCGCCTCGAGCCCACGGCCCACGAGCGCGTTGAACGCCTGGTTGCGGAACTCGTCGAAGCCCGCCACCGCGACCTTGCGGCCGTCGAGGAGGCCCTCGACCTGCGGCAGGAAGTCGCCGTCGTTGCTCACGAGCATCACGTCGGCCGAGCGCTCCTGCAGGGCCTCGAGCGTGCGCTGGATCGCGACGTCGACGACCTTGACGCCCGGGTCGCCGGACAGCGGCACCGGGCGGTAGCCGATGGCCAGCAGCGCCTGGACGAAGGACATCGGCAGCTCGGAGTTGGCCGCGAGGAAGAACAGCCCACGGGTCGGCTGCTGCCAGTGCTCCTCGGCGAACTTGAGGACCCGCTCCCAGCGGGGGCGCTCCTCGGGACGTGGCCGCCGGGCCAGGATCGCGTTGCCCAGGGTGGCGTCGATGTTCTCGCCGTCCACCAGCACGTAGGTCAGCCGGCCGCTCTCGTCCATGAGGGCAGGCTAGGGGGCGCGGAGGCCCACGTCGCCCCCGGGGGCCGGTGCGGTCCGGCCCGGGCCGTCAGGTCGTGGGCTCGCCGGCGGCGGCGCGCAGGGCGGGGAGGAGCTCCTCCACCGGGCGGGAGGAGCGCACGACGACGATCTCGGTCTCGCGCGGGGAAGGGGCGGGGGAGCCCGACGGCGCCGCCCAGCGGGCGACCTCGGCCATCGCCCGGCCGAGCTCGGCGCGGGCGTCGACGGCGTCGGTGTGGCCCCGCAGCCACCGGCGCAGGACGTGGTTGTGGGCGGTGACGACGGCGCCCGCGAGGAGCTCGGCGCGCAGGTCGGAGGCCTCGCTCTCGCCGGTCAGCCGGCGCAGGAACACCCGGAAGGTGCGGTGGTAGGGCAGCTGGCTCGCCGCCTCGCGGTCGCGCAGGGCGGCGACCTGCCGGGTGATGCGGTAGCGCAGCCGGGCCCGGTCGCCCTCCGCCAGGTAGTGCTCGAGGACCAGCCCCGCGGCGTCGGTCGCCGCCTGCAGCGCCGGAGCGTCGGACGCCGCGAGACGCTCCTCGACGCGCGCGACGAGCGCCTCGTGGTCCGGGAAGACCGCGTCCTCCTTGCCGCTGAAGACGCGGAAGAAGGTCGAGCGGCCGACCCCCGCCCGCGCGACGACGTCGTCGACCGTCGTCTCGTGGAAGCCGCGCTCGGCGAAGAGGGCGAACGCGGCGTCGGTGATCCGCTCGCGGGGGGTGGGCGTCACACCGCCCACGATAGACGCTGGCGCCGGTACTGAGTATCGTGTGATGGGACTGAGTACCACGCGCGGCCCCGGCCGCCGGACGGAAGAGGCACCCATGAGCGGCAACCCCGACTTCGACACCTACCGGCTCTCGGAGGACCACGAGGCCATCCGCGAGGCCGTCCGTGCCGTCGCCGAGGACAAGATCGCGCCGTTCGCCGCGGCCGTCGACGAGGAGTCGCGCTACCCGCAGGAGGCGCACGACGCGCTCGTCGCCTCGGACTTCTTCGCCCCGCACGTGCCCGAGGAGTTCGGGGGCGTCGGTGCCGACGCGCTCGCCACCTGCCTCGTCATCGAGGAGGTCGCCCGGGTCTGCGCGTCGTCCTCGCTCATCCCGGCGGTCAACAAGCTCGGCTCGATGCCGCTGCTCCTCGCGGCCAACGACGACGTCAAGAAGCGCTACCTCACCCCGCTCGCCGCCGGAGAGTCGACGTTCTCCTACGGCCTCTCGGAGCGCGAGGCCGGCTCGGACACGGCCGCGATGAAGTGCAAGGCCGTGCGCGACGGCGACGACTGGGTGCTGAGCGGCCAGAAGTCGTGGATCACCAACGCCGGTGTCTCCGAGTACTACACGGTGCTCGCGGTGACCGACCCCGACGGCCCGCGCGGCAACAACATCACCGCGTTCGTCGTCGAGAAGTCGGACGAGGGCTTCTCGTTCGGCGAGAAGGAGCGCAAGCTCGGCATCAAGGGCAGCCCGACGCGCGAGCTGCACTTCGACCGCTGCCGCATCCCCGGCGACCGCGTCGTCGGCGAGGTCGGCGCCGGGCTCAAGATCGCCCTCGCGACCCTCGACCACACCCGCGTGACGATCGGGGCGCAGGCCGTCGGCATCGCGCAGGGCGCGCTCGACCAGGCCGTGGCGTACGTCAAGGAGCGGCAGCAGTTCGGCAAGAAGGTCGCCGAGTTCCAGGGCGTGCAGTTCATGCTCGCCGACATGGCGATGCAGCTCGAGGCCGCGCGCCAGCTCGTCTACGTCGCCGCCGCGAAGTCGGAGCGCTCCGACGCCGACCTGCCGTTCTTCGGCGCCGCGGCCAAGGCCTACGCGTCCGACGTCGCGATGCAGGTGACGACCGACGCCGTCCAGCTGCTCGGCGGCGCCGGGTACACCCGCGACTTCCCGCTCGAGCGGATGATGCGCGACGCGAAGATCACCCAGATCTACGAGGGCACCAACCAGGTCCAGCGGATCGTCATGGCCCGCCAGCTCCTCAAGGGCTGACCCGCCGTCCGGGGTTCAGCCGGCCCGGTGTGCCGGCGGCGCGGACCCGGACGGAGACGGCGCCCACGTGGGGCAGGTCGGCCCGCAGGTGCTCCTCGACGTGGGCAGCGACGGCGTCGGCCACGTCGAGCCGTGTCGTGGCGTCCACCGTCACCGAGGCCTCGACGAGGAGGGCGTGCCCCGACCAGCGCAGCCGGACGTCGTCCACGCCGTGCACCTCGTCGACGCCCGCGGCGGAGACGCGGGCGCGGCGGACGAGGTCCGGGTCGACGGCGTCGAGCAGCCGGGCGCCGACGGACCGGGCGGCCGAGCGCAGCACGCCGACGATGGCGACGCAGATGAGCAGGCCGACGACCGGGTCGGCCCAGCCCCACCCCGCGGCGACACCGCCGGCGCCGACGAGCACCGCAAGCGAGGTGAAGCCGTCGGTCCGGGCGTGCAGGCCGTCGGCGACCAGGGCCGCGGACCCGATCTGCCGTCCGACGCGGATGCGGTAGCGGGCGACCCACTCGTTGCCGACGAAGCCGACGACCGATGCGGCGGCGACCGCCCAGAGGTGGTCGACGGGCCGAGGGTCCAGCAGCCGGGCGATGCTCTCCCACGCGACGAGGACGCCGGACAGGGCGATCATCACGACGACCACGAGGCCGGCGAGGTCCTCGGCGCGACCCCATCCGTGGGTCATCCGGTCCGAGCGGCCGCGGGCGGCGAGGGCGAAGGCGAACAGCAGGGGGACGGCGGTGCCGGCGTCGACGAGGTTGTGCAGGGTGTCGCCGAGCAGCGCCACCGACCCCGACCAGGCGACCACGACGCCCTGCAGCGCCGCGGTGACGAGGAGGCCGGCGAGGCTGACCCACAGGGCCCGACGGCCGGTGGCGGTGCCCTCGACCGCGTCGTCGATGCGGTCGGCCGCGTCGTGGGAGTGACCCCCGAGCAGCTCGGAGAGCGCGTGCCGCAGCCGGGCCACCGGCGTGCCACCGTGGTCGTGGTCGTGGTCGTGGTCGTGGTCGTGGTCGTGGTCGTGGTCGCGGTCGCGGTCGTGGTCGTGGGCGTGGCCGGCGACCGCACGCGTGGTGTGGCTCATCGCGCTCATCCCTCGCTGCGGTGGTGGGCGGGCACGTTCTCGAGGAGGTGCTCGACGTGCCCTACGGTGTCGACGACGAGCTGACGCACGTGGCCGTTCTCGACCCGGTAGAGCACGGTCTGGCCCTGCCGGCGCGAGGTGACCAGACGGGCCATGCGCAGCTTGGCGAGGTGCTGGGAGACCGCGGGGACCGGCCGCTCGAGCACCTCGGCGAGCTCGCTGACCGAGCGCTCCTCGTCGAGCAGCAGCCCGGCCAGCTGCAGGCGGGTGGGGTCGGCGAGCATCCGCAGGACCTCGACGGCGAGGGTGACGACGTCTTCACCCCAGACCGGAGGTTCGATGTTTGCGTGCATGCGCAAACACTAGTGGCCGAGGCGGGCGCAGGAGGCGGTGGCCCACAGCCCCGGCACAGGTGAGCGGCCCACACTGCGGTGTCACCCCGAGAGAGGCCACCCACCCGATGCCCACCCCTTCGCCCGACGAGCGGCTCTTCGCCGCGGTCCAGTCGTTCGCCCGCTCCACACCGTGGCTGCACGGCCCGGCCGTGCTGTTCGCGACCTACGGGGTCGTGCTCTTCGCCGGGCTCGCCCTGTGGGCGCTGCTGGCGGCCCGCCGCGCGGGTGACCGCGACCTCGCCGCCGCCGGGTGGGTCGCCCTCGGCACGCTCGTCGCGGTGACGGTCAACCAGCCCGTCGCCGCGCTGTTCGGTGAGGCCCGCCCGTACGCGACGCACCCCGGTGCGCTCCTGCTCGTCCCGCGCACCTCCGACGTGTCCTTCCCGTCGGACCACGCGACGATGGCCGGGGCCGTGGCCGTCGGGCTCCTCGTCGCCGCGCCCCGGATCGGCCGGTGGGCCGTCGTGGCCGCGCTCGCGATGGCGTTGACGCGTGTCTACGTCGGCGCGCACTACCCGCAGGACGTCCTCGCCGGCCTCCTGCTCGGCGGCGTCGTGGCCGGTGCGGGGTGGCTGCTGCCCACCGGCCGCTCACCGCGGTGACCGGGTGGCTGCGCGGACGCCCGGTGGTCCGCACCGTCTTCCGGCCGGTCACGAGCGGCTGACCGGGGCGGGTCGGCCGGTCCCGACGAGGGGCCCGGGAAGGAAGTCCGGCCGATCGCTCCGTCCGGTCGGACGATCGGCTGATCCCTCCCCGGTTGGGCGGAAACGCGCTCCCGTCGCCCCGCACAATCACGGGGTCGACACAACTGGAGGACGGACCGTGCTTGTAGGGGAGCCCGCGACGTCCACGGCCGCCCCCGCGGTGGCCGTGGGACGCCAACCGATCGTCGACCGCACCGGCGCGGTGATGGGCTACGAGCTCCTGTACCGCGCCGCCCGGTCGGACGCCCCGCTGCCCTCCGGGGAGCAGATGACCGCCGACGTGGTGCTGGGTGCCCTGACCATCGGGGTCGGTCAGCTCGTCGGCGACAAGGTGATCTTCTGCAACGCCGAGCGGGGCGTGCTCACCGGCAGGACCCCGGTCACCCTCCCGCCCGCGCGCACCGTCATCGAGGTGCTCGAGACGGTGACCGTCGACGACGAGTCCGTCCAGGGGTGCCGCGACCTCGTCGCGCGCGGCTACCAGCTCGCCCTCGACGACTTCGTGTGGATCGACGGGGCCGAACGGCTGCTGGAGCTCGCGACGATCGTCAAGATCGACGTGCAGGCCCTCGGCCGGGAGGGCTCGCTCGCGCTCGCGGACCGGTGCCGGCCCTACGGCGTGCAGCTGCTGGCCGAGAAGCTCGAGACGCTCGACGACCTCGACTGGGCGATGCAGTCCGGGTTCGAGCTGTTCCAGGGCTACGCCATCGAGAAGCCGCGCGTGGTGCGCGGCCAGTCCATCCCGACGGCCGCGCTGGCCCACGTGAACCTCGCGACGACCCTGCTCACCGAGGACGTCGACCTGGACGCGCTGGAGTCGATCCTGCGCCGCGAGCCGGGGCTCGTGCTCCAGGTGCTGCAGCTGGCGTCGGTCGGTGCCAACCACGGGCTGCGGCGCGAGGTGCGCAGCATCCGCGAGGCCCTCGTCATGCTCGGCACGGTCCGGATCCGGCAGTGGGTGGCACTCACCCTGCTCTCGGGGCGGCCGGGCGCGGGCGCCGACGGCCTGGCGACGGCGCTGGTCCGGGCCCGCACCTGCGAGCTGCTCGCCGCCGAGCGCTCGGTCTGCGAGCCGGACTTCGCCTTCACCGTCGGGCTGCTGTCCGCCCTCGACCTGCTGCTCGGCGTCCCGATCGAGGACGTGGCGGGGGATGCTCGACGTGCCCACGGCCGTCGCCGACGCCGCCTTCCGCAGGACGAGCGCGGCCGGCGAGCTGGTCGCCGAGGTGGC
Organism: Phycicoccus mangrovi; assembly: GCF_018729305.1. Classification (NCBI taxonomy): domain Bacteria; kingdom Bacillati; phylum Actinomycetota; class Actinomycetes; order Micrococcales; family Intrasporangiaceae; genus Phycicoccus; species Phycicoccus mangrovi. The sequence continues at coordinate 8,720 of NZ_JAHHWP010000027.1, read as the reverse complement.
GGTGTTCCAGCACGGCATGGGCGAGGCCTCACCCGCGCCCACCGCCGCGGACCTCGACGCCGCCGCCGCGCGCGCCTTCGCCTGGGCGATGCCCTACGTCAACGGGATGCCCTGACCCGCGTCGTGAGGGCCGATGCGGAGCGTCCGGCCCCGGACGGTCCGCCCGGTCCTCACGCGCGGACGCGGCAGTAGAGCAGCAGGTCCGCGGCGAGCGCCTCACGCGCGAGGCGCGCCAGCCGGTGCACGTCCGGCCGGTCCCGCCACGCGGCCCTGTCGGTGTCGGCGGAGGCAGCGACCGCGTCCCGCAGGTCGGCCGCGGTGGCGGTGGCGAGGGCGTGCTGCAGCCCGCGGGTCACGGTGACGACCAGCGGGCCGGGCCGGTCGGGCGGGCCCAGGGCACGGGCGCTGCGGTGGTCGGCCGCGACCTCCGCGTGCGTGCGCGCGGTGAGGAGCTCCTCGAGCCGGCTGCACCGCAGGACGGGGTCGACGCGGTCGGTGAAGACGGGGCGGGGGAAGCGCCGGGCGGGAGGTCCGTCGCCGCCGGGGTGCCCCGGTCCGGTCCCGCCGACCGCCACCCGCAGGTCGACGAGGTCGAGGGCGGCCAGGTCGTCGACGGCGGCGTAGTAGACGAACGCGGCGGGCACCGGACGACGGTGGGTCACGCGCCGGGTGCGACGGGGGTGACGGGCACGTCCGCGAGGGCGCTCGCGGCCACGAGCAGGGCGACGCGCGCCGAGTCGTTCGTCCGCATCGAGGTCCAGCCGTGGGCGATGCGGACGAGGGCGACGGCCGCGTGCATCTCGAGCACGTCCGGGCGCAGCGGGACGCCGGCGGCCTCGGTGTACCCCTGGAGGAACGGGCGGGCCGGCCCCGTGAACAGGGGCTCGGTCCCCCCGCTGGTCACCCACAGCCATGCGCACCAGTAGGCGACGTCGCGCTCGCGCTCGGCGAGCTGGAGCCGGTCGAGGTCGACGATCGCGACGTGGTCCGCGGTGGCGTGGACGTTGCGCGGCGAGAAGTCCCCGTGGCTGGGGACCAGCTCGCCGGTCTCGGTTCCCGCCCACCGTCGTTCGATGCCCTCCGCGACGACCCGGAACAGGGAGTGGACGTGCGGCCTCGCCTGCCCCTCGAGCGAGCGGACCTTCCGGTGGGTCGAGCGGACGAGGGCGCGCCGGTCGCGCACCCGGTGCAGGTCGGCTCCGCTGCCGTGCAGGGCGGCGAGCAGCCGGCCGACGTCGGCCCCACGACGGACCGAGCCGCCGAGCGCGCCGCGCACGGCGACGGCCTCGCCGGGCACCCGGGTCATCACGAGGTCACCGGACGAGGCGTCGAAGGACAGCGGCTCGGGCATCCGTGGGTGCGGTGAGCCACCGAAGGGAGAGGCCCACAGGGAGAGCATGTCGTCGTGGACGCGCGAGCCGTCCGCGCCGAGGTAGGTCTTGACCACGACCGGACGCCCCGTCGCCTCGTCGACGGCCATCCGCACCGGGCGGTCGGCGTGGCCGGTCGGGACGAGGCCGACCGGGGGAGGCGGGGGGGCGGGGCGCTCGGCGAGGAGGCGGAGCAGGGCGTCCCGCTCCTGCGGGGAGCCGTGACGGCTCTCGGCCAGGCCGGCCAGGCGGGCCAGGGCGAGGCGCTCCCACGCGAGCAGGTCGGCGGGCGCGTCGCCGTACCCGCCGAGGAAGGCGTCGACGGCCGCCTCGCCGACCTCGAGGCCGCGCCGCCCGACGACGACCTCGCGGCGCAGGTGGGCCACCATGTTGCCGACGTCGAGGCCGCGGGGGGCGAGGGCCGCGTCGTCGAGGTCGATGAGGCAGACGCCCGAGGCTCCGTCGACCGCCACGACCTGCCGGGGGTGGAGGTCGCGGTGCGACGGGACGAGCGTGCCGTCCGGCGGAGCGGCTGCGGCCTCCGCCGCGGCGACGTCACGGCAGCCGGCCGGCGCGCGGCGCAGCAGCTGGGCGCACTCGTCGGCCGAGGTCCAGCGCCGGTCGAGCGCGGCGCCGCTGTCGTGGAGCCGGCGCAGGACGCCGCCCGTCGCGGCGCACGCGTCGAGCCAGGCGTCGTCGGACAGGTCCTCCATCACGGTTCCCGGACGGAAGGACACGACGCCGACGCAGCCGTCGTCGGAGGTCGCGAGCGCCGTGGGGACGACGTCGGAGAGCCCGGCGTCGGCGAGGGCGGCCAGCCGTCGGGCGTTGCCGCGTGCGCGGGGCGACGCGAACGCCTTGACGACGACGGCCTCCCCGTCCGCGCGACGCGCGGCGAAGGTGGCCCGGCGACCCGCGACGCGGCGCAGGACCCGGCCGAGCCGCAGGCCGGCGAGCGTGTGGTCCCGGTCGGCCCGTCGCAGGGCCTCGGCCACGGCCGTGTCCTCCTCGGGGAGGTCGGCGGCCGCGGCGGCCGCGCTGCCGGGTCCGGTCGTCACCTGCTCGAGCGCCGCGAGGACGTCGCCGACCCGGGAGGCCCACGACCACTCCTCCCGCACGCGCACGGCCACCGCGGCCTCCGCCTCGCCGGCCCCGGCCGCGAGCGCGGCGCGGATGCCGAGCGCGAGGTCGGCGGGGTCCCCGGGTCGGACGAGCCGGCCGACACCGAGGCCGGCGAGCAGCGCGTGCGGCTGGCCGAGGTCCGAGGCGACGACGGGTGTGCCGGCCGCCAGGTACTCGTAGACCTTGAGCGGGGAGAACGAGAAGCCGGGCAGGTCGGGGTAGGGGGCGAGGGCGACGCCGGCGGCGCGGACCGCGTCGACGGCCTCGTCGTGGGGGAGCGCGCCGACCAGGTGCACGCGGTGGCCGACGCCGCGCGCCTCCGCCCGCGCGGCGAGCTCGTCGCGCACCGGTCCGTCCCCGACGACGACGAGGTGGACGTCCGGGTCGAGGGCGGCCAGCGCGTCGACGGCGACCTCGACCCCGTGCCAGGGACGCAGCGTGCCGGTGAACACGGCCAGCCGCGCACCCGGGGGGACGCCGAGCCGGGCCCGCACGGCACCGGGGGAGTGGGGGCGCAGGAACGGGCGCGGGTCGACGCCGTTGGCGACGGTGACGACCGGGGCGTCCGGCCCGAGCAGGGCGCGCACCTCGGCGGTCAGCTCGTCGCTGACCGGGACGACGAGGTCGGCGCCGGAGAGCACCGCGTGCTCCCGCTCGCGGGCCACGGCGACGTGGCCGAGCCCGCGCCACCGCGCCTCCTCGTGGGCGAGCAGCGCGTTGACCTCGACGACGTGCCGCGCCCCGGTGGCCCGGGCCAGCCGCAGCCCCGCGGTGCCGAAGAGCGACAGCCGCTCGTGGACGACGTCGGGAGCGAAGGCCCGGGCGACCGGCCCGCCCTCCGTCACGAAGCGCTCGACGAGGGCGAGCTTGTTGCGTTCCCGCAGCACGCCCTCGGCCCGCCCCGGGTGCGGGAGCAGGTGGGTGCGCAGCCGCGGGTGCGACGGCGGGTCACCGTGGCCGGCGACGCCGAGGAGCAGCACCTCGTGGCCGAGCGCGGCGTAGGCCTCGGCGACCGCGCGCAGGTGGAGCGCGGCACCCTTGGAGCCCGGCACCCGGACGCCCTGGTCGGTGCACAGGACGAGGACCCTCATCGCGCGACCTCCGCCCACAGCCCGAGGAGCTCGCGCCCGGAGCGGTCGGGAGCGTAGTCGGCGGCGACGAGCTCGCGCCCGGCGGCACCGAGGGCGCGCGCCGCGACGGGGTCGGACCGCAGGTCCACGATCGCCCGGGCCAGGGCCCGTGGGTCGTCCTGCGGCACGAGCCGGCCGGTGGCGCCGTCGCGGACGAGCTCGGGGATGCCGACGACGTCGGTGGAGACGACCGGCACCCCGCGGGCGAGGGCCTCGACGAGGACCGTCGGCAGCCCGTCGCGGTCGCCGTCCTCGTCGACGCGGCAGGGCAGCGCGACGAGGGAGGCCCGCGCGTAGGCGGCCTCGACACCGGCGGAGTCCATCGCCCCGTGGAACGTCACGCGGTCGCCGACCCCCAGCTCGGCGGCGAGGTCGACGAGCATCGTGCGCAGCGGTCCGTCGCCGATGACGTCGAGGCGCAGCCAGGGGTCGTCGACGGCCGCGAGGGCCACCGCGCGGACGAGGACGTCGACGCCCTTCTTCGGCACGAGCCGGCAGACGCACAGGACCGGGGCGTCGCGCCGTCCGGCGTGCACGAGGTTGGGTCGGCCGAGCGGAACGCCGTTGCGCACGAGGCGGATCCGGGCGCCCGGGAGGGAGCGACCGAGGTGGTCGACGTTGTACTCCGACACGGTGACCACGGCGGCGACACCCTCCAGGCGCCCGCCGAGGGCGTCGACGTTCTGCACGTGGAAGACGTCCTTGGCGTGCGCGGTCACGGTCACTGGGACGCCCGTGACCCGCGAGGCGACGGCGGCGACCTCGGCGGCCGCCGTCGCGAAGTGGGCGTGGAGGACGTCGGGACGCTCGGCGAGCACGCGCTCGGCGACGAGGAGGCCGTGGGCCAGGCGGCGCCGCGCGCTGCGGTCCCCGGCCGACGACAGCCGGCGGGCCCGACGGACCTCGCGGACGACGGCACGCGGTCGTCGCAGCCCGAGGCGGGCGGCGGGGCCGACCCATCCCGCGCGGCGCGGGAGGTAGCGCGCGACGGCCCGCACCTGCCCCACCTCGGCGTGGCGCGGCCCGTCCTCGGGGGGCATGAGGCTGTCGACGAGGACCTCGGTGCCGAGCTCCTCGAGGGTGGCGAGCTCCCGGACGACGAAGGTCTCGCTGAGCCGCGGGTAGCGCTTGAGGACGTAGAGGACCTTCACGACCGACCCCCCGCCGCACGCCGCTGCGCGAGGTCCGTCACCGGGCGGTCGGCCGGGCCGGAGAGCCTCCGGACGACCGAGGCGTCGACGTCGTCGGGGGAGCCGACCCGCACGAGCCGGCCGCGGTCGAGGACGGCGACCGCGTCGGCGGACCGGATCGTCGAGAGGCGGTGGGCGATGAGCAGGGTCGTCCGGTCCTCGGGCAGGTTGGACAGCGCCTCCATGACGAGCTCCTCGGTGTGGACGTCGAGCGCCGAGGTCGGCTCGTCGAGGACGAGGACCGGCGCGTCGCGCAGGATCGCGCGGGCGATGGCGAGCCGCTGCCGCTGGCCCCCGGAGAGCGTGGCCCCGCGCTCGCCGACCGGGGTGTCGAGGCCGTCGGGCAGGCGGGCGGCGAACTCGTCGACGAGCGCGAGCCGGGCGGCCCGGTGCACGGCCGCGTCGCTGGCGTCGACGTCGCCGAGCCGGATGTTGTCGCGCAGCGTCCCGCGCATCACGAGGCAGTCCTGGAGCACGACGGCCACCTGCGAGCGCAGGTCGGCGAGCGCCCGGCGGCGCACGTCGACGAAGTCGAGGTGGACCGCGCCGGAGGTGGGGTCGACGAGCCGGGGGACGAGCGAGGCCAGGCTCGTCTTGCCGGCGCCGGTCGGCCCGACGAGGGCGAGGGTCTGGCCCGGCTCCACCTCGAGCGAGACGCCGTCGAGCACGGTCGTGCTGCCGTAGCGCAGCGTCACGTCGGAGAACTCCAGGTGCCCGCGGGCCCGTCGGGGGCGGACCGGCTGCGCCGGCTCGGCGACGTCGGGCAGCTCGGCGAGCACCTCCTCGATGCGCTCCGCGGCCGCGGCCCCCTTGGCGAGCGAGGTGCTGAGCCGCGAGAGCGCCTTGAGCGGCTTGTAGAGCGAGCCGAGGTAGGAGACGAAGACGAGGAGCATGCCGAGGGTGATCTCGCCCGAGAGGACCCGGGAGGTGCCCACCCAGAGCACCATGGCGGCCGAGCCGGCGGCGGTGAGGTCGACGAGCGGGCTGAACCGGGCCTGGATGCGGGCGGACTCGAGCCCGGCGCGCAGGCTCTCGCCCGTCAGCCGGTCGAAGGTGCTGCGCTGGGTCGGCTCCAGGCCGAGCGACTGCACGAGCGGCATCACCGCGAGGCTCTCGGACGCGGCGGCGGCGACGACGCCGTCGGCGGCGCGGGCCTCGCGGCTGCTGCGCTTGAGCCGGACGGTCGAGCGGTGGACGGTCCACGCGAGCACCGGGGCGAGCACGAGCGCGACGAGGGCGAACACGACGTCCATCGCGACCATGACGACGAACATCCCGACGACGAGCATGACGTTCGGGCCGATGACGGCGAGCGACTGCACGAGCATGTCCTGGGTGCGGTCGACGTCGCTCGTCACGCGGTTGGCGAGGTCCCCGACGCGCGAGCGGCCGTGGAAGGCCAGCGAGAGCCGGTGCAGGTGCGTGAAGACGGTGCCGCGCAGGTCGGCCGCGAGCCGCAGCCCGGCCGACGCGAGGACGCGCGTCGACCAGTAGTCGAGGACCGCGGCGAGCGCGACGACGACGAGCAGCGCGACGGCCGAGAGCGCCGCGACGGCCATCGGGTCGGTGAGGCCGAGGACCGGACGGGGGTCCTCGGCGAGCGCGTGGTCGACGACGAGCCGCAGCGGCCACGGCTCGGCCAGCCGCACGACCACCTCGAGCACCGCGAGCAGCGCCCCGAGGGCGAGCAGGCGACGGTAGGGGCGCACGTGCCCGGAGAAGCGGCGCAGCACCGCGAGGACCCCGCTCATCGCACGGCCACCCGGGCGGGCGCGGTGGCGGCACCCGCGTGGGCGAGCACCCGGGCCGCGACGCGCGCGGCGCCGTCGACGTCGAGACCGCTGCGGGCGAGGTCCCACCCGGTCTGCAGCCGGGGGCGGTCGAGGAGCCAGCTCACCTCGTCCGGGCCGGCCCCGGGGTCGAGGACGTCGGCCAGCCCGAGGCAGGCCAGGCGTCCCGCGCGGATGGCCTGCTCGCGCCGGGGCGCGCGGCGCGGCACGAGCAGCGGGCGCAGGCCCGAGACGACGGCCTCGTAGACGGAGTTGTAGCCGACCATCTGGACGCTGGCCGAGGCCTCGGCGTAGAGCGCCGTGCAGTCGTCGCGCGGCGCGACGACCTCGACCCGGTCGGGGACCGACCAGCCCGCCGCGGGGCCACGGACGACGACCACGCGCTCGTAGCGGGGCGTGGCGGCGACGGCCTCGAGCACCGAGGTGAGCACGTCGCCGTCGCCGCCACCACCGGCCGTGACGAGGACCGTTCCCCCGGTCGCCGGGGCGAGGGGCCGGGGTGGCGCGACGGGCGCGGTGACGATGCCGCAGTAGACCGGGCGCACCGGCAGGCCGTACTCGGCGACGTGGTCGCAGAGCGAGGGCGACCCGTACACGAGCACCTCGTCGACCCAGCGTCCGGCGCCCGACCAGTCCGGGCCCTCGATCTCGGCGCGGACGGCGGCGGGGGTGTCGAGGATGTCGCGCAGCCCGAGCAGGACGGTGGCACCACCGCGGCGAGCGGCGGCCACGGCCGGCCGCAGCTCCCCCTCGATGCCGAGGGGGTGGCGGTCGACGAGCAGCACGTCGGGCCGGACCTCCTCGACGACCCGCGCGAAGACCCGGGCGCGCTCGCGGAGGGTGCCGGCGAGGTCGCCGCTGCGGGTCACGTAGCGGCCGGTGGCGTCCTTGGTGACGGCCGGGACGCGGACGACGCGGACGCCGTCGGCGCCCAGCCACGCGTGCCGGCTGGCCAGACCGGTGACGAGGGTGACGTCCGCCGACGGGGCGAGGGCGCGGACGGCGGCGGCGATGCGCGAGTTGCGCCGGGCGTGGCCCAGGCCGAACCCGTCGTGCGAGACGAGGACGACACGTGGAGCCCGCTCCGACCTTCGCAGCAGGGGGGACGCCTCCGGCCGGCTCGGGCTCCACGTGTCCATGCGCGGAACCGTAGGTTCGCCCGCCGTTCACCCGCCATTGGCCCTTGGCCCACCCCCACCTGTCCGGAGGTACTAGTCCCCGGGCGGTGACGCCCGGTCGCGCGGGCGGCTCAGGAGGGGTGTCCGGGCAGGTCGGGGCCGTCCGGACCCGCCGTCACCTCACGGATGGTCCGGACGAGGATCCGGGTCGCCCGAGGCGTGGCGACCATCCCGGACGCCCCCGCCTCCCGCGCGGAGCGACGCAGGGCGGCATCGTCGAAGGCGCTGGTCAGCAGCACCCTCGGGGCGCGGGGCCGCCTCGTCAGGTCCCGGCACAGGTCCAGGCCGGAGCCGTCGGGGAGCCGCACCGCGACCACGACCACGTCCGGGGCGAGGCCGTCCACCGACCGGCGTGCGGCCTCGGCACCCGTGCACTCCCCGACGAGGACGAGGCCGGGCTCGGCGGCCAGGAGCGCCCGCAGCTGCTCGCGCACGAGCGGGTGCGGCTCGACGATGAGGACGCGCAGCGGGCGGGCCGCCGGAGGGTACGCGTCGGTCACGAGGGGCGTCCTTCCTGCAGGCGCCGACGCCTGTCGGGCACAACGTAGCTCGGTGGATGGTCGAGGCCGGACGTCGGGACCAGGGGGCGTCCGTGAAGGTCGTCACTCCGTCCGGACGGACGGTCCAGGGGTTGTCCGTCCGGGCAGGAGGGACCCCGCGGACGAGGGGTCCCGAGCCGGCTCACCCGGGCCGCGCGGCACAGGGCGGCGCCCCGCCGGTGCAGGGGAACCAGCGGGGCGCCAGGGGGGATTCTGGCACGGGACCTGGTGGTCGACAGGACCGGGGGACGGTGGCTGTCGAAGGTTGCGTGCCGCCGGGTCAGTGCTGGAACTGGGCGACGAGGGTCTGGAGCTGGGTGCTCATGCGGGCGAGCTCGAGGGAGGCGCTCTGGCTGTCGGCGGCGGAGCCGCTGGTGACCTGGGCGGTGTCGGCGACGATG
>NZ_JAHHWP010000026.1:0-78344 GCF_018729305.1 Phycicoccus mangrovi | reverse complement strand
CCGAATGGGCCTACCGGCAGGTCTTCACCAGCAACCAAGCCCGCGCCGACGCCCTTGCCCCCTGGCTCGAGCTGTACAACACTCAGCGACGCCACACCGCCCTCGGCGGACTCCCACCGACCAGCCGCCTGTCACCAACCTGATGGCCGGGTACAACTAGATGTTGTGGCTCATCGTGCCATCCGTGTGACCCGCGACGCAACAGGGGGAGCTCGAAGATCGGCCGTTCGGCTGTTTGCGCAGGTCAGCGGGGGTGCGGACCCCTCCGCGACGACGGTCCACGGCGTGTCGCACCACCACCAGTGGGACGGGTGTGACGCCTGAGGCACCAGATCTGGGGGTCACTCCCCCGGCGCGGCACCCTGGTGGACCAGCGCCGCGATGACGGCGCCGTGCCAGTCGTTCGGCCCCGCGCTCCCCCGCGCGCCGGCCCCGCAGCCGCACTCCCAGTGCCACCGGCCGCGGGCGTCGCACCCGACGACCGGGTGGTGGCTGCGGCGGGCGGTCCGCCGACGGGAGGTGCTCATGGCCCTCAGGAGGCCGCGGCGCGCGCGGTGATACGGGCATCGTCCGTTCGGCCAGGTCTGCACCGCCGAACACCCGGGACGCGCCGCCTTTGCCATTCCTTGACCAAATCCTGATGCGACCGTGGTGAATGTCAGGGAGAAGCCGGGGACGACGCGTCTGGGAGGACACGTGATGGGTTACACCATGGAAGGTCCTCTGGGCCGGTACACCGAGGGCGCGACCTCGCGCCGCGACCCGGGGCACGGCCCCGCCTCGCCGCTGCTCGACCTCCTCCTCGTCGGCGTCGCGGCGCTCGGGCGTCGCACCCAGGGCGCGCACGACGACGAGGACCACCGGCTGCGCCGCCACTGACCCCGGCGCTCACCCGCGCGGGTGCAGAAGGCCCGCCAGCTCCTCGACGCCGTCGACGAGCCGCGGCCCCGGCCGCGCCCACAGCCCGTCCGCGTCGACCGCGTGGACGGTGACGCCGTCGGGCAGCACCCCCGCGGCGACGAGCCCGTCGGCCTGGCGCTGCGCCCCCTCGCGGTCGTAACCACACGGCGCGACGACGACGACCTCCGGTGTGGATGCGGCGAGGTCCGCCCACCCGATGGCGACCGACCGCTCCCCCGCCGCCCCGAGGACGCACTCGCCCCCGGCCAGCTGCACCATCTCGGGGATCCAGTGCCCCGGCGCGAACGGCGGGTCGGTCCACTCGAGCACCGCGACGCGCGGCCGCCGGCGTCCGGCCACGCGGGCACGGACGGTGTCGAGGCGATGCCGCAGCGTCGCGACGAGGGCCGCGGCCTCCGCCTCGCGGCCGACCGCCGCCCCGACCGCGCCGATGGAGGCGAGCACCTCCTCGAGCGTGTGCGGGTCGACGGTGAGCACCTCGGCCCGGCAGCCGAGGTGGCGCAGCGCGGCGTCGACGGTCGAGACGTCGAGCGCGCAGACGGCGCAGAGGTCCTGGGTGACGACGAGGTCGGCGTCGAGGTCGGCGAGGGCGCCGGCGTCGAGGTGGTAGAGGTCCTCGCCGCGCTCGACGGCGGCCCGCACCGCGGCGTCGATCTCGCCGGGGGTCAGCCCCTCGGGCAGCGCGGAGGTCGAGACGACCCGGCGCGAGCGGGCCTCCGGCGGGACGTCGCACTCGAAGGTCACCCCGACGACGTCGTCACCCGCCCCGAGGGCGAAGAGGATCTCGGTGGCCGAGGGGATGAGACTGACGATGCGCACGCCCCGACCCTACGGAGCGCGGGTGGCGCGGTGTCGGTGCGCGGTGCTTGGCTGCGGCATGACCACCTGGGAGACCCACCCCGTGACGCCGGACCGCTTCGACGACTTCGCGGACGTGGTCAACCCCAACCGCCGGGCGACGCACTGCTGGTGCCTCTCGCACCGGCTGCGGCAGCGCGAGATCGACGAGTTCGGCGAGGGCAGCCGTGAGCAGGCCGCCCGCCGGCTCTGCGAGCGCGAGGTGCCCCCGGGGGTCGTCACCTACCGCGACGGCGTCCCGGTCGGGTGGTGCAACATCGGCGCGCGCAGCGACATCCCGCGCCTCGTGCACTCGACGAGGATCCACCCGGTCGACGACGTCCCGGTGTGGAGCATCGTCTGTGTCGTCGTCCGCGGCGGCCACCGGCGCCAGGGCGTGACGGCGCACCTCATCGAGGGCGCCGTGGCCTGGGCGGGGTCACAGGGGGCGCCGGCGGTCGAGGCGCACCCGGTCGACCCCGGCGAGCGGCGGATGGACCTGACGATGGCCTTCGTCGGGACACGGGCGATGTTCGCGCGGGCCGGCTTCGAGGAGGTCGGCGTCACCGACGCCACCGCGAGCGGGATGCCACGCCTCGTGATGCGCAAGGCCCTGGCCTAAGCCGGCGGGGGACGGCCGATCCCCCCACCCGGACCCGGTCGGGGGTCGGAGTGGGGGGACCTGCGATCCCCGACGGCGCGGGGCCGCGGCCTCCCTGCAGGCGACAGCCAGCGCCGCCCGCTCCGTCGTCGCGTCGGTGGAGAGCCAGCGACGACGAGGGGTGCGACCCGGGGACCCTCTGTGTATCCCCGGGCCGCACGTCTCATTCCCCGGGGCTCAGGCTGTGGTGCACGAGTGCCGCCGTGTAGGCACCGTGCCAGCCGCCCGAGGTGGCGGACCCGCGCGCTCCGCAGCCGCACGACCAGAGCCACCGGCCCTGGCCGCCGCACTGGACGACCGGGTGGTGGGTGAGGCGGTAGGAGCCGCGACGACGTGTCCGCATGTCATGAAGTCTGTTGGTGCACAGGAGGGTCGCGCAGCGCCGCACGCGACCGGCGGGCCGATGGGACCGGGAGGTCCGACGTCTCGGGGGATGCGACCTCCCCCGTTCGGCCGAGCGTGGCGCGTTGACAGCGGCCTGCCGGTGCACAGCACGGAGGGCGCCGTCTCTCCTGCACGGGAGACGACGCCCTCCGGCGTCCGAGTCGGGTCGAGGGACTCGGGGATCGTGGCGCGCCCGACCGGGCGCCCCCGCGGCGGCTCAGCCCGCGGGGACGACCAGCTGCTGGCCGGCGCGGACCTGGGCCGTGCTCAGGCCGTTGGCCAGCTGGATGGCGACGATGCCGTCGCTGATCGACATCGAGGGCAGCTCGCGGGCCGCGATCTCGGACAGTGTCTGGCCGGGCGAGACCGACACGGTGTGCGCGGGCTCGACCGCGCCGGCGCCCCCGAGGCCGCGCAGGCCGAGGACGGCCGTCAGCGCGAGCGTCGCGAGGACGAGCAGCACGAGGCGGCCGCGGCGGGTGATCCGCAGGGCCGGCTGCGCGGCGCGCGCCGCACGGCCTCCCTGGCCACCGCCCTCGAGGACGACCAGCCGCGGGCGGCGCGGCGGCACGGGGCGGGTGGGGCCGAGGTCGGTGGGGTCCCAGGCGATCGCGCTCATCATGTCCTCCATCCCGGCGGCCGGGGCCACCGTCGAACCGGTGTTCGATAGAACGTCTGTACGAGTTATAGCACGCACGTTCGAGGCGGACAAGACACGCGTCGAACACATGTTTGAGTTCGACGCCCGTCGCTCGTAGGATGTCCGCATGCAGATCAGACTGCATGTCACCACCGACAGACCGTCTGACCTGCGAAAACACCGGTCAGGCCCCCCGTCGGCACGGGGCGGCCGCAGCGAAGGGGTCGAGATGGCACGTCCGAGGAACGCCGACATCCACGAGATGCCCGACCGCGGCGACGGCGGGGACCTCACCCACCGCCAGCGCAAGATCCTCGAGGTCATCCGCAACGCCGTCGACCGGCACGGCTACCCGCCGAGCATGCGCGAGATCGGCGAGGCCGTCGGGCTCACCTCCCCCAGCTCGGTCGCCCACCAGCTCTCGGCGCTCGAGCGCAAGGGCTTCCTGCGGCGCGACCCCAACCGGCCACGCGCCATCGAGGTCGTCTCCCCCGACCGCCAGGGCTCCGGCTACCGCCGCCCCGAGCCCGACGAGGTGGTCGACGTCACCGGCGAGGGCGACGAGCGCCCCGAGGCCTCCTACGTCCCGGTCCTCGGCCGGATCGCCGCCGGTGTGCCGATCACCGCCGAGGAGGTCGTCGAGGACGTCTTCCCGCTGCCGAAGCAGATCGTCGGCGAGGGCAGCCTCTTCCTGCTCAAGGTCGTCGGCGACTCGATGGTCGACGCGGCCATCTGCGACGGCGACTGGGTCGTCGTCCGCCAGCAGCCCACCGCCGAGAACGGCGACATCGTCGCGGCGATGCTCGACAACGAGGCGACCGTCAAGACCTTCAAGCGGCGCGACGGCAAGGTCTGGCTCATGCCGCACAACCCGGCCTTCGAGCCGATCGACGGCGACCACGCGACGATCCTCGGCAAGGTCACCGCGGTCCTGCGCCGGGTCTGAGGCCGGCCGGCGTCAGTCCTCGACCTCGGCGATGTGGACGACCGCGTCGCCGGAGTTGACCAGCGGCGCCTCGGTGCGCCCGATGACAATGCCGGACCGGTCGGCGTGCACGAGGCGCACCCGCTTGCCGAGCGAGTCGAAGAGGCCGCCGAGGCGCGCCCCGCGCTCGACCCGCTCCCCCAGCGCGACCTCGAGGTGGAGCATGCCGGTGCCGCGCGCCCGCACCCAGCCGCTGCGGAACGAGACCGCCGAGGGCGCCGGCGGGTCCTCGGCGACCGGCTCGGTCATCCCGAGCGCGGCGAGCACGCGGCGCACGCCGAGCACGCCGGCGTCGACGGCCCAGCGGTCCATCCGCCACGCCTCGCCGGCCTCGTAGAGCAGGACGGTGGCGCCCCGCTCGCGGGCGGCGTACCGGAGCGAGCCGTCGCGCAGCCTGGCGTTGAGCATGACGGGGGCCGCGAAGGCCTCGGCGAGCGCGCGGGTGCGCGGGTCCTCGAGGTCGGCGCGCACCTGCGGGAGGTTGGTGCGCCGGTCCGAGCCGGTGTGCAGGTCGATGCCGACCTCGCACTTGTCGACGACCTCGGTCATGAACAGGTGGGCGATGCGCCCGGCGAGCGAGCCGCGCGGCGAGCCCGGGAAGGAGCGGTTGAGGTCGCGGCGGTCGGGCAGGTAACGCTGCCCCGCCGAGAAGCCGAGGACGTTGACGATGGGGACGGCGATCAGGGTGCCGCAGAACGTCTTCGGGTCGAGCCCGGCGACGACCTGTCGCACCACCTCGACCCCGACGGCCTCGTCGCCGTGGATGGCGGCGTCGACCCACACGGTCGGCCCCTCCTCGCGCCCGTGGACGACCCGGACGGGCAGCTCGACGTCGGCGCCGGTGACCAGGCGGGTGATCGGCAGCGACACCGACTGCGTGCGCCCGGCCCGCACGCGCACGTGGCCGATCTCGAACGAGGGGCGCAGGGGGCGCCGGGCCATCAGGCCTTCCCCCGGTTGCGCCGGCGCATCGCGAGCGGTGGGCGGCCGCCGAGGTAGGAGCGGCCGGGGTCGACGGCGAAGCCCTGGCGCAGCGCCTCGCGGCCGACGAGCATCCGGAAGCCCATCTCGTCGCGCCGCGCGAGCGTCATCTCGGCGGCGACCGTGCGGCCCATGAGGACGAGGTCCATCGCGACGACGAGCCGCTCCTCGGCGTGGCCGGAGGACGAGCGGACCTCGCGCACGTCGAGCACCGGGCACTCGCACTGGACGGCGTCGGCCTCGGAGCGCTGCCACGGCTGGATGCGGAAGCGGGCCCACCGCTCGCCGTCGCGCTCGAGGTCCTCGAGGTCGAAGGCGTGGATGGACGAGGACCGCGCGCCGGTGTCGAGCTTGGCCTTGACCCACGGCACGCCGATCGTCGGGAGGCTGACCCACTCGCGCCAGCCCGCGAGGGTGTAGGAATGGCTGTCCGTCATCCGTCCTCTCCCGTCGGGAAACCATGAAGCTCGCGATCCTCTCCCGCGCGCCTCGCTCGTACAGTACGCAGCGCCTGCGCACCGCCGCCCAGGACCGTGGCCACCAGGTCAAGGTCCTCAACACCCTCCGCTTCGGCATCGACCTGTCCGGGGACGAGCCGGACCTGCAGTTCCGGGGCAAGCGGCTCTCGACGTACGACGCGATCCTGCCGCGGATCGGCAACTCCATCACCTACTTCGGCACCGCCGTCGTGCGGCAGTTCGAGCAGATGGACGTCTACACGCCGAACACCTCGTGGGGCATCGCGAACTCGCGGGACAAGCTGCGCGCCACCCAGATCCTGTCGCGGCACAACATCGGGATGCCGCCGACGACCTTCGTCCGCGACCGTGCCGACGTCATCCCCGCCATCGAGCGCGTCGGCGGCGCGCCGGTGGTCATCAAGCTCCTCGAGGGCACCCAGGGCATCGGGGTCATCCTCGCCCCGGAGATGAAGACCGCCGAGGCCATCATCGAGACGCTGCAGTCGACGAAGCAGAACGTGCTCATCCAGCGGTTCGTCAAGGAGAGCAAGGGCCGCGACATCCGCGCGCTCGTCGTCGGCGACCGGGTCGTCGCCGCGATGCGCCGGGTGGCCAAGGGTGACGAGTTCCGGTCCAACGTGCACCGCGGCGGGTCGGTGGAGCCGGTCGAGCTCGACCCCGACTTCGAGCGCGCCGCCGTCCGCTCCGCGCAGATCATGGGCCTGCGGGTCGCCGGTGTCGACATGCTCGAGAGCGACGAGGGGCCGCAGGTCATGGAGGTCAACTCCTCCCCCGGCCTCGAGGGCATCGAGACCGCGACGAAGCTCGACGTCGCGGGCGCGATCATCGACCACATCGACAACCAGGTCGCCTTCCCCGAGATCGACGTGCGCCAGCGCCTCACCGTCTCGACGGGCTACGGCGTGGCGGAGATCGCGGTGCACGAGGCATCCGACCTCGTCGGGAAGTCGTTGGGCGACAGCGGTCTTCGTGAGCGTGACATCACCGCGCTGACGCTGCACCGCGGGACGATGGTCATCCCCAACCCCAACAGCCACCACGTGCTCGAGGCCGGCGACCGGATGCTCTGCTTCGGCAAGCTCGAGGAGATGCGCTCGATGATCCCGAGCCGCCGCCGGCGCACGCGCAAGGTCAAGCGCCTCCCGAAGGAGCCGATCCACGACGTGCGCCCCGAGTGACGCCGGCGCTCAGCGCCCGTCCGGGTGCGGGCGCTGCCAGAATGCGGTGTCGACGCGGCGCCCGAGCTTGAACCCGACCTCGCGGAGCGTGCCGACGTGCTCGAACCCGTGCGCGCGGTGCAGCGCCTCGCTCGCCGGGTTCGGCTGGGCGATGACGGCGACGCACGTGTGCACGCCGTCGGCGTCGACCCGCCGCAGCAGCTCGGCGTAGAGCCGGCGGCCGAGGCCCTGCCCGCGAGCGGCGTCGGCGAGGTAGACCGACACCTCGCGGGTGCCGTCGTACGCCGCGCGCGGCCGGTAGGTGCCCGAGAACGCGTAGCCGAGCACGTCGCCGTCGGGCGCGACGGCGACGAGGACGTGGTCACCGGGTCGGGTGGACGCGACGCGGTCGGCGTAGTGGTCGTCGGGGCGCGGTTCGAGGTCGAACGTGGCGACGGTGTGCCGGACGGCGTCGTTGTAGATGACGGCCATGCCTGGCAGGTCGGCCGGTGTGGCGGAACGGATCTCGGCCTCGGTCACGCGGCCGCCCCGTCGCGCAGCAGCTGCTCGAGCGTCGGGGCGAGGGGCGCGTCGACCCGCAGGGCCATGTGCTCGTCACCACGGGTCGGGCCCCGCGTCACGGCCGCCACGGGGATGCCCCGGCGCGCGGCGTGCCGGACGAACCGCAGCCCCGACATCACGGCGAGCGAGGAGCCGAGGACGAGCAGCGCGGGCGCGGCGTCGGTCAGCGCGAAGCAGGTGTCGACCCGCTCGCGCGGCACCGAGCCGCCGAAGAACACGACGTCGGGCTTGAGGGTGTCGGCGCCGCAGACGAGGCAGAGCGGCAGCCGGAAGCCGGCCACGGCGTCCTCGGGCAGGACGACGTCACCGTCCGGCCGGATCTGGCTGCTCACCTGCGAGCCGTCCGGCGCCTCGCCGCGCACCCGCTCCTCGAAGCCGGGGTTGGCGGCGGCCATCCGCGCCTGGAGCTCCTCGCGGCCGGTGCGGTCGTCGCAGGTCAGGCAGACGACCTCGGCGAGGGTGCCGTGAAGCTCGGTGACGTCGTGCGAGCCGGCCGCCTGGTGCAGGCCGTCGACGTTCTGGGTGATGACCGGGCCGAGCAGCCCCGCCTCCTGGAGCGCGGCGACGGCGTGGTGGCCGCGGTTGGGCTCGGCGCGCGAGAAGCGCTGCCAGCCGACGAACGAGCGCGCCCAGTACCGCTGCCGGTTCTCGCTCGAGGCGCAGAACTCGCCGTGCTGCATCGGCATCACCCGACGGGTGCCGTCGCGGCCCCGGTAGTCCGGGATGCCGGAGTCGGTGGACATCCCGGCCCCGGAGAGGACGAGGGTGCCGGGGTGCGCGCGCAGCAGGTCGGCGAGCCGCGCGACGGCGGCGGGCTCGCGGGCCTCGGGCGGCAGCGGCCGGGTCGCCCAGTCGGGGGTGCGGCCGACCTCGTCGCGCCCGGCGAGCCGCAGCGTCGCGCCGGGGGGCGCGCTGGGGGTCTCCGGCATGGCGCCAGTATCCCCCGCGCCGCCGACACCGCCCCGGGGAGCGGCCGCGGATGACGCCGCGTTGCGAGACCAGGCCGGTCGATAACGCCCGCTTATAGGATGAGCCCATGATCGACGCCGCCGGCCTCCGCGTCATGCGGGCCATCTCCGAGCAGGGCAGCTTCACCGCCGCCGCCGCCTCGCTGGGCTACACCCAGCCGGCCATCTCGCAGATGGTCCGCCGCCTCGAGCAGCGCACCGGCACGGTGCTCGTCGAGCGGGTCGGGCGCAACGTGCGGCTCACCGAGGCCGGCCGCGTGCTCGCCCGCCACGCCGGCCCGGTGCTCGCCGCGCTCGACGCCGCCGAGGAGGAGGTGGCGGCCATCGCCGGGCTGCGCAGCGGCCGGGTGCGGCTCATGGCCTTCCCGTCGGCCTCGGCGACCCTCGTGCCGCGGGCGCTCTCGCTCGTCAAGCAGCGCTTCCCCGACGTGCACATCACCTTCACCGAGGCCGAGCCGCCCGAGAGCATCGCCGCCCTGCGCGCCGGCGAGTGCGACCTCGCGATCGCCTTCTCCTACGAGGGCACCGACGCCACGCGCGGCGAGGAGGACCTCGACGCCTTCGTCGTCACCCCGCTGCTCGAGGACGAGGTGCGCCTCGCGATGCCGCGCGAGCACCCGGCGGCGCACGAGGCGACGGCCCACCTCGCCGAGCTCGCGCAGGAACCGTGGATCGCCGGCTGCCCGCGCTGCCGGGGGCACCTCGTCCAGCTCGCCGACGCCGCCGGGTTCCGGCCGGACGTCGCCTACGAGACCGAGGACTACGTCGCCGTCATGGGCTTGGTCGCCGAGGGGCTCGGCGTGGCGCTCATCCCCGACCTCATCCTGCGCACGGTCCACCACGACCAGGTCGTCGCGCTCCCGATGGAGCCCGCGTCGCGCCGGACCATCACGGCCCTGACGACCCCCGACCTCGGGCGCGTGCCGGCGGTCCGGGCCACGCTGGAGGCGCTCATTGAGAGCGCCGGGTCGCAGTCGACGGCGCCGACGGTCCGCCAGCCGGAGCCGACCTTCTCGATCTGACGCGCGGTCAGCGCGCGGTGACCACCCGCAGCCCGTCGCGCCGCTCGACGAGGGCGACGTCGCCACGCTGGTCGGTGCGGTAGACCGCCGAGCCCAGCCGCCGCAGCAGCGCGAGGTGCGCCGGCGTCGGGTGCCCGTAGTCGTTGTCGGCGCCGACGCTGACGACCGCGACGGGCGCACGGACGGCGGCCATCAGCCCCTCGTCGAGGTTGGCCGAGCCGTGGTGCGGCGTCTTGACGAGCTCGAACCCGCGGGCGGCCGCCGCCATCGCCGGGTCGCGGCGCAGGCGCAGCAGGAGGTCGTGCGCCGCCTCGCGCTCGACGTCGCCGAGGAGCAGCGCGTCGACATCGCCGGTGCGGGCCGCGAGCACGACGCTCGCGTTGTTGGGGACCGACCCCTCGGCGATGCGGCGCCACGGGCTCCAGACCACCGCGTCGACCTCCCCGAGCCGGACCCGGTCACCGGCGTGGAGGACGCCGACCGGGATGCCCGCCCCGGCCGCGGTGCGCCGGACGAGCGCAGCGGCCGACGCCGGCTCGGCGACCGGGCCGACGAGCACCTGCCGCACGGTGCGGCCGCGCAGGGCGCCGGCGAGCCCGTCGACGTGGTCGGCGTGGAAGTGCGTGAGGACCACCGCGTCGAGGGTCGTGACGTCGAGCCGGTCGAGGCAGCCGTCGACGAGGGCGGGGTCGGGCCCGACGTCGACGAGCACCCCGCGACCGGGCCCGCTGCGTAGGACGACGGCGTCGCCCTGGCCGACGTCGCATACGACGACCCGCCAGCCGTCGGGCGGCCACGTGACGATCCGGGTCGGCAGGAGGGCGGCCAGCGCGAGGAGCGCCACGCCAAGCACGGCCACCGGCCGGCGCGCGGCGCCGGCGACGAGAGCGCGACCCGTGAGGACGACGACGAGGAGCAGCCCGGCCAGCAGCAGCGCGCCCGGCGGCCCGTCCGGCCAGGGCAGCGTGCCGCCCGGCACCTCGGCGGTCGTCCGCGCGATGCGCGCGATGCCGGTCGTCGGCACCACCCCGACCCACGCGACGAGCTCGGCGCCGCGCGCCCACAAGAGCGAGACGAGGGACGCCGCCACCCCCGCGACGGTGGCCGGCGGGACGAGCGGTGCGGCGAGGAGGTTCGCGAGCACCCCGACGACGCTGACCGACCCCTGGAGCAGCACGACGACGGGGGCCGTCATCACCTGCGCGGCGACGGGGACGGCGAGCGCCGGCCCGAGCGGCGCGACGCGTCGGGGCAGCCGGCGCCCCACCGCCTCGCCCCACGGCCGCGTGAAGAGGAGCAGCCCGAGCGTCGCGAGCGTCGACAGGACGAAGCCGTACGAGCGGGCCAGCCAGGGGTCGAGGACGAGCACGAGGACGACCGCTCCCCCGAGCACCGGCAGCCCGGCCGAGCGCCGCGACCGGCTGAGCCCGAGCAGCCCGATCGCCCCCATCGCGGCCGCGCGCACGACGCTCGGCTCCGGTCGGGCGAGGACGACGAAGCCCGCGAGGGCCAGCCCGGCGAGCACCGGCCGGAGGCGGCGCGGCACGCCGACCACGGCGCACAGGCCGAGGACGAGGCCGGTGACCACGGCGACGTTGCTGCCGGAGACGGCGGTCAGGTGGGTCATCCCGGTGGCGCGCATCGCCTCGGTGAGGTCCGGCGGGGTGCGGCTCGTGTCGCCGATGACGAGGCCGGGCAGCAGGCCGCGCGCGTCGGCCGGCGCGCCGTCGACGGCCCGGCGCAGCCCGGCGCGCAGCCGCTCGGCGCCCCGAGCGACGACACCCGGGGGCGCGAGCGACACCGGCCGCCCGGACACGGCGAGCGTCGCGACCCGGTCGTCGGCCGGGTCCATCGGCCCCAGCCGGCCGCGGACCCGGACCGTCTCGTGCCAGCGCGGGCCGAGGAGCACCTCGCCCCCGACGAGGAGGACGGGCGCCGACGTCGTGGCCGTCCTCCCGCGACCGGTCAGCCGCTGCACGGTGCCGGCGCGGACGAATCGTGCCGACCCGTCGCGCGCGGCCACCCGGACCGCCTCGCCCGTGACGAGCACGTCGGCGGTGACCACCGCCCGGCCGGCGGCGAGCTCGCGCACGCCGCCCCGCTCGCGCACGACCGTCGCCGCGACCGCCGACACCTGCAGCAGCGCGACGAGGACGACGGCGAGCGTGACCGGCCACCGCCACGTCGCCGCACGCCCGCTCGGCCGGCGAACGGCCCGCACCCACGCGTGGAGGGTCAGACAGGCCGCGAGCGCGACGCCGACCACCACCAGCCGTGCGCCCCAGCCGAACCCGAGCGTCACGGCGGCCACCGCCCACGCGAGGACGGCGGGGCCGAGCAGCCGCACGTCCCCCGCCTCGACCGTGCGGCGGGTCGGAGCCGCGGTCACGGCACGACCAGCGGGCGCAGCTGCTCGAGCAGCTTCTCGCCGATGCCGCTCACCTCGGCGAGCTCGTCGACGCTCGAGAACCGGCCGTGCGCGGTGCGCCAGTCGACGATCCGCTGGGCGAGCACCGGCCCGATGCCCGGCAGCCCGTCGAGCGTGCCGACGTCGGCCGTGCTCAACGAGACCGGGACGGCCGGAGCGCCCGACGCGCCCCCGCTCCCGCCACCACCTCCCGGCGCGGTGGGCGGGGCGACCGGGGTCTCCCCCTCGGCCGGCACCCTCACCTGCTCGCCGTCGACCAGCACGCGCGCGAGGTTGACGGCCGAGAGGTCCGCGCCACCCGTCGCACCGCCGGCGGCGTCGACCGCGTCGGCCACCCGGGAGCCGGCCGGCAGGGACCGCACCCCCGGGCGGCGGACGCGGCCGACGACGTGCACGACGACATCGCCGGACGGCGACGGCGACGTGGAGGACGTCGACGACGCGGACGCGGTCGGCACCCCGACGTCGACGGCCCCCGCCGTCACCCCGACCGGGCCGGCGCGCGCACCGCCCCCGGGCGCGACGACGTCGCCGTCCGACCCCGCGCTCGCGACGCGCAGCCCGAGGACGAGCGCCGCGAGCAGCGCGAGGACGACGACACCGAGCACGGCCGAGCGCCCCGGCTGCCAGCGCGCGTCCTGCAGGGTCGTGGGCAGCCGGACCCGCCGCCGGTCCTCGTCACGGTCGCCGTCCTCGTCGGCCCCCGGCTCGTCGTCGGCGTCGGTCGCGCTCGGCGCCTGCGGCACCCATCCCGCCGACCGGGAGCGGGAGCGCAGCCAGGCGCTCGCCCGGGGCGAGAGGGCGTCGGGGTCGGGGCGCTGGCGCATCCCCCGACGCTAGGCAGCCCGCGCTCCCGCGGCACCGGGCCGCCGTCGATCTGTGGACGACGGAGCGCGCCCGGCCCGCCTGTGGACGACCGCCCGCCGGGCGCCGGGCGTCAGCGGGCCCGACGCCCCCGGACCCGACCCCACGCCGCGCGCATGTTGCGCCGGTGCCGGGCGAGCACGAGCACCGACACCAGGACGAGCCACACCCCCTCGCCGCGCGCCAGCCCGACCGTGCCCGTCGCCGCGAGCCCTCCCGCGGCGAGCGCGCCGAGGAGCGCGAGGAAGCCGGTCGCGACGACCGAGGCCTCCCCCACCCGCCGCAGGGCGACGAGGGCCACGACGAACACGAGCACCGCCGCGAGGGCCACCCACGGCGCCACCGCGAGGAGGCCGCCGAGCGCGCTCGCCACGCCCTTGCCGCCGCGCCCGCCGAGGAACGGGCTGTAGACGTGCCCGAGGACGACGGCCCCCGCGACGACGAGGGCCGGCAGCGTGCCGCTCCACAGCAGCACGAGGAGCGTGGGGACGAAGGCCTTGAGGACGTCGAGGACGAGGACCAGCGCGCCCCACCGCCGGCCGAGCACGCGCCCGGCGTTCGTCGCGCCGGGGTTGCCCGACCCGGCGTGCCGGAGGTCGGCCCCGAGCGCCCGCGCCACGACCGTCGCGACGTTGGCCGACCCGACGAGGAACCCCAGTACCGCGAGCGCGACGAGCAGCAGCGGGCCGCCGAGCCCGGTCATCCGCCGACGCGGGGCACGACGGCGACGGCCAGCGTCCCCGGGCCGACGTGCGCCCCGACGACCGCCCCGAGCTCGACGACGCGCACAACCGCGGCGGGCACCCGCGCCCGCAGCCGCCCCGCGAGGCTCTCGGCGCGCTCGGCGGAGTCGAGGTGGTGCACCGCGAGGTCGACCCCCGGCGCACCCGACGTCTCGGCCGCCTCCGCCGCCTCGACGGCGATCTCCTCGAGGCGGGCGATGGCCCGGCTCGACGTCCGTACCCGCTCCAGCGGGACGATGTGGCCCTCGCGCAGCCCGAGGATCGGCTTGATGGACAGCGCGGACCCCACGAGTGCGCCGGCCCGCCCGATCCGCCCGCCGCGTCGCAGGTACTCGAGCGTGTCGACGTAGAAGACGACGCTCGCGCCCTCGCAGGTCCGCCGCACGACGTCGGCGACCTCCTCGAGCGACGCGCCGCCGACGGCCGCCCGCGCGCCGGCCAGCACGGCCTCCCCCATGACCATCCCGAGGGCGCGCGAGTCGACGACCGTCACCGGCACCGGCGAGGCCTCCGCCGCGAGCCCGGCCCCGGCGACGGTGCTCGACAGCTCCCCGGACAGGTGCACCGACACGATGCCGTCGGCGCCGTCGCGGGCCGCGGCCTTGTAGGCCTCGGCGAACGCGGCCGGGGCCGGGCGCGAGGTCGAGACGGGGGTGAACGAGTGCAGGGCGGCCGCCACCTCGTCCGAGCGCACGTCGACGCCCTCGCGGTGCTCGCGCCCGCCGATGACGACGTGGAGCGGCACGACGCGCACCGGCAGCCCCTCGAGGTCGGCCGGCGAGAGGTAGGCGGTGGAGTCGGTGACGATCGCGGTGGTCACCCTGCGCAGGCTAGTGCGACCGGCGGGTGGGGGCACCGTCGACGCAGACGACGGCCAGCTCGACCTCGTCGTCGGCGTCGCCCTCGGTCTCACCGGGCTCGTCCTCGGACCCCTCGCCGCCGGCCCGCGCGAAGTGCACCTCGAGGCGGCCCCGCTCGACCTGGTCCTCGAAGCGCCACCCGTCGCGGGCGGTGATCGACTCGCGGCGGACCGTCGAGCCCGTGCACGACGCGACGACGGTGCCGGCGACCGTCGTGAACGACGCCGTGCGGGTCTGCGGGGCGGGGGGCCGGGGCGGGCTCGTGGTGCCCGCCGGCGAGGGGGTTCGGGCGGGTGTCGACGTCCGGGTCGGCGTGGAGGCCGGAGCGGAGGACGAGGGCTGCGCGGACGGGTCCTCGGAGGGCTCCGGCTCCTCGGACCCGTCAGGAGTGGGAGGGTCGGATGCCGTTGTGCGCGAGGGCCGGTCGGAGCGCGAGGCCGAGGGCTCGGGGACGGCGGCGGCGACGGACCGCAGCGCGGACGCCTGCCCCACCTCGTCGCCCGCGCGCGACACGACGGCGAACGTCGCTCCCCCGACGACGAGGACGACGAGGACCCAGCCCGTGACCATCACCACCAGCTGGCGTCGTGTGGTGCCCACGCGCGTCACCCCGTCCCTGCTCTACCGTGCACACTGTGGCACACGTGCTCGTCATCGAGGACGACCCCTCGATCCGCTCCTCGCTCGTCCGGTCGCTCGGCGACCGGGGGCACGCCGTCTCCAGCGCCCGCGCCGGCCTCGACGGACTCCAGCAGGCCCTCGCCGACGAGCCCGACGTCGTCCTGCTCGACCTCGGGCTGCCCGACCTCGACGGCCACAGCCTCCTGACGATGCTGCGGGCCGTGCGGCAGACGCCGGTCATCGTCGTCACCGCCCGCGACGACGACCCGTCGGTCGTGCGGGCCCTCGACGCCGGCGCCGACGACTACGTCGTCAAGCCCTTCGGGATGGACCAGCTCGAGGCGCGGATGCGGGCGGTCCTGCGGCGCACCGGGAGCGACCCCGGCGAGGCCGTCCTCGAGGTCGGCGAGCTGACGATCGACCCGGCCTCGCGCGAGGTGACCCTGCGCGGCGAGCAGCTGGAGCTCTCGCGCCGCGAGTTCGACCTGCTGCACTACCTCGCCCAGCACGCCGGGGAGGTCGTCAGCAAGCGCGACGTCCTGGCCGACGTCTGGAACCAGCCCTACGGAGGCGGCGAGCGCACGGTCGACGTCCACCTGTCGTGGCTGCGGCGCAAGCTCGGCGAGAGCGCGGCTCATCCCGGGTACCTGCAAAGCGTCCGCGGGGTGGGCATCCGGCTCGCGGCCCCGGCCGACGCCCCCGCGCCCGACGAGGGCTGATGACCCGCCGCATCGCGTGGCTCGTCGCCGCGACGACGTCGGCCGTCGTCGTCGCGTTCGTCGTGCCGCTGTGCTTCCTCGTGGCGAACATCGCCTCGGACCGCGCGACGACCCGCGCGCGCGAGCAGGCGCAGAGCGTCGCCCGCCTCGTCGCGACCCTCGCGGACCCGGCCACGTTGCAGCGCACCGTCGCCGACGTCTCGGCGCAGGGGCCGCGCGTCGTCGTCGTCGAGCCGGACGGCGGGCTCGTCGGCGAGGACTCGCTCGCCGCGGGCACGAGCATCGCGTCGGTCGAGCGCGCCCGGCAGCAGAAGGCGGCCTTCACCGTCGCCCGCGAGGGCGGCCTCGACGCGCTGGCCCCCGTGGCGACCGACGGCGGGCTCGACGTCGTCGTCGCCAGCGTCACCGACGACGAGCTGCGCGCGGGCGTGCCGGAGGCCTGGCTGACCATCGGCGCGCTCGGCGTCGTGCTCGTGGGGCTCTCGGTGGCGGCGGCGTGGAACCTCGGACGGCGGGTCAGCGTGCCCGTCGTCGAGGTGGCCGAGGTCGCGCACCGGCTGCGCGAGGGCGACGCGAGCGCCCGCGCCGTGCCCGGCGGACCGCCCGAGACGGCCGAGCTGGGCCGGGCCCTCAACGCGCTGGCCGACCGCATCGACGACCTGGTCGGCGCCGAGCGGGAGGTCGTCGCCGACCTCGGG
Source organism: Phycicoccus mangrovi (assembly GCF_018729305.1). Classification (NCBI taxonomy): domain Bacteria; kingdom Bacillati; phylum Actinomycetota; class Actinomycetes; order Micrococcales; family Intrasporangiaceae; genus Phycicoccus; species Phycicoccus mangrovi. Next base: position 61,791 of record NZ_JAHHWP010000026.1, on the reverse strand, counting down.
CACCGCCTGCGCACCCCGGTCACGGCGCTGCGGCTCGACACCGACCTCGTGGCCGACCCCGAGGTCGCGCAGCGCCTGCGCGTGCACGTCGAGCACCTGCAGCGCAGCATCGACGACGTCGTGCGCGAGGCCCGGCGCTCGGTGAGCGCCGAGCTCGACCCGCGGACGTCGCCCGGGCCGGTCGTCGCCGCGCGCGTCGCGTTCTGGGAGCCGCTCGCCGACGACCAGGGACGCCGGCTGGAGCTGGTCGACGCCGGCGGCACCGCCCCGGTCCGGATGGCCGACGGCGACCTCGCGGAGCTCGTCGACACGTTGCTGGACAACGTGTTCGCCCACACACCGGAGGGAGCCGACGTCCGGGTCTCGGTCGCTCGCGAGGGCACCGACCGGGTGCTCGTCGCCGTCGAGGACGCCGGGCCCGGGATGCCCCTGCCCTGGCGTGGCCGGGGGCACAGCGCCGGCGGCTCGACCGGTCTCGGCCTCGCCATCGTCCACCGGCTCGCGGAGCAGGCCGGCGGCGAGGTGGAGCTCGGCCGCTCCGACCTCGGCGGCCTGCGCGTCACGGTGGCCCTGCCCACCGCCGAGCGCGCCTGACCCGCGCGTCCCTCCCGCCGGGAGGGGACGCGGCTCAGTCGTCGTCGTGCTCGCCGCCGTGGTCCTCGTCGCCGTGGTCCTCGTGCTCGTCGCCGTGGTCCTCGCCCTCGTCCTCGTGCTCGTCGTCCCCGTCGTCGTCGCCGGCGGTGGGGCCGGTCGTCGGGGCGTGGGTCGCGGCGGGGCGCTGCACCGGACCGGTCGTCGGCGCGCTCGTGCGCTGCGACACGGTCCGGGCGGGGGCGGCGGCCACCACGCGGGCCGGCAGGGTGATCGTCGGGCCGGGGACGTGCGTGACGCAGACGCCGTGCTCCAGCTTCGCCGGCTTCGTGCAGCCGGCGAGGTGGGTGACGGTCGGCGTCGGGACCGGCGGGTAGGACGGGGCGACCTTGACGGTCGCGGCGACCTGGTCCGACGGCGCCGTCGCGGCGTACACGCCGACGGCCAGGAGGCCGCCGACGAGGGTGCCGGTCGCGATGGTGGTCGTGAGGGACACGGGGGACCTCCGGGGCAGGGTGCGGAGCGCGGGCACAGCAGGTGCTGCGTCGCCCATCGTCCTCCCGCGCGCGTCAAGCCCGGGTCGTCCGTGGGATAAGAGCGGGTTAAGGGAGGATCCCGGGCATCGGCCGGACGGCCACATGACCCTCCCTTAACACCGGGATGACCCCGCCTTGCGCCGGGCTGCGGGATCGTGGAGGGCAGCGAGACACCCTGCCCCCGCTCGACACCCCGAGGAGTCCCCCGGTGAAACCCCTGCTCAGCCGCGGACAGCGCGACCGGTCGCGTGCCCTCCTCACGGTGTTCAGCGGAGCGCTCGCGACCGCCGCGGTCGCGGCGACCGGTGCAGCGACCGCGGCCGTGGCGCGCGAGACCGCCGCCGCCGACGCCGTCAAGGCGCAGCACCAGGCCGAGGCCGACGCCAAGGCGGCCCAGGAGTACCACGACCAGCTCGTCGCCTGGGCGAAGGACCACCCCGTCGTCGTCGAGAAGAAGCGCAAGCACAAGAAGGTCGTCGGCAGGACGACGGTCGTCCGCGCCGCGGCCTCCGGCAGCGCCCGGGTCGGCGGCGGCTGGAGCGCCCCCTCGGGCGGCGGCTCCTCCTCCTCGGGCGGCGGCTCCTCCTCTTCGGGTGGCGGCGGCTCGTCCTCCGGTGGCGGCTCGTCCTCGGGTGGCGGCTCCTCCGCTCCGGCGCCCGCGCCGGCTCCCCCGCCCCCGCCGCCGCCCCCGCCGAGCACCGGGTCATGACCGCGGTGGAGGTGCCGGACACCCTCCGCCTCCACCCCGAGCACGGGGCGGCCACGTGGCGGGCCCTCGGCACGTACGTCGACGTCCGCACGACGCCGGACGCAATGGACGCGGTCGTCGACCTCGTGGCCGGTGTGCTGGACGAGGTGGACGGGACGTGCAGCCGCTTCCGCGCCGACAGCGACCTCTCGCTGGCCAACGCGAGCCCCGGCCGTCCCGTCGTCGTCTCCCCCGTCCTCGCCGGGGCCGTGCGCGTCGCCCTCGAGGCCGCCCGCGAGACCGACGGGCTGGTCGACCCCACCCTCGGCGAGGTCCTCATCGGCGCGGGCTACGACCGCACCTACGCCCTCGTCCCCGGTGACGACCCGAGCCCGGCCTCGCTGCCGACGCGCCCCGGCTCGTGGCGGGACGTCCACGTCGACGACACGACCGTCACGGTGCCGCCGGGGGCCTCGCTCGACCTCGGCGCCACCGGCAAGGCCTGGGCGGCCGACCTCGCCGCCCTCACCGTCGTCGAGCGCCTCGAGGTCCCCGTCCTCGTGAGCGTCGGCGGCGACGTCCGCGTGCACGCGCCGAACGACCTCCCGCCGTCCACGCAGCCGGTCCGCCTGGGGCACAGCCTCGCCGACCTCGAGGCCGGTGGCGACGAGCTCGTCGTCCACGTCGGGCCCGGTGGCCTCGCAACCTCCAGCGTCTCGGCGCGGCGCTGGCGCCGCGGCGGCCGGCAGTGGCACCACATCGTCGACCCTCGCTCCGGCGCCCCGGCCGGCGGACCCTGGCGCACCGTCACCGCGCTCGGCGCCACCGCGTGCGCCGCCAACACCGCCTCGACGGCCGCCGTCGTCCTCGGCGAGGACGCCGAGGGCTGGCTCGCCGACCACGCCGTCGCCGCCCGGCTCGTCGCCCACGACGGCACCGTCACCACCACGCCCGCCTGGCGGGCCGCCCACCTGGAGGACCCCCGATGACCTCGCCGCTGCTCTGGTACCTCAACCGCGGCACCGGGATCGTGCTCGTCGTCGTCTTCACGCTGACCGTCGTGCTCGGCGTGCTCGCGACCGGCCGGTCGGTGTCGCGGTGGTGGCCGCGATTCGTCACGCAGGGGCTGCACCGCGGCCTCGCCGCCGTCTCCGTCCTGCTGCTCCTCGCGCACGCGGTCGTCGCGGTCGTCGACGAGTTCGTCGACATCCGGTGGTGGCAGGCGGTCGTCCCGTTCGGCGCCACGTACGAGCCGCTCTGGCTCGGCCTCGGGACGCTCGCCCTCGACCTCACCGTCGTCGTCGTCGCGACCTCGCTGGCCCGCTCCCGCCTGCCCCACCGGCTCTGGTTCGTCCTGCACCTCACGACGTACGCGGCGTGGGTCGCCGGCGTCGTCCACGGCCTCGGCATCGGCACCGACGCCGCCCTCGGGTGGTCGGTCGCCATCACCGCCGCCTGCGTCGCGGCCGTCGTCGTCGCCGTCCTCGGGCGCGTCGTCGCCGTCCTGCTCGCGCGGCGCCGGAGCCGCGGCGAGCGCCGGGTCGCCCCCTCCCCCGTCCGCACCCTCACCGTCGACGGGGGCCGTCGATGACCATCCGTCCGCCGGCCCGCGTCCACGTCCGCCCCGGGCCGCTCCTGCTCTCGGGCGTCGACGACGGCCTCTCGCTGCGCGCCCACCGCGCGCGCTTCGGTGACCTGCCGCGGCTCGACCTCGACGCGGTCGTCGGGCTCGCCGAGTCCGGGTCGGTCCGTGGGCGCGGCGGCGCCGGCTTCCCGCTGGCGCGCAAGCTGCGCACCGTCGCCGACGGACGCGGCCTGCGCCCGTCGCGGCGCCCGGTCCTCGTCGTCAACGCGGCCGAGGGCGAGCCCGCGAGCGCCAAGGACGAGGCGCTGCTCGGCATCGTCCCGCACCTCGTCCTCGACGGCGCGGAGCTCGCGGCCCGGGCGCTCGGCGCGCGCCGGGTGCACGTGGTCACCTCCGAGGACCGTCCCCTCATCGGCCGGGCCGTGCTCGACGCCGTCGGCGAGCGCGGCGACTCGCGCGTCACGTGGACCACCCACGTCGCCGAGGGACGCTTCGTCGCCGGTCAGGCGCGCGCCGTCCTCGAGCTGATGGCCGGCCGCCCCGGGCTGCCGGTCACCGCGTGGGCGCCCGAGGCCGTCGACGGCCACAAGGGCCGGCCGACGCTGCTGTCCAACGCCGAGTCGTGGGCTCACCTGGCCGCGGCCGCGCTCGTCGGCCCCCGCCGGTACGCCGAGCTCGGCACCGCCGACGAGCCGGGCACGACGCTCCTCACCCTGACCCGGCCCGCCGACCACCGCGGCCGCATCGACGTCGCGACGGTCGTCGAGGTCGAGCACGGGGCCCGCGCGTGGCAGGTGCTCGACGCCGCCGCCCTCGCCGCGCCGCTGCTCGTCGGCGGCTTCCACGGGGCGTGGCTGCACCCGCGCGACCTGCCCTCCCTCACGTGGTCGCAGGCGCACCTGCGCTCGCTCGGGGCGAGCCTCGGCGCCGGTGCCGTCGTCTCGCTCGCCGACGGGTCGTGCCCGGTGGCGCGCACCGCGCAGTGGACGAGCTACCTCGCCGACGAGACCGCCGGCCGTTGCGGCCCCTGCCGCAACGGGCTGCCCGCCCTCGCCGAGGAGATGCGCGGGCTCGCCGAGGGCGCCGACACCCGACGCCGGGTGCAGGAGCTGACCGGCCTCGTGACCGGGCGCGGTGCCTGCGCCCACCCGGACGGCACCTCGCGGCTCGTCCGCAGCCTCCTGACGACGCTCGCCGACCGCGTGGACGAGCACCTGGTCGGCGCGTGCGGCTGCACGGCCGACGTCCCGGTGAGGGTCGCATGAGCGCCCCGACGCCGGAGGGCGGCCACGAGCTGCGGGTCGACTGGCCCGACTGCCGCGCCCGCGGGCTGTGCGCCGAGCTGCTGCCCGAGCGGATCGCGCTCGACGAGTGGGGCTACCCGGTCGTCCTCGGTCCGGTCGCCGAGGACCAGCTGACCCTCGCGCGCGAGGCGGTCACGGCCTGCCCGCGGCGCGCGCTGCACCTCGTGCGCCGCTGAGCCGCACCCGGACCCCTGCTCACCAGGGCAGCGACACGTCGAGGTCGCGCGGGTCGTCGGCCGGCACCCAGCCCCGCCCCGGCTCCTCGACGTACGCGACGCCCGGCCCGTCCGCCGCGAGCGCGGCCACGGCGGCGAGCAGCCGCTCGACGTGCTCGTCGGTCGTCGCGAGGCCGGCGCTCGCCCGGACCGCCGTCACCGCGCCGTCGCCGTCCCGGGCCAGGAGCGCGTCGACGAGCCGGTGCGCGCAGAACTTGCCCGCGCGCACCCCGATGCCGTGCTCGGCGGACAGCGCCGCCGCGACGAGGTGGCTGTCGAGGCCGTCGACGGTGAAGGCCGCGACGGGAACCCGCGGGTGGTCGGCGCCGAAGAGCGAGTGCACGCGCACACCGGGGATGCCCGCGAGCCCCTCGAGCAGCCGGGCCCCGAGCCGCGCCTCGTGCGCCTCGACCGCGGCCCGGTGGGTGCGCAGCGCCGCGCACGCGGCGGCGAGCGCCACTGCCCCGAGCACGTTGGGGCTGCCGCCCTCGTGGCGCGCCGCGCCCGTGGCCCACGTGACGCCCTCCGCCGAGACCGCCGCGCTGGCCCCTCCACCAGCGAGGTGGGGCTCGGCGGCGTCGAGCCAGTCGGCCCGCCCGACGAGTGCGCCGGCGCCGTGGGGGGCGTGCAGCTTGTGCCCCGAGAACGCGACCCAGTCGACGTCGAGCGCGGAGAGGTCGACCGGCCGGTGCGCGACGAGCTGCGCGGCGTCGAGGAACACCCGGGCGCCGTGCCGGCGGGCGACGGCGACGAGGCGCTCGACCGGCCAGAGCTCGCCGGTCACGTTCGACGCACCGGTGACGACGACGAGCGGGGTCGGCCCGCCCGCGAGGCCGGCGAGTGTCGACTCGAGGCGGCCGAGCGCCTCCTCCGGCGAGGCGGGCACCGGGAGCCGGTGCGTGGAGGCGGCCGGCCACGGCAGCAGCGAGGCGTGGTGCTCGGTGTCGAACACGACGACCGGCGTCTGCGGCGGCAGCGCGCGGGCGAGCAGGTTGGTCGCCTCGGTCGTGGTGCGCACGAGGACGACGAGGTCGTCGGCGCGGGCCCCGACGAAGCGCGCGACCTCGTCACGGGCGGCCTCGTAGTGGGCGCTCGTCACCCGCGAGAGCCATCCGGTGCCGCGGTGCACCGAGCTGTAGGTGCGGGTGGCCGTCGCGACCGCACGGACCACCGACTCGAGCGCCGGGGTGGAGGCGGCGTGGTCGAGCTGGGCGTACTCGACGAGCGACCCGGACACGACGGGCACCGGGTCGGGCGCGACGACGGCGGGCAGGGACCGGGTCAGCAGGGAGGGGCCGGCGTGGCCGGCGGCGACGAGGGCGGTGTGGTGCGTGGACATCGGGGCTCCTGAGGGCCTCGTGGACCCTCGGGACACCCGGGATCCGCGCTTGCCGACGCCGCTGCGGCGCCGACCAGGTCGTCACCCGGGGCACCCCACCGCGGAGGAGGGTTGCCGGCCAGCGAGCCGGGGCTTGTCACTGGCACTCATGACCTACGCCGACGAGTGTGACGAACGCGTCCGCGGCGCGTCATCCCGGGTCCACGACGTGGGACGGCCCGCCGCCCCCGGAGGTCTCAGGCGTCGTCCGCGGCGTGCACGCGCCGGCCGTCGACGAAGGTCTGCAGCACCCGCGTCGCCCCGATCTCCTCGGGCGGCCCGGCGAACGGGTCGCGGTCGAGGACGACGAGGTCGGCGAGCGCACCCTCCCGGATGCTGCCGGTCCCCTCGTGCCGGTTCACGAACGCCGAGCCGGCGGTGTACGCGGTGAGCGCGGTCGCGAGGTCGAGCCGCTGCTCGGGCAGGAACACCGGGTGCTCCGGCTCGCCCTCGCGGTGCGCCTCGGGGATCTGCCGGGTCACCGCGACGTGGATCGCGGCGAGCGGGTCGGCGGTCGAGACGGCCCAGTCGGAGCCCATCGCGAGCGTCGCGCCGGAGCGGTGCAGGTCGCCGAACGGGTACTGCCACGAGGTGCGCGGCTCGCCGAGGAAGGGGATGGTCAGCTCGACCATCTGCGCCTCGAGCGCGGCCCAGAAGGCCTGAAGGTTGGCGACGACCCCGAGCTCCCGGAAGCGTTGGACGTCGTCGGGGTGGATGACCTGGACGTGGGCGATGTGGTGGCGCGCGTCCCGGCGTCCGTTGGCGGCGATCGCCCCCTCGACGGCGTCGAGGCACTCGCGGACGGCGCGGTCGCCGATCGCGTGGAAGTGCAGCTGGAAGCCGGCGGCGTCGAGCTGCACCGCGGCGGGCATCAACGTCTCGACGGGCACGAACGAGATGCCCGAGTTGTCGGTGTACCGGCCGTGGCCGTCGCAGTACGGGTCGAGCATCGCGGCGGTGAAGTTCTCGGGCACGCCGTCTTGCATGATCTTGACGCTCGTCGCGCGGAACCGGTTCGTGGACAGGGCGCCCCGCCGTTCGATGATGTCGGGCACCTGCTCCAGCCCGGTGTTGCGGTCCCACCAGAGCGCCCCGACGACGCGGCCGGTCAGCCGCCCGGACTCGTCGGCCGCCCGGTACGCCCGCGCCGGGTTCCCGCCGTCTCCGTAGTCGCCGATGATCGCGTCCTGCCAGGCCGTCACGCCGAGCGCGTGCAGGTGCGCCTGGGCGCGCAGCAGCCCCTCGAGCCGCTCGTCGTCGGTCGTCTCCGGGGCGATGCCGCCGACGAGGGCCATCGCCCCCTCGTGCAGCGTGCCGGTCGGGTGGCCGTCGGCGTCGCGCTCGATGCGCCCGTCGCGCGGGTCGGGGGTGTCGCGGTCGATGCCGGCCCGCCGCAGCGCCGCCGACGACACCCACGCACCGTGCCCGTCGCGGTTGGGCAGGAAGGCCGGCCGGTCCCCCACGACGGCGTCGATGGCCGCCGCGGTCGGGGTGCCGCCGGGGAAGGCGGCCATCGACCAGCCGGCGCCCAGCACCCACTCCTCGTCGGGGTGCTCGCGCACGTAGCGGGCGATCCGCTCGAGGTAGGCGTCGGCGCTCGAGAGCTCGGTGAGGTCGCAGCGCAGCATGTCGACGCCGGCCCACACCGGGTGCACGTGCGCGTCCTGGAAGCCGGGCAGGAGCATCCGGCCGCGCAGGTCGACGTGCTCGGTCCTCGACGTCGCGAGGTCGAGCACCTCCTCGTGGCCGACGGCGACCACGCGCCCGTCGTCGACGGCGACGGCGGTCGGGCGCGAGCGCACCGCCCGCGACGTGAAGACCGGTCCGCCGGAGAAGACCATGTCGACCACGGTCATCCACCTCCCATGGTGCGTGCGATGTCGGTGGCCGAGTCGCCCGAGCGCCGGAGCACCCACGCGACGAGACCGAGGGCGAGCAGGGTGAGGACGAGCATCACCGTCGAGACGGCGGCGATCTCGGGGCGCAGGCCGGAGCGCAGCGCCGAGAGGACGTAGACCGGCCACGGCGTCGTGCCGGAGACCTGGACGAACGCCGAGACGATCGTGTTGTCCAGGCTGAGCGTGAACGACAGCAGGTAGCCCGCGAGGACGGCCGGCATCGCGAGCGGGACGGTGACCCGCCGGAAGGTGCGGCCCGGCGGCGCGTAGAGGTCGCCCGAGGCCTCCTCGAGCGACTCGTCCAGCCCGACGAGCCGGGCGCGGACGATGTACGCGACGACCGCGGTCGAGAAGAGCGAGTGGCCGACGACGAGCCGGACGATGCCGCCGTTGAACACCGTGAGCCCGGCGTCCGACCCGAGGTAGACCAGCCACGGCAGGAGCGAGACGGCGTCGACGATCTCGGGCGTCACCGAGACGAGCAGGAGCAGGCCGATGAACCACCACGTCCACCGCCCGGGCCGGCGCGCGAGGGCCACCCCGGCCATCGTCCCGAGCAGCGTCGCCAGCAGCGAGGACAGCACGGCCACCTGGAGCGACACGACGACGGCGCCGCGGACGGCCGGCCGGTCGACGAGGGCCCGGAAGGAGCCGAACCCGAAGTGGTCCCAGGCGATGAGGAGCCGGCCCTCGTTGAACGAGTAGACGACGACCACGACGATCGGCGCGAAGAGGAAGAGCAGGACGAGGACGCCGACGACGGTGAGGGCGCGGTCGGTCCACGAGCGCGGTCGGGGCGCGGGGGGCGGCGGGCCGTCGGGGCGGACCTCGCGGACCTCGGTGCTCACGCGACCTCCTCGAGGACGAGCCGGTGGCGGGCGCGCAGCGGCAGCCCGACGAGCCACACGAGCCCCGCGATGACGGCGACCGTCAGGGTGATGACGACGACGAGCACGACGGCCATCGCCGACCCGAGCGCCCAGTTCTGCGCGGTCTGGAACTGGCTGGCCACGAGCTGGCCGACCATGTTGCCCTTCGCGCCGCCGAGCACGGTCGCCGTCACGTAGTCGCCCATGAGCGGGATGAAGACGAGGACGGTCCCGGCGACGATGCCGGGGCGCGCCAGTGGCAGCGTGACCCGGGTGAAGGTGCGCCAGCGGTTCGCGCCGAGGTCCTTGCTCGCCTCGCGCAGCGACCCGCCGACCCGGTCGAACGCGACGAACAGCGGCAGGATCATCAGCGGGAGGTAGTTGTAGACGACGCCGATGAGCACGGCGGTGCGTGTGTAGAGGACGTCGAGCGGGCCGCCCGTCAGGTGCAGGGTCTGCAGCAGCTCCGAGAGCCAGCCCTGCGGGGCGAGGATGACCTGCCAGCCGATGGTGCGGACGAGGAAGTTGGTCCAGTACGGGACCATGACGAGCGCGATAAGCAGGCCCCGGCGCTGCGGCGGCGCCTTGACCGCCATCCAGTAAGCGGCCGGCATCCCGATGACGAGGCAGAGCAGGGTGCCGGCGACGCCCACCCACAGCGTGTTCTGGAACGTCGCGAAGAAGGTGGGCGACAACGCTTCCCGGTAGCGGTCCAGCGAGAGGACGTCGTTCGCGTGGGTGCCGAACAGGCCGGGCTTGTAGCCGAAGCTGAACCACACGACGGTGCCGATCGGCACGACGAAGAACAGCACGAGCCACAGGCCGGCCGGCAGCGCGAGGGCGAACCGCGGGGCGCGCAGCCGCCGGGTCGTCGGGGTCGGCGGCGGCGCGGCGAGGGCGCCGTCAGGCACCGGCCGCCGCCTTGGCCTTGTTCCAGATGTCGACCGTCCGCTGCTGGGCGTCGTTGACCTCACCGGTCTTCATCGTCGCGATCTGCTCGGGGGTGAAGAAGACCATGTCGAGCATCTCGAACCCGGCCTTCTTCGCGCTCTCCTCGATGTCCTTCGCGCCCGTGTGGTACCCGATGTAGTCGACGTTCTTCAGCTGGTTCTCGGGGGTCAGCACGTAGTCGATGAACGCGTGCGCCGCCTCGGGGTGCGGGGCGCCGGCGGCGATCGCCCAGTTGTCCATCCACAGCTCGGTCGTCGGCGAGCCGAGCACCCACTGCCACTTCTCGGGGTCCTTGCTGTTCTGGATGCCGATCCGCGCGTCGCCGTTCCAGCACTGCATGAGCCACTGCGTGCCCTGCGGGATGGCCTGGCCGCCGGGGTAGGAGTCGAAGGCCGCGACGTGCGGGGCAAGGGTCTCGACGACGAACTTCTCGGCGGCGTCGATCTGCGCGGAGTCGGTGGTGTTCCAGTCGATCCCGTTGGCCCAGTAGTAGATCCCGGTGATCTCGGCCGGGTCGTCGAGCAGCGAGACCTTGCCGCTCGCCTCCTTGGTCGCGCAGTCGGCGAAGTCGGTCCAGGTCTTCAGCTCGCGGGTGATCTTCGTGCGGTCGTAGACGAACCCGGTGGTCCCCCACGCCTTGCAGATCGAGTAGTTGTTGGCGGGGTCCCACGCCTGGCCGAGGAACTGCGGGTCCATGTGCTGCAGGTTGGGCACGAGCTCCTTGTTGATCGGCGCGAGGAGCCCGTTCTGCACCATCTGCGGGATGAACGCGCCGGTCGGCACGACGATGTCGTAGCCGCCGGTGCCCTTGCCCGCGACGAGCTTCGAGATCAGCTCCTCGTTGGATCCGAACGAGTCCGTGGTGATCGTCGGGCCCTTGTCCTTGGTGAACGCCTCGAGCACCTCGGGGGCGTCGTAGTCGCCCCACGAGTACATCGAGATCGAGCCCTCGAGCGCGCCGCCGGTCGCGACCTGGCTCGGCGGCGCCGCGGTGGGCACGGACGTGGCGTTGCCCCCGCCGCCGGTGCCGCCCCCTCCCCCGCCGCACGCGGAGAGCAGGCCGGCTCCCCCGGCGGCGGCGAGGCCGAGCAGCCCGCGGCGGGTCAGCTCGCGCCGGATGCGCGGCACGGCGGAGGTGTGGGCGAGGATGCGCAGGGGCTGCTGCTCGGGACGGCTCATCGGGGGTCTCCTCGTGGTCGGGCTCAGCCGGCGTGCCCGTCGGGCACGGAGGTCGGGGGCGGCGCCGAGTGCTCGCCGTCGTGCGGGAACAGGTGGACGTCGTCGGTCTCCCAGCGACACCACGCGGGGTCGCCGACGCCGAGACGGGGGGCCGCGGGGGTCGGCACGCGCACGAGCAGGGTGTGCCCGCGCCCGGCGTCGACGAGGAACTGCCGGGTCTCACCCTGGTGCGCGACGCCGATCACGGTGCCGCGCACCCGGTTCTCGCTCGTGCCGTCCGGCTCGCTGCTCGAGAGCCGGACGAGCTCGGGGCGGACGGCCACGCGCACGCGCTCCCCCGGCCGCACCGGTGCGCCCCGGGTCGAGCGGACCGGGCCGAGGTCGGTCTCGACCGCGCCGGCGTCGGCGACCCGTCCGTCGAGGAAGTTCTGCTGGCCGACGAAGCCCGCGACGTACGCCGAGACGGGCGTCGAGTAGATGGCGTCGGCGTCACCGAGCTGCTCGACGCGCCCCTCGCGCATGATGGCGATGCGGTCGCTCATCGACAGCGCCTCGCCCTGGTCGTGCGTGACGAAGACGAAGCTGATGCCGAGGCGCGACTGGAGCAGCTTGAGCTCGACCTGCATCTCCTCGCGCAGCTGGCGGTCGAGGGCGCCGAGCGGCTCGTCGAGAAGGAGGACGCTCGGCCGGTTGACCAGCGCCCGGGCGAGCGCGACGCGCTGTTGCTGCCCGCCGGAGAGCTGCGTCGGTCGGCGGTTGGCGTAGCCGCGCATCTGCACCATGTCGAGGGCCTCGGCGACCTGGCCGCGGATCTCCGCCTTGGGGGTGCGCTTCTGCTCGAGGCCGTAGGCGACGTTCTCGGCGACGGACATGTGCGGGAAGAGCGCGTAGGCCTGGAAGACGGTGTTGACCTGCCGGCGGTGCGGGGGCACACCGAGCACGCTGCGCCCGTCGACGAGGATGTCACCGGTGTCGGGGTGCTCGAAGCCGGCGATCATCCGCAGCGTCGTCGTCTTGCCGCAGCCCGACGGCCCGAGCAGCGAGAGGAACTCGCCGCGGCGCACCGTGAGCGTCAGGTCGTCGACCGCGGCGACGTCACCGTAGAGCTTGCTGACGCGGGTCAGCACGACGGCGTCGTGCGCGTCCGCGGAGGCGGGGGGTGCTGCGGTGGTCGCCGGTGTCGTCACGTGTCGTCGCTCCTCGCGCGGGTTCCGGCGATTCAACCGGACCCGACGTCGGTTCGCAACGGTTGCACGTGACGATCATGTTTCGATCCGTCGAGGGACCGCTGCGGCGCCACGGAATCCGCAGCGCCGGGGCGGTCCCCCGCCGACCGTGGTCAGGCGGGGACGACGTTGACGAGCTTCGGGGCGCGGACGATGACCGTGCGCACCCCGTTCTCGAGGCTCGCCTGCACCTTGGGGCTCGCGAGGGCGAGCTCGCGCAGGGCGTCCTCGGTGATGTCGCTCGGCACCTCGAGGCGGTCCTTGACCTTGCCGCGCACCTGGACGACGCAGGTCACCGTGTCGTCCACCAGCAGCGCCGGGTCGGCGACCGGGAACGGCTCGTGCGTCAGGGACTCGGTGTGCCCCAGCCGCATCCACAGCTCCTCGGCAAGGTGCGGGGCCATCGGGGCGACCATGAGCACGAGGGCCTCGGCGGCCGCGCGCGGCACACCGCCCTCGAGCTTGGTCAGCGCGTTGTTGAGCTCGGTCAGCCGCGCGATGGCCGTGTTGAAGCCGAGCGCCGCGTAGTCGGTGCGGACGGCGTCGATGGTCCGGTGCAGGACGCGGTTGGTCGCGTCGTCCGGCGCGGCGTCGGTGACGACGACCTCTCCGGTCTCCTCGTCGACGACGTTGCGCCACAGCCGCTGGAGGAAGCGCTGGCTGCCGACGACGGCCCGGGTGTCCCACGGCTTGCTCTGCTCGAGCGGGCCGAGACCCATCTCGTAGAGCCGGAAGGTGTCGGCGCCGTACATCTCGTACATCTCGTCCGGGCTGACCATGTTCTTCAGCGACTTGCCGATCTTCCCGAACTCGCGGGTGACCGGCTCGCCGTTCCAGGTGAAGGTGCCGTCGGGGCCCTCGACGACCTCCTTGGCCTCGACCGGCTGGTCGCGCGCGTCGCGGTACGCCGGCGCCTGGATGTAGCCCTGCGCGAAGTACGTGCGGAACGGCTCGCTCGAGCGCAGGTGGCCGAGGTCGTGGAGGACCTTGTGCCAGAAGCGGGCGTAGAGCAGGTGCAGCACCGCGTGCTCGACGCCGCCGACGTAGAGGTCGACGCCGCCGGGGTCACGCGTGCCGGCCGGGGCGCCCGCGACCGGGGTGTCGCGCGGGCCCATCCAGTAGTCCTCGTTGGCGGGGTCGACGAGCGCGTCGCCGTTGGCCGGGTCGAGGTAGCGCAGGTAGTACCAGCACGATCCGGCCCACTGCGGCATGACGTTCGTGTCGCGGCGGAAGCGTCGGGTGCCGCGGCCGTCGCCGAGGTCGAGCTCGACCTCGACCCACTCCGTGTCGCGCGCCAGCGGCGGCTCGGGCTCGCTGTCGGCGTCGTCCGGGTCGTAGACCTTCGGCGAGTAGTCCGGCACGTCCGGCAGCTCGACGGGCAGCTGGTCCGCGGGCACGCCGTACGCGATGCCGTCCTCGTCGAAGAGCACGGGGAACGGCTCGCCCCAGTAGCGCTGGCGCGCGAAGAGCCAGTCGCGCAGCTTGTAGGTGACCGCGCCGCGGCCGTACCCCTTCTCCTCCAGCCAGGCCGTCATCCGCTCCTTGGCGTCGGCCACGCCGAGGCCGTCGAGGCTGATCTCGTCGTTGGCGGAGTTCGTCGCCGGGCCGTCGCCGGTGTACGCGGTCGACTCGTCGTGGTCCACCGGCGGCTGCACCGTCCGGACGATGGGCAGCTCGTAGGTGGTCGCGAAGTCCCAGTCGCGCTCGTCCTGCGCGGGCACGGCCATGATCGCGCCGGTGCCGTAGCCCATGAGGACGTAGTCCGCGACGAAGACCGGCACGCTGGCGCCGTTGACCGGGTTGATGGCGTACCCGCCGGTGAAGACACCGGTCTTGGTCTTGCCCTCGGCCTGGCGCTCGAGGTCGGTCTTCGCACCGGCCTCGGCGCGGTAGGCGGCGACCGCCTCGGCGGGGGTGGCGTGCCCGCCGGTCCAGGCGTCGCGGGTGTCCTCGGGCCAGCCGTCGGCCGGGACGAGGGTGTCGACGAGGGGGTGCTCGGGGGCGAGCACCATGAAGGTCGCGCCGAAGAGGGTGTCGGGTCGGGTCGTGAACACCTCGATTCCCTGCGCGTCCGGGGCGGTCTCGACCGGGAAGGTCACGTGGGCGCCCTGGCTGCGGCCGATCCAGTTGCGCTGCATCGTCTTGACCTTCTCGGGCCACTCGACGCCATCGAGGTCGTCCGCGAGCCGGTCGGCGTACTCGGTGATACGCATGACCCACTGGCGCAGCTGGCGCTTGAAGACCGGGTAGTTGCCACGGTCGGAGCGGCCCTCGTTCGTGACCTCTTCGTTGGCCAGCACCGTGCCGAGTCCGGGGCACCAGTTGACGGTGGCCTCGACCGACTGCACGAGGCGCTGGGCGTCGAGCAGCTCGGCGCGCTCGGTGTGCGAGAGGTCGTCCCAGCCGCGGCCGTCGTCGGCGGGCAGCGGGCGGGTGCCGTCGCGGTACTCGGCGACGAGCTCGTCGATGGGGCGGGCGCGGCCGGTGCCGCCGTCCTCGCGGGGGGCGTCGTGGTCGTACCAGGAGTTGAAGATCTGCAGGAAGATCCACTGCGTCCAGCGGTAGTAGTCCGGGTCGATCGTCCGGATCGCGCGGCGGTCGTCGTGCCCGAGGCCGAGGCGGCGCAGCTGGCGCGCCATGATGACGATGTTCTCCTCGGTGGTCTTGCGGGGGTGCTGCCCCGTCTGGACCGCGTACTGCTCGGCGGGCAGGCCGAAGGCGTCGTAGCCGAGGCAGTGCAGGACGTTCTTCCCGAGCATCCGGTTGTAGCGCGCGAAGACGTCGGTGGCGATGTAGCCCAGCGGGTGGCCGACGTGCAGGCCGGCGCCGCTCGGGTAGGGGAACATGTCGAGGACGAGGAGGTGGCCGCCCTCGTAGCCGGCGACGGCGTCCGGCTCGGCCCACGGGCCGGCCGGGTTGGGCGCGTGGAAGGTGCCACGCTCGGCCCAGCGGTCCTGCCAGGCGACCTCGATGCGGCCGGCCAGCTCGGCGGTGTAGCGGTGCGGGGTGTCGCTCATCTCGTCCTCGTCGTCGTCGTGTCCTGCGGCCATGAAAAAACCCCTCGCACAGGAGGGGTCGCCGCGCGGGCCGGGTGGGCCGCGCGGCTACGGAAGGAGCAGGAGCCTCGGCACGCGCTCAGGGTACCGCAGGGCGGTGGGCGGCTGCCGGGACGCCCGGGTCAGTGCATCGCGTGGACGACGGCGTGGCCGCGGCCGCGGCTCATCAGCCAGCGGTTGACCGGGACCGTGACGACGAAGGCCAGCGCGAGCGACCCGGCGAGCGAGACCCAGAACAGGACGGTGCCGAGGCCGGCGTCCATCGCGCCGGGGACGAGGACCATCGCGCCGTTGTCGATGACCTCCATGACGAGGATGGAGACGGTGTCGGCGGCGAAGGCCACGCCGAGGGCGGCGCCGAGCGCGAGACCGGCGGCGCGGACCGAGCGGACGGTCAGGGCGTAGCCGGTGGCGAACGCGAGGACGACGGAGAGGATCACGACCGCGCCGGTGCCGAGGCCGAAGGCGGTGCCGATGACCATCCCGGCGACCTCGCCGATGGCGCAGCCCGTGAGGCAGTGCAGCGTCGCGGAGGCCGCGTCGCCCCAGGTGGTCGGGCCGTGGTGGGCGTGCGCGTGGGTGCTCATGGTCGCGACAACGTGATACCCCCCGAGGGTATTCCTAAACGAGGATCCCGGCCACGATGAGCGCCTGCGCCAGGTGGTAGGTGACGATGACGGCGAGGCGCGCCCCGGGGCGAGGGGTGACGAACCGGTCGAGCGCGAGCAGGGTGTCGCTGACGACGAAGAGCGTGACGCCCGCGGCGACGAGCGGGCTGCCAGTGGCCCATCCCGTCACCGCCATCGCCGCGATGACCGCCATGTAGACGCCGACCGCGGCGCCGAGCCCCGCTCCCCCGTCGCGCGTCGCGGCGGGGAGGATGCGGCGGCCGGCCACGAGCGCGACGGCGACGGTGGCGGCGCCGGCCGCGGCGAGCGCGGGGTGGTCGAGGCCGTCGCGGACGAAGGCGAGGACGTACGCGAGGTGGCCGACGAGGAAGGCCGCGAGGCCCGCGACGAAGCGTGGCTCGGAGTCGCCGAGGAGGAGCACGTCGCCGACCCCGCCGAGGACGAGCGCGACGAGCAGGGCCGGGCCGGCGGGGTGGTCGAGGGCGCCGCCCGCGAGCGCGACGGCCACGAGGCCGACCATCACCGCCGGCTTGGCCCACCGCTCGAGGTCGTGGCGCCGCGTCGCGACCGCCCACCAGTCGGCGAGCGCGACGACGGCGGTGAGGACGGCGGCGACGGCGAGCACGGCCGCATCCTGCCAGCGGAGGGGCGGGCCGGCGGGCAGCGGAACCCCGGACCGGCCGGTCGCCGATCCTGAGAGCCGCCGGTCGACAGGTGCTGTCCCAGCCTCCTGCCTCTCCGGAAGGTTTTCCTTCCACCCCGCAAGGTTTCCCTTCCACCCACAAGCGTGTGGTTGCGCCGCGGAAGGTCTCCCTTCCCCCCGGCAAGGTTTCCCTGCACCCGCCAAGGTTTCCCTTCCGCTGCGGGGGGATGTGGTTGCGGGAGGAAGCACGTGGTTGCGGCGGCAAGGTAAACCTTCCGCGGTGGCAGGAGGCTGGGAGAGCACCTGTCGACCGGTCGCTCTCAGGATCGCGGGGCCTGTGGATGACGTCCGCGGCGACCGGGGCCGGGCGGGCAGGATCGGAGTCGTCCCCACGGAACGGAGGAGACCGATGGACGAGCCAGGTCCGACCGAGGTCGGCGCGACCGAGGCCGACGCCAGCAAGGCCGACGCCAGCGAGGCCGGCGCCAGCAAGGCCGACGCCAGCGAGGCCGGCGCGAACGAGGCCGACGCGGGCGGGCAACCCGCAGGACCGCCTCCGACGAGCGAGCCGCCCACGACATCACCGCCCGCACTCGACGTCGCAGAACCCGGGCCACCGACGCCCGCCCCGGGTGCTGCCCGGGGCCGCCTGTCGTGGACGACGCGCCGGGGCATCCCGCCCGAGGACACCGCCGAGCACGCCCCCTGGCTGCGCCTGCACGAGCACCTCGCGCTGCGCCACGGCGTCCGGGCCGACGGCCCCCGACGCTGGGAGCGCCCGGACGCCGAGGACGCGCTCCACCTCCCGGCCCTGCTGCGCCAGGCGAGCGCCCAGCTCGACCGCGACCTCGCCCGGCTCCTCGAGGAGATCTCCCCGGTCCTCACCCCCGAGGGCTTCGACGCCCTCCGCCGGGTGGTCGCCAAACCCTCGGACGGGGTCAACCTCGCCGAGTACCTCGGGCGCTCCGAGGCCGCCGTCAGCCGCCTCCTCACCACCTTCACCGCCCACGGCCTCGTGCGTCGCGAGCCGGGATGGCGCGACTTCCGCACCCGCCGCACCGTCGCAACCGACGAGGGCCGACGGCTGGTGGCCCGCGTCGAGCCGGACGTCGAGAAGCTCCTGGACGCCGCGCTCATCGCCCTCGAGGACGACGAGCGCCACCACCTGCGTGTGCTCCTGCGCGAGCTCGCCGACCGCCCGATCAAGCGGCCGGCCCGCCGCCCCCGCCGGACGCCGCGCACCCGCCCGGCCCCGGACGCCGCCTGACGACGGGACGTGATCTCAGCGCGTCTCGAGCACCCCGTCGTCGAGGCGCCCCCAGCGGGTCGTCGCGACGTCGTACACGTAGCTCTGCACGACCCGCCACGGACGGCGCGACCCCTGCCGCGGCAGTAGGTGCGCCCCGCGGCGCACGTATCCCGAGGTCAGGTCGAGCAGCGGCCGGTCCTCCCCGCCGGAGCCGTCCCACCGCGGCACCGCGACCGTCCGCCCCCGGTCCGCGAGGTGCGCGAGCAGCTGACACATCCATCGGGCGGTGAGGTCGGCACGCAGCGTCCAGCTGGCGTTCGTGTAGCCCACGGCCAGGAAGAGATTGGGCACGTCCGAGAGCATGCAGCCCTTGTAGACGTGGCGCGACGGCACGTCGACGGCCTCCCCGTCGACGAACAGCTCCGCTCCCCCGGCGAGCTCCAGCCGCAGCCCGGTCGCGGTGACGACGACGTCGGCCGGCAGCACCCGGCCGTCCCCGGTCCGCACGCCCTCCGGCACGAACGCGTCGACGGTCGAGGTGACGACCTCGGCCCGCTCCCCCGACAGCACGTCGAGCAGGTCCCCGTCGGGCGCGACGCACACGCGCTGGTCCCACGGGTCGTAACGCGGCGAGAAGTGCGTGTCGACGTCGTACCCGGCGGGCAGCCGATCCTGCAACCGCTTGCGCAGGACCTTCCGCCCGGCCGTCGGCCACCGCCGCAGCGCCTGGTAGCTGAGCGTCGACAGCGCGACGTTCTTGCCCCGCACGAGGTGGTGCGCCGCCCGCGCCGGCAGCACGCGGCGCGCGACATCGGCCACCCGGTCCGCGCCCGGCAGCGCGGCGATATAGCTCGGGCTGCGCTGGAGCATCGTCACGTGCGCCGCGCCCTGCTCGACGAGCGCCGGCACGAGCGTGATGGCCGTCGCGCCGCTGCCGATGACGACGAAGCGCCGGCCCTCGACCGGCATCCCCGCGGGCCAGTGCTGCGGGTGCACGACCTCCCCACCGAACGAGTCCTGGCCCGGGAACTCGACGACGTGCCCGGAGTCGTACGCGTAGTAGCCCGTCGCCAGGTGCACGAACCGCGCGCGGTGCTCGAGCACCTCCCCGTCGGCCCGGCGCGCGGTGACCGTCCACCGCTCCTCGTCCGAGGACCACGCCAGTTGCGTCACCCGCTGCCCGAGGTGCGTCCGCTCGGTCACGCCGTACTCGTCGGCCGTCGCGCGTACGTACTCGAGGATCTCGGACGCCGGCGCGATCGAGCTGCGACCGCGCCACGGCCGGAACGGGAAGCCGAGCGTGTACATGTCCGAGTCCGACCGGATGCCGGGGTAGCGGAAGAGGTCCCACGTGCCCCCGGTCGCCTCGCGCGCCTCGAGCACCGCCCAGGTCAGCTCGGGCCGCTCGGTCGCCAGCCGGCACGCGGCGTCGATGCCGGAGATGCCGGCGCCGACGACCAGCACGTCGACGTCGAGCGGGGGCGGTCGCATCGGGTCCGAGGGCACCCGTTCAGGCTAGGCCCGCCCACCGCGCACCGGACGTCGAGGGTTGCCGTGCACCCCGGATCGGGGTCAGGGACGCGTGCGACGATGAACGGCATGACCACCCTCTCCGACTTCACCGCCACCACGCTCACCGGCGAGGAGCGCCCCCTGTCGACGTACGCCGGCGACGTCGTGCTCGTCGTCAACACCGCGAGCAAGTGCGGATTCACCCCCCAGTACGCCGGCCTCGAGAACCTCTACGAGGAGCTCAAGGACGAGGGCTTCGTCGTGCTCGGCTTCCCGTGCAACCAGTTCGGGTCGCAGGAGCCCGGCAGCGCGGACGAGATCGGCGAGTTCTGCCAGATGAACTACGGCGTCTCCTTCCCGATGTTCGGCAAGGTCGACGTCAACGGTGACGACGCGCACCCGCTCTTCGAGTGGCTGAAGTCCGAGAAGAAGGGCCTGCTCGGCGGGCGGATCAAGTGGAACTTCACGAAGTTCCTCGTCGCCCGGGACGGCACCGTCGTCAAGCGCTACGCCCCGAACACCGAGCCGGCCGACCTCGCCGGTGACGTCCGCGCCGCCCTCGCCGCCCCCGCCCCGGCGTCCCCGGACGGCGCATGAGCGCCCTCGCGGCGCTCGTCCCGATCGTCGTCCTCGGAGGCTTCCTCGCCTTCGTCTGGCACCGCCTGGCCATCGCCCCACGCTGGGGCCGGCGCTGGGTCCCGTGGCTCCTCGCCCTCGTGCTCGCGGCCCTCGTCGCGGCGGTACTGGAGCAGTTCGACGTCTGGGGCGGCGCCTGGAGCGCGGCGACGATGCGGCCGGT
This sequence comes from Phycicoccus mangrovi, assembly GCF_018729305.1. Taxonomy (NCBI): domain Bacteria; kingdom Bacillati; phylum Actinomycetota; class Actinomycetes; order Micrococcales; family Intrasporangiaceae; genus Phycicoccus; species Phycicoccus mangrovi. The sequence continues at coordinate 41,483 of NZ_JAHHWP010000026.1, read as the reverse complement.
CGCCTGGACCGGGGCCGCGTTCCTCGCGACGTGTCTCTACCTCTTCCTCGGCCTCGTGCCGGTGGCCCTCGTCAGCGGCGCCATCTGGCTGCTGCGGTGGCGCCACGACCACGGGCGCGACGCGCGGCGCCGGTTCAACCGGGTCGCCGCCCCGCTCGTCGCCGCCCTCGCCGTCGGCCTGACCGGCTACGGCGCCTGGGAGGCCTCACGCCCCTCGGCCACGGCCTTCGAGGTCGCCTCCCCCGAGCTGCCCGCCCAGCTCGACGGGGCGAAGGTGGCGCTGCTCACCGACCTGCACGCCGGCGCCGTCCGCAGCGCCGGGTTCACCCGCCGGGTCGTCGACCTCGTCAACGCCCAGCGGCCGGACGTCGTCGTCATCGCCGGTGACCTCGTCGACGGCACCGCGGCGCGCTATCGCCAGGAGATCGCCCCGCTGGCCGACCTCGAGGCCCCGCTCGGCGTGTACGTGACGACCGGCAACCACGAGATGTACCGCGACACCGCCAACTGGGTCGACGAGTTCCGGCGTCTCGGCCTGACCGTCCTCGCCAACGAGCACACGACGCTCGAGCGCGACGGGGCGTCGATCACCCTCGCCGGCGTCCACGACTACTCGGGCACCGGGCCGTTCACACCCGACCCCGACGCCGCCCTCTCGGGGGTCGACGCCGCCGGCTTCACCCTCTACGCGGCGCACCAGCCGCGGCAGGCGTTCGCCGTCGAGGGCCGCGGGGTCGACCTCCAGCTGTCCGGGCACACCCACGGCGGGCAGCTGTGGCCGATCCGCTACCTCGTGCCGCTCCAGCAGCCGATGGTCGACGGCGAGGCGACGGTCGCCGGGACGCGGGTCATCACCTCGCGCGGCGCCGGCGCGTGGGGGCCGGCCGTCCGGGTGCTCGCGCCGCCGGAGGTGCCGATCATCACGCTGAGGCGCTCGTGAGCGACGCCGGCACGGTCGTCGGCGACGACGGGCTCGCGCGCCCCGTGTGGGCCGCGACCGACCCGCTGCTGCAGCACTACTACGACACCGAGTGGGGCATGCCGGTGCGCGACGAGCGCGGGCTCTTCGAGCGCCTCTCGCTCGAGGCGTTCCAGTCGGGGCTGTCGTGGGCGACCATCCTGCGCAAGCGGCCGGCCTTCCGGGCTGCGTTCGACGGCTTCGACCCCGAGGCGGTCGCCCGGTACGGCGACGACGACGTCGCCCGGCTGATGGCCGACGCGGGCATCGTCCGCAACCGCGCCAAGGTGTTCGCGACGATCACGAACGCGCGCGCGACGCTCGACCTGCGCGACGACCCCGACGGCGACCTCGCCCGCTTCGTCTGGTCGTTCCGGCCGGCCGACACCCCCCGCCCGCAGACCCCCGCCGAGGTGCCCACGAGCTCGCCGGAGTCCCTCGCCCTCTCGAAGGCGCTGAAGCGCAAGGGGTTCACCTTCGTCGGCCCGACGACGATGTACGCGCTCATGGAGGCCGTCGGCATCGTCGACACCCACCTGCTCGGCAGCCACCGGCGCGGCACGAGCGGAGTCTGGCCGGGCTGACCGACCTCCGCACCACGCACGACCGCGGCCCGGCCCTCCGTGCAGGAGGACCTGGCCGCGGCGTTCGTGCAGGACCCCGTGGGGGGTCAGCGGTGCAGGTCAGCGGTGCAGGTCGAAGCGGTCGTTCTCCATGACCTGGACCCACGCGCCGACGAAGTCGTCGACGAAGCGCTGCTCGCCGTCGGCGCTGCCGTAGACCTCGGCGATGGCCCGCAGCTGCGGGTGCGAGCCGAGCACGAGCTCGACCGCGGTCGCCTGGCGGCCGTCGCTGCTGTCGTAGACGTTCGCGGTGTCGCGCGAGGTGCTCCACGTGACACCCGGCTCGAGGACGGACGCGAGGACGTCGTTGGTCAGCTGCCCGGGACGCCGGGTCAGCACGCCCACCGAGGTGTTGCCGTACGTCGCCCCGATGGCGCGCAGGCCACCGACGAGCGCGACCATCTGCGGCGCCGAGAGCCCGAGGACGTTCGCGCGGTCGAGCAGCAGCCCCTCCGGCGCGATCTTCTCCTCGTGGCGCAGGTAGCCGCGGAAGCCGTCGGCACGCGGCTCGAGGTAGGAGTACGACTCGACGTCGGTCATCTCCTGCGTCGCGTCGGTGCGGCCCGGCGTGAACGGCACGGTGAGCTCGCGGCCCGCGTCGCGCGCCGCCTTCTCGATGCCGGCGGAGCCGCCGAGCACGATGAGGTCGGCGAGCGAGACGGTGCGCCCGCCCTTGCCGTCGAAGTCGCTCTTGACGCGACCGAGGACCTCGAGCACCGAGGCGAGCTCGGCCGGCTCGTTGACCTCCCACGAGCGCGCCGGCTCGAGGGCGATGCGGGCACCGTTGGCGCCGCCGCGCATGTCGGTCTTGCGGAACGAGGCCGCGGAGGCCCACGCCGTCTTGACCAGCTGCTGCACGGTGAGGCCGGAGGCGAGCAGGGCGTCCTTGAGCTCGGCGACGTCACCGTCGGTCAGCGCCTCGCCGGTCGCGGCGGGCACCGGGTCCTGCCACGGCTGGGCCTCGGGCACCCACGGGCCGAGGAAGCGGTCGACCGGACCCATGTCGCGGTGGAGCAGCTTGTACCAGGCCTTGGCGAAGGCGAGGCGGAACTCCTCGAAGTTCTCGTGGAAGCGCCGCGAGATCTTCTCGTACTCCGGGTCGAAGCGCAGCGACAGGTCGGTCGTGAGCATCGTCGGCTTGCGCCGCGCGGGCGTGCCGTCGGGGTCCGGGACCGAGTTGTCGGCGTCCTTGGCCTCCCACTGCCACGCACCGGCCGGGCTCTTGACGAGCTCCCACTCGTAGCCGAAGAGGTTGTCGAAGTACAGGTTCGACCACTCCGTCGGCTTCTGGGTCCACGTGACCTCGAGGCCCGAGGTGATGGCGTCCATGCCCTTGCCGGAGCCGTACTCGCTCTTCCAGCCCAGGCCCATCGCGTGCACGGGGCAGCCGTTGGGCTCCGTACCGACGAGGTCGGGGTCGCCCGCGCCGTGGGTCTTGCCGAAGGTGTGGCCGCCGGCGATGAGCGCGACGGTCTCCTCGTCGTTCATCGCCATCCGCTTGAACGTCTCGCGGATGTCGCGGGCCGCCTTGACCGGGTCGGGCTCGCCGTTGGGGCCCTCCGGGTTGACGTAGATGAGGCCCATCTGGACCGCGCCGAGGGGGTTGGAGAGCTCGCGGTCGCCGCTGTAGCGCTCGTCGCCGAGCCAGGTGTCCTCGGTGCCCCAGTTGACCTCCTCGGGCTCCCAGACGTCGGTGCGGCCGAAGGCGAAGCCGAAGGTCTCGAAGCCCATGTCCTCGAGCGCGACGTTGCCGGCGAGGACGAGCAGGTCGGCCCAGGAGACGGCCTGGCCGTACTTCTGCTTGACCGGCCACAGCAGGCGGCGGGCCTTGTCGAGGTTGGCGTTGTCCGGCCAGGAGTTCAGCGGCGCGAAGCGCTGCTGGCCGCGCCCGCCACCACCGCGGCCGTCCTCGACCCGGTAGGTGCCGGCGGCGTGCCAGCTCATCCGGATGAAGAGCGGGCCGTAGTGCCCGTAGTCGGCCGGCCACCAGTCCTGCGAGGTGCGCATGACCTGGACGAGGTCGGCCTTGAGCGCGTCGACGTCGAGACCGGCGAAGGCCTGCGCGTAGTCGAAGTCGGCGCCGAGCGGGTTGCCCTTCGGGCTGTTGGTGTGCAGGACCGAGAGGTCGAGCAGGTTGGGCCACCAGTCCTGGTTGGTGCGGGGGGCGCCCTTCTTGGGGGTGGGCGCGTCGATCGCCGGGTTCTCGCTCTCGCTGCCCTGCGCGGTCACGCCCTGCTGCTGGTCGGTCACGTCAGTCCATCTCCTGTTTCGGTGGGTGGTGCTGGTGCGGGTCGGGTGGTCGGGGGTCAGGCGGGCCGGGCCGCGGCGCACTCGGGGCAGGTGCCCCAGTAGACGACCTCGGCCTCGTCGATCGCGAAGCCGTGGTCGTCGGCGGCGGTGAGGCACGGGGCCTCGCCGACGGCGCAGTCGACGTCGGCGACGGTGCCGCAGGTGCGACACACGACGTGGTGGTGGTTGTCGCCGACCCGCGCCTCGTAGCGGGCGACCGAGCCGGCGGGCTGGAAGGCGCGCACGAGCCGGGCCTGGGTCAGCGCGTGAAGCGAGTCGTAGACGGCCTGGTGCGACACGGCGGGCAGCGGCTCGCGCACGGCCCGCAGGATGGTGCCGGTGTCGGCGTGCGGGTGGGCGTGCACGGCGGCGAGGACCTCGAGCCGCGGCCGGGTGACCCGCAGGCCGGCGTCGCGGAGCATCCCGGGGAGGTCCACGTCGGCTGCCATGCGTGCCACCCTGCCGACTTTTCCTGAACGTGTCAAGACAAGCGCGTTCCGCTCCGGGGAACGCTCCGCGTCCGGCGGATGAACCCGGCCGGAGACGCAGGAACGGGCCGGCATGTCGCCGGCCCGTTCCTGGTTCCACTGGTGGAGCTGAGGGGACCCCGTCGCTCGCTCCTCCTCGAATCACTCCGTTCGATCGCACGACAAAGGGCCCGGCGGAAAAGCGTGCCGGGCCCTACGTCGTGCGGTGGAGCTGAGGGGATTCGAACCCCTGACCCCCTCCATGCCATGGAGGTGCGCTACCAACTGCGCTACAGCCCCGAGTGGGTGTTCCCCCGAGGGGGCGTCGTGAAGTTTACAGACGCGGTGCCCCACTCCCAAATCGGCCTCACGGGGGCGAGGTCCCGGGCCGCGACGGCGCCCCGGAGGAGGCGTTCCAGGCCTGCAGCCGCCACCCCCGGCGGCCCTCGACGAGCTCGGCCCAGTGGCAGTTGCCGAGCGAGCCGAGCACCCGCCAGGCGAGCTCCTGCTCGAGCCCGAGCAGCCACGCGACGGCCGCCCGGCCGGCGGCGCCGTGGGTCGAGACGACGACGCACTCCCCCGCCGCCATCGAGCCGACGAGCGCCTGCAGGCCCTCGCCGACGCGCGCGACGACGTCGGCCATCGACTCGCCGTCGCCGCCGCGGGGGACGTCCTCGCCGCGCAGGACGGCGGCGCGCTCCTCCGGCCAGCGCTCGGTGACCTGGGCGTTGGTCAGCCCCTGCCACGCGCCGGCGTGGATCTCGCGGAAGCGGGCGTCCTCGACGAGCGGGACGCCGCACGCGCGCGCGACGCTCTCGCCGGTGCGCCGGGCGCGCTGGAGGTCGGAGGTGACGACGCGCGAGGGACGCAGCGGCGCGAGGGCCGGGCCCACGGCGGCCGCCTGCTGCTCGCCGAGCTCCGAGAGGGGGCTGTCGAGCTGCCCCTGCCAGATGCCGGCGGCGTTGTGGGTCGTCTCACCGTGCCGCAGCACGACGAGCCGGCGCGGGCCGAGCCCGTCCGGGCTCACCGGCCGCCCTGCTCGGTGCCGACGACACCGAGGTCGAGGGCGGGGCAGTCGCGCCAGAGGCGCTCGAGCTCGTAGAACTCGCGCTCCTCGTCGTGCTGGACGTGGACGACGATGTCGCCGAAGTCGATGAGGACCCAGCGGCCCTCGCGCTGGCCCTCGCGGCGGATCGGCTTGACGCCACGCTCGCGCAGGACGTCCTCGACCTCGTCGACGATCGAGCCGACCTGCCGCTCGGACTCGGCGGAGACGATGACGAAGACGTCGGTCAGCGCGAGCTGCTCGGAGACGTCGATGCCGGAGATGGTGGTCGCGAGCTTGTCGGAGGCCGCGGTGGCGGCCGCCTTCGCGAGCTCGAGCGAACGGTCGGACGCGGTCACGGTGCTCCTCGGTAGAGGTGGTACTTGCTGATGTACTGGACGACGCCGTCGGGGACGAGGTACCAGACCGGCTGGCCGGCCCGGACCCGGTCCCGGCAGTCGGTGGAGGAGATGGCCATGGCGGGCACCTCCTGGAGGGTGACGCGCTCCCCCGGCAGCCCCAGCTCGCTGAGGACGTACCCGGGGCGCGTGACGCCGACGAAGTGGGCGAGCTCGAAGAGCTCGTCCGCGTCCTTCCACGACAGGATCTGGGCCAGGGCGTCGGCGCCGGTGATGAAGAACAGCTCGGCGTCGGGGCGCTGGGCCCGTAGGTCACGGAGGGTGTCGACGGTGTAGGTGGGTCCCTCGCGGTCGATGTCGACGCGGGAGACGGTGAAGCCGGGGTTCGACGCGGTCGCCACGACGGTCATGAGGTAGCGGTGCTCGGCGGGCGAGACCTCCCGCGCGTCCTTCTGCCAAGGCTGGCCGGTGGGGACGAAGACGACCTCGTCGAGGCCGAGGAGCGTCTGGACCTCGGAGGCGGCGACGAGGTGGCCGTGGTGGACGGGATCGAACGTCCCGCCCATCACCCCGAGGCGCACCGGGCGGTCGCTCAGTGGTGCCCCGGGTGCTCGGGCCAGTGCGTGTCCTCGTGCGCGCCGGCGTCGCCGGTGGCCGTGCGGCTGCCGGCGGGGGTGCCGTCGCCGTACTCGGGGCAGGCGTACTTGTTGTGCGTCCCGCGGAAGGACCAGGTGACCCCGAGGAGGAAGGCGAAGGTGAGCAGCGCGATGATCCCGATCATCCACGGCGGGATGGGGAGCTCACGGTGGGCTTCCTCGGCGGCGATCAGGAACGCGGTGCTCGACATGGGGGACAGCGTACCGTCCCCGTTGTCCACGGATTTCGTCCACAGGGGTGTGCACGAGCGGCGCTCCCCGCACCGCCGCCTGTGGACGACGGGGCCGCGGGGTGGGACGCCGACGGAAAGGCCGGCGAAGCGGTTGCACACCCACCCGTCCGGGGACTAGAACAGTCGCACGCCCCTTCGGCGGCCGAGGTCCGGCAAGGCCATCGGTCCGAGGTCGTCCCGGGGGTGGGTCGATCGGATAACGGCACGCCGTTCCCGGTCCGGGTCCGCCCGGTCCGGAACATCCGGACCTCTCGGGGGACGGATGCCGCGCGCGACGGCGCGGGTGCTGCGGCCGACGGCCCGGAGTCGAAGACCGTCCCCTCGGGGACGGCGCCACCGTCGCGTGGCACCTCTGTGCGGTTCGCCGTGGGGACTGACCGGCTCGAGTCCGACCGGCGGCACGGCCGCCGGCGCAGGGCCCCCGAATCTCATACTCGGGGGCCCTTCGCCTTCCGCGCGGACGCACAGGCGGATCACGGCGGAGCACAGGCCCCGCACGGGCTCGGCCTCTACCCTGAGTGACATGCCGCTCTCCCCCGTCCTCACGGTCGTCGTGCCGATGTACGACGAGCAGGAGGTGCTGCCGCTGTTCGTCGAGCGGCTGCGTCCCCTCGCCGAGTCCTGGGGCGTCCCCTACGAGGTCCTCTGCGTCGACGACGGCTCCACCGACGCCACGCCCGTCCTCCTCCAGCGCCTGCGCCGGGAGTGGCCGCAGCTGCGGGTCGTGCGCCTGCGGGCCAACTCGGGGCACCAGGCCGCCATCTCCGCCGGGCTGTCGCTGGCCCGCGGCGACTACGTCGTGACGATCGACGCCGACCTCCAGGACCCGCCCGAGACGATCGGCGAGATGCTCCGGGTGGCCCGTGCCGAGGGCGTCGACGTCGTCTACGGCGTGCGCGAGGACCGCTCGAGCGACACCGCCTTCAAGCGCCTGACCGCCCGCGCCTTCTACCGCTCCATCCGGGCCCTGTCCGACGTCGACGCCCGGGTCGACGCCGGCGACTTCCGGCTGATGTCCCGGGCCACCGTCGAGGCGGTCAACGCCCTGCCCGAGAGCAACCGCGTGCTGCGCCTCGTCGTGCCGGCGCTCGGCTTCCCGAGCGCGTCGGTGGGCTACCGGCGCGCGCCGCGCGCCGCGGGCGAGTCGAAGTACCCGCTGACCAAGATGATCCGGCTCTCGGTCGACGCCGTCACCGGCTTCTCCATCGCCCCGCTGCGCTTCGCGACGTGGCTCGGGCTGCTCGGCGGCCTCGCCGCGCTCGTCGTCCTCGTCTACGCGCTCGTCGCGATGCTGCTCGGCAACACCCTGCCCGGCTGGACCTCGACCGTCGTCATCGTCGCGGCGGTCGGCGCCGTCCAGCTGCTCGCGCTCGGCATCCTCGGCGAGTACGTGGGGCGGACCTACTCCGCCCTCCAGGCGCGGCCGGCGTACTTCGTCGCGCACGACAGCCTCGAGCAGGACGCCGCGCGCGGCGACGAGGAGCGCCCGCTCCCCCGCCCGGCGGCCTCGGGTCAGACGCGGACCTGACCGTCCCCCTCGACGACCCACTTGGTGGACGTCAGCTCGGGCAGGGCCATCGGGCCGCGGGCGTGCAGCTTCTGCGTCGAGATGCCGATCTCGGCGCCGAACCCGAACTCGCCGCCGTCGGTGAAGCGGGTGCTCGCGTTGACCATGACCGCGGCGGCGTCGACCTCGGCGGTGAAGCGGCGGGCGGCCCCGCGGTCCTCGGTGACGATGGCCTCGGTGTGGCCGGAGCCGAACCGGCGGATGTGCGTCAGCGCGGCGTCGAGGTCGTCGACGACGCCGACGGACATCTCGAGGCCGTGGAACTCGGTGGCGAAGTGCTCGTCGGTGGCCGCGTCGTGGGCCACCCCGGCCGCCCGCGCACCGGCCGAGGCGCGCTCGTCGGTGTGCAGCACGACCCCCTCGGCCGCGAGGGCCGCGAGCGCCTTGGGCAGGAACGCGTCGGCGACGGCGCGGTGGACCAGCAGCGACTCGGCCGCGTTGCAGACGCTCGGGCGGTGGGTCTTGGCGTTGACCGCGATGGCGAGGGCCTTGTCGAGGTCGGCGGCGGCGTCGACGTAGACGTGGCAGTTGCCGATGCCGGTCTCGATGACGGGGACGGTCGAGCCGGTGACGACGGCCTGGATGAGGTCGGCGCCGCCGCGCGGGATCAGCAGGTCGACGAGGCCGCGGGCCGTCATCAGCGCGGTGACGACCGAGTGGCCGCCGTCGAGCAGGGCGACCGCGTCGGCGGGCAGGCCCTGGCGCTCGAGCGCGGCTCGCAGGACGGCGACGGTGGCCCGGTTGGTCTCGGCCGCGGCGCTGCCGCCGCGCAGGATCACCGCGTTGCCGGACTTGAGGCCGAGGCCGGCGGCGTCGACGGTGACGTTGGGCCGGGCCTCGTAGATCATCCCCACGACGCCCATGGGGACCCGGACCTGGCGGATCTGCAGCCCGTTGGCCAGCGTGGAGCCGCGCACGACCTCGCCGACCGGGTCGGGCAGGGCGGCGATGTCGCGCAGCGCCTGGGCGACGGCCGCGACGCGCGGGGGGTCCAGGCGCAGCCGGTCCTGGAGGCTCTCGGGCATCCCCTGCTCGCGCCCGCGGGCGAGGTCGCGCTCGTTGGCGGCGACGACCTCGTCGGTGGCGGCGTCGAGGGCGTCGGCGAGCACGTGGAGGGCGGCGTCCTTCTCGGCGCGCGAGAGCAGGGCGAGGCGGCGGGAGGCGGTGCGGGCGGCCTCGGCGAGGACGCGGACCTGCTCGACGTCGGCGGCGCTGGGCCCCTGGTCGGCCCCGGTGGCGGTGCGGTCGGACATGCGCCAAGGGTAGGCCCGTCCCCCGACGGGGGTCGCGGCACTTCCGGCGGGCGGGACGGTGACAGGATGGAGGGCGTGACGACGATCCTGTCCATCCAGTCCTCCGTCGCGTACGGCCACGTCGGCAACTCCGCGGCGGTGTTCCCCCTGCAGCGGCTCGGGGTCGAGGTGTGGCCCGTCCACACGGTGCACTTCTCGAACCACACCGGCTACGGCGCGTGGCGCGGCCCGCTCATGCCGCCGGAGGACGTCCGCGAGGTCGTCACCGGCATCGAGGAGCGCGAGGCCCTCGGCGAGGTCGACGCGGTGCTGTCGGGCTACCAGGGCGGTGAGCAGATCGGCGAGGTCATCCTCGACGCGGTCGCGCGCACCAAGGCCGCGAACCCGTCGGCGATCTACGCCTGCGACCCGGTCATGGGCAACGCGAAGTCGGGCTGCTTCGTGCACCCGGCCATCCCGGTCCTGCTGCGCGAGAAGGTCGTCCCGCAGGCCGACCTCATCACCCCGAACCAGTTCGAGCTCGGCTTCCTCACCGAGACCGAGCCGGGCGACCTCGACTCCACGCTGGCCTCCGTCGAGGCCGCGCGGGCGATGGGCCCCTCGACCGTGCTCGTCACGTCGGTGCTGCGGCCCGACCGCCCCGAGCACACCATCGAGATGCTCGCGGTGCACGACGACGGCGCGTGGATCGTCCGCACCCCGCACCTGCCGCTCAAGGCCAACGGGTCGGGTGACGTGACGGCCGCGCTGTTCACGGCACACCTGCTCGACACCGGCGACGCCGGCGTCGCGCTCGGGCGCACCGTGTCGTCGGTGTTCGACCTGCTCCAGCGCACGCTCGACTCCGGCCGGCGCGAGCTCCAGCTCGTCCAGAGCCAGGAGGAGATCGCCCACCCGCGGATGCAGTTCGAGGTCGAGCGCATCCGCTGACGCGCGCCTCCGGACCTCACGCGTATCGGGTGACCCGATACAGCTGCGCTTCACCCCGGAACGATTCCGGGGTACAGCGCGGTCGTATCGGGTGACCCGATACGCGTGTGACTCGTGGGGTCAGAGGACGACGAGGTCGTCGCGGTGGACGACCTCGCGCTCGTAGCCCGGCCCGAGCTCGCGGGCGAGGTCGCGCGTCGAGCGGCCGAGCAGCCGCGGCAGCTCGGTCGAGGCGTAGGTGACGAGCCCGCGGGCGATGACGCGGCCGTCGGTGGCGCAGACGTCGACCGGGTCGCCCGCGGCGAACGAGCCAACGACCTCGGTGACGCCGGCCGGCAGGAGCGAGGTGCGCCGCTCGGTCACCGCGGTGACGGCGCCGTCGTCGATGACCAGCCGCCCCTTGGCCGAGGTGGCGTGGGCCAGCCAGCGCTTGCGCGAGGCCCGCGTCGCGGCGGCCGGTGCGAAGACGGTGCCCACGTCGGCGCCCTCGAGGCCGGCGGCGACGTCGGCGAGGCGCGTCAGGAGGGTCGGGATGCCCGCGGCGCCGGCGATGCCCGCGGCCTCGACCTTGGTCACCATCCCGCCGCTGCCGACCGCCGAGCCGGTGCCGCCGATCGTCACGGCCTCGAGGTCGGCGTCCGTCGCGACGAGCGGGACCCGCTGCGAGCCGCCCTTCGACGGCGGGCCGTCGTAGAGGCTGTCGACGTCGGTGAGGAGCACGAGCCCGTCGGCGCCCACGAGGTCGGCGACGACCGCGGCGAGGCGGTCGTTGTCTCCGAAGCGGATCTCCTGCGTGGCCACCGTGTCGTTCTCGTTGACGATCGGGACGATGCCGAGCTCGAGCAGCCGCTCGAGGGTGCGCCGGGCGTTCGTGTAGTGGCTGCGGCGGGTCGTGTCGTCGGCGGTGAGGAGGACCTGCCCCACGGTGAGCCCGTGGCGCGAGAAGGCGGCCTGGTAGGCGGCGACGAGCGCCCCCTGGCCGACCGACGCGGCCGCCTGCTGGGTCGCGAGGTCGGTGGGGCGGCGGTCCAGGCCCAGCGGGCCGATGCCGGCGGCGATGGCGCCGGACGAGACGAGGACGACCTGCAGGCCGGCCGCGCGCCGCCCCGCGAGCACGTCGACGAGCGCCCCGAGCGCCTCGAGGTCGAGGCGGCCACCGTCGGCGCTCGTCAGGGACGACGAGCCGACCTTGACGACGAGGCGGCGGCCCGCCCCCACGGCACGGCGCAGGGCGGCGGCAGCGGTGGCGGGCACGGGCGTCAGTCCTCGTCCCGGGCCGTGGCCCAGTGGCCGGCGCGGCGCTCGGCGGCGAGCTCGTCGCGGGCGGCGGTCTGCGCGTCCTTGCGGCCGTGGAACTCGTCGCGCTTCTCGGCGCGGGTCTTGCGCCCGGAGTCCTCGAAGCGCACGTCGGTGCCGCGCGGCCCGGCCAGCAGCTCGGCGCCGCTCGCCATCGTGGGCTCCCAGTCGAAGACGACCGCGTCCTCGAGCGGGCCGATGAGCACGGTCGAGCCCGAGACGGCACCCGCCTTGAGCAGCGCCTCCTCGACCCCGAGCCGGCTCAGCCGGTCGGCGAGGTAGCCGACGGCCTCGTCGTTGGAGAAGTCGGTCTGGCGCACCCAGCGCGTCGGGCGGTCGCCGAGGACGCGGAACACCTCGCCCTCCGGCGTGTCCTCGCGGCGCACGTGGAAGCCGCTGTCGTCGACGGCCTTCGGGCGGATGACGACGCGGGGCCGCTCGACGACGGATGCCTCGAGCTCGGCGCGGGCCTGCGCGACGTGGCGTGCAAGGGCGAAGGTCAGCTCCCTCAGGCCGGTGTGGGCGACGGCGGACACGACGAACACCTCGAGGCCGCGCTCCTCGAGCATCGGCTTGACCATCTCGGCGAGGTCGCGGGCCTCGGGCACGTCGGCCTTGTTGAGCACGACGATGCGCGTGCGCTCGGACAGCGGGCGGCCGCCGAGGCTGTCGTCGGAGACGTAGGCGGCGAGCTCGGCCTCGATGACGTCGAGGTCGGTCATCGGGTCGCGGCCCGGTTCGAGGGTCGCGCAGTCGACGACGTGGACGAGCACCGAGCAGCGCTCGACGTGGCGGAGGAACTCCAGGCCCAGGCCCTTGCCCTCGCTCGCGCCGGGGATGAGCCCGGGGACGTCGGCGATCGTGTAGCGCTCCGAACCGGCCGTCACGACACCGAGGTTCGGCACGAGCGTCGTGAACGGGTAGTCGGCGATCTTGGGCCGCGCGGCCGAGACGACGGAGACGAGCGAGGACTTGCCGGCGCTCGGGAAGCCGATGAGCGCGACGTCGGCGAGCGACTTCAGCTCGAGCACGACGTCGAGGGCCTCTCCCGGCTCACCGAGCAGCGCGAAGCCGGGCGCCTTGCGGCGGGCGCTGGCCAGGGCCTTGTTGCCCAGGCCCCCGCGGCCGCCACGGGCGACGACGTAGGTGGCGTCGAAGCCGACGAGGTCGGCGAGCACCTCACCGTCCGCGCCCTTGACGACGGTGCCCTCGGGGACCGCGAGGACGAGGTCGGAGCCGTCGGCGCCGTTGCGCTCGTCACCGGCCCCCGGCTTGCCGTTCTCGGCCCGGCGGTGCGGCGTGTGGTGGTAGTCGAGGAGCGTCGTGGCCTGCGGGTCGACCGCGATGACCACGGAGCCGCCCCGGCCGCCGTTGCCGCCGTCGGGACCGCCGAGCGGCTTGAACTTCTCGCGCTTGACGGATGCCACCCCGTGCCCGCCGTTGCCGGCGGAGACGTGGAGGACGACGCGGTCGACGAAGGTCGCCATCGCGGTGGGGCTCCTGACTGTGGGATGCGACGAGGGGCGGGCCGATCGCGGCCCGCCCCTCGGGTGGTGCGTGGTGCCGGGCCCGGGGGCCCGGCGAGGCGTCACACCGCGACGGTCTCCACCGGCGTGATGTTGACGGTCTTGCGGCCGCGCTTGGTGCCGAAGGTCACCGCACCCGGGACGAGCGCGAACAGCGTGTCGTCGCCGCCACGGCCGACGCCGTCGCCGGGGTGGAAGTGGGTGCCGCGCTGGCGGACGATGATCTCGCCGGCCTTGACGACCTGGCCGCCGTAGCGCTTGACGCCGAGGTACTGGGGGTTGGAGTCACGACCGTTGCGGGTCGAGGACGCACCCTTCTTGTGTGCCATGTCTGTGGTTCCTGTCCGTGAGGTCCGAGCGAGGTGCTCAGGCGTCGATCGCGGTGATCTTGACCTGGGTGAGCGGCTGGCGGTGGCCCTGGCGCTTCCGGTAGCCGGTCTTGTTCTTGTACTTGAGGATCGTGATCTTCGGGCCCTTGGCGGCCTTCACGACCTCGGCCGTCACGGTGACCTTGGCGAGCTTCGCGGCGTCGCTCGTGACGGTCCCACCGTCGACGAGGAGCAGCGGCTGCAGCTGGATCTTGTCGCCGGCGACGCCGGTCTGCTTGTCGATGAGCAGGGTGTCGCCCACGGAGACCTTCTCCTGGCGACCACCTGCGCGCACAATCGCGTACACGGTACGTACTCACTTCCTGTTCGGGCGCGCTCGCTGTGTGACCGGCCGGTAGCGACCCCGTGGACGACACGGGACACCGACGCGGTGGGCGCACCGACTCACCAGACTACCGGCGCGGCGGGCGGGGCCGCCACGACCGGGGCGGGCCCCCCCGCCGGGCGGGGCTCCGGCAAGCCCCCACCCCCCCCACCCCGGGGGGGGGGGCCCCCCCCCCACCGCGGGGCGCCCCCCCCGCCACGGTCCGGGTCGTGCCTGCCGTGCTCGGTCAGGCGTCGCCGTCGGCTGCCGCCTCGACCGCCGCGGGCGGGGGGCCGGCCGGGGCGACGACGCGCCCGCGCTTGCGGCGGGTCCGCGGCGGCGGCGCGGCGGCCGGTGCCTCGGCGACGGGCGCCGGGGTCGGCTCGGCGGCGGGCGCGGGAGTCGGCTCGGCGGCGGGCGCGGGCGCCTCGGCCACCGGGGCGGGCTCGGCGGGCTGCTCGGTCACCGGCTGCGGGTCGGCGTCGGGAGCGGTGACGGCCGCCACCTCGGCGGCGATCTCCGCGGCGACGTCGGCCGGGTCGGTGTGCTTGAGCGCGGCGGCGTGGGCGGCCGCGGCGATCTGCGCGGCGGTCGGGCCACCGGCCGGGCGCGCGGGCTCGGGCGCGGGTGCCTCCTTGGCCGGCTGCGAGGAGCCGCCGGACGAGGAGCCGTTGCCGCCGCGGCGACCGCGGCCCGAGGAGCGGCCGGAGTCGCCGCCGGAGCCGTTGCCCCCGCCGTTCCCGCCGCCGGAGCGGTCGACCGGCTCGGTGTGGACGACGATGCCGCGCCCGCTGCAGTGCTCGCACTGCTCGGAGAAGACCTCGATGAGGCCGGAGCCGACGCGCTTGCGGGTCATCTGGACCAGGCCGAGCGAGGTGACCTCGGCGACCTGGTGCTTGGTGCGGTCGCGGCCGAGGCACTCGAGGAGGCGCCGGACGACGAGGTCGCGGTTGGACTCCAGCACCATGTCGATGAAGTCGATGACGATGATGCCGCCGATGTCGCGCAGCCGGAGCTGGCGGACGATCTCCTCGGCGGCCTCGAGGTTGTTCTTCGTCACCGTCTCCTCGAGGTTGCCCCCGGAGCCGACGAACTTGCCGGTGTTGACGTCGACGACGGTCATCGCCTCGGTGCGGTCGATGACGAGCGAGCCGCCCGAGGGCAGCCAGACCTTGCGGTCCATCGCCTTGGCGATCTGCTCGTCGATGCGGTGGGCCGCGAAGACGTCGTCGTCGGAGGTCCACCGCGAGACGCGCGCGGCCAGGTCGGGGGCGACGTCCTCGACGTACTCGCTGACCTCGCCCCAGGCCTTCTCGCCGGAGACGACGAGCGAGGTGAAGTCCTCGGTGAAGACGTCGCGGATGACGCGGATGGTGAGGTCGGGCTCGCCGTGCAGCAGCGCGGGCGCTCCCCCGCTACCGGACTTCTTCGCCTTGGCGGACGCGGCCTTCTTCTCGATGCGCTCCCACTGCTTCATGAGGCGCTCGACGTCGGCCTTGAGGTCGGCCTCGGACGCGCCCTCGGCGGCGGTGCGGACGATGACGCCGGCGCCGTCCGGCACGACCTCCTTGAGGATCGCCTTGAGGCGGGCGCGCTCGGTGTCGGGGAGCTTGCGCGAGATGCCGGTCATCGAGCCCTCGGGCACGTAGACGACGTAGCGGCCGGGCAGGCTGATCTGCGAGGTGAGGCGCGCGCCCTTGTGGCCGATCGGGTCCTTGGTCACCTGGACGAGGACGGTGTCGCCGGAGGAGAGGGCGTTCTCGATGCGCTTGGCCTGGTTGACCTCGAGCCCGGCGGCGTCCCAGTTGACCTCACCGGCGTAGAGGACGGCGTTGCGGCCCTTGCCGATGTCGACGAAGGCGGCCTCCATCGAGGGCAGGACGTTCTGGACGCGGCCGAGGTAGACGTTGCCGGCCATCGACGCGGTGGTCTCGCGGGAGACGTAGTGCTCGACGAGCACGCCGTCCTCGAGGACGCCGATCTGGGTGCGGCCCTCGCGGCCGCGGACGACCATCGTCCGCTCGACGCTCTCGCGGCGGGCGAGGAACTCGGCCTCGGTGATGATCGTGCGGCGGCGGCCGGCCTCGCGGCCCTCGCGGCGGCGCTGCTTCTTGGCCTCGAGGCGGGTCGAGCCCTTGACGGCCGTCGGCTCGTCGCGCTCGGCGCGCGGCTCGCGGACCTTGGTGACGGTGCCGGGCGGGTCGTCGCCCTCGCCGCCCGCTCCCCCGCGACGGCGGCGGCGACGGCGGCGGCTCGAGGAGGAGTCGCCCTCGCCCTCGGCGTCGGTGTCGTCGGCGGCCTGGCGACCCCCGCGGCCACCACGGGCCGGGGCGTCGTCGTCGGCGGCGGGGGTCTCGGTGTCCTTCTCGGCGGCGGGCGCCTGCTCGTCCTCGCCCTTGCCGCGGGCGCGGCGGCCGCGCCCACCGCGACGACGGCGGCCGCGGGAGCCGCCCTCGCCCTCGTCGGTGGCGTCGGCGGAGCCGGGACGCTCGGTGGTGGTCTCGTCGGGGGCCTGCTCGGCGGCGGGAGCCGCCTCGGCCGGCTGCTCCGCGCGCTCGGCGGGCGCCTCGGCCGGGGCCTGCGCGGGCGAGGTGGCCCGGCGGCGGCGCGGCGCGACGGTGACCTCGGGGGCCTGGAACACCAGGCCGAAGGCCGGTCCGGCCTGCGCGGGCTCGTCGGCGGCGGGCTCCTCGTCCGTCGGCTCGGCGGTCGCGACCTCCTCCTCGGGCTCCTCGACGGGGACGAGCTCGGGCAGGGGCTCGGCGACCGGCTCGACGACGAGGTCGAGGGTCTCGGCAGCCGCGGCCTTCTTCGAGGTCTTCTTGCGGGCGGCGGCCCTGCGCTTGGGCTTGGCCGGCTTCTCGTCCTCGGCGGCCGCGGGGGCGTCGGCCGGGGCGTCCGCGGCGGGGGTGGCGTCCGTCGCCTCGACGGCGGGCGCCGGCTCCGGGGCGGCGGCCTTCTTCGTGGCCCGCTTGCGCGCGGCGCGCTTCTTCGGCGCGGGCGCCTGGGCGGCCTCGTCGCCGGTCGTGGCCTCGACGGGCGTCGCGTCGGCGTCGGTGGTGGTCGGGTCGTTCTCGGAAGCCATGACGGCCCCTTTCGTCACCCGCGGGCCGTCGACCACACCGGGGACGCCCTGGGGCGGCTCCTCGCCGGCCGTGCGGTGCACGATCGGATCGTGTGGGCCGAGCGGCCCGCACGGAAGTCAGCTGCTGCCTCGGTCGGCTCGCGCGGGGGGCGCGTCACCTCTCGGGGCCGACGGCCTCCCGGTCGGCGGCCAACGGGTCGGCCACCCCGGCACGGTCCTCACGGAGCGGGCCCTGCGCCAGCCGGGTCACCAGTGGTGGAACCGGTGGTGCGAACCCCGTCACCGCGTGGAGTGCGGTCAGGATGTCATCGGGGCGTACGGACGGTGTGGTGTGCCGTACGACCATCCGCAGTATCGCACACCCCTCCTCGTCGGACCCGGCGACATGCAGGTCCAGGACCGCCTCGCGCGTGTCGAACGTGCGCGGGCCGGACTTGAAGGTGCGGGTGGTCTCGGCCCGCTCGGCGGCGAGGTACGCCGCGACGACGGGCTCCAGCTCCTCGGGCGTGCTGCCCCGCAGGCGCAGGTCCCACTCGCTCGCCTCGAGCCGGTCGGCGAGCGCACCGGGCCCGGCCTCGACGACCTCGAGGACGTCGAGGTCGACGGGCAGGGCCTCGTCGAGCGCGGCCCGGACGGCCTCGGGGTCGACCCGCTCGGTGACGCGGATCTCGAAGTACTCGGCCTCGCTCGCGGTGCCGGTCGGCGCCGCGTTGGCGTAGGAGATGAGCGGGTGCGGGTGGAAGCCCGCCGAGAAGGCCATCGGCACGCCGGAGCGGCGCAGCGCCCGCTCGAGGGCGCGCGAGAAGTCACGGGTCGACGAGAAGCGCAGCCGGCCGCGCTTGGCGTAGCGGATGCGGAGCTTCTGGACCGCCGGGGGCGGCGGGGGTCCGTCGGGGGTGCGCTGGCGGGCCATGGTGCCCCAGCGTAGGAGGCGGCGGCCCGTCGACCGAACCGGCCCCGCCGGCGTCGAGGGAGACCGTGGATCGAGGAGGCCCGACGCCCGCTGGTCACGGATCGAGTGGCGAGCGGGGGTTCTCGCCACGCCATCCGCAGCACTATCGTGCCTCCATGCCGAGCACCGACCGCGCCCGACTCGCCCGTCTCCTCGCCGCCGAGCAGGAGCAGTACACCGCGGACCACCCGCGCAGCCGCGCGCTCTACGAGGCCGGCGGCAACCTCTTCGGCCGCGTGCCCATGACCTGGATGAACAAGTGGAGCGGCGGCTTCCCGCTCTACCTCGACCACGCCCGCGGCAACCGGATCACCGACGTCGACGACCACACCTACGTCGACTTCGCGCTCGGCGACACCGGTGCGATGGCCGGCCACTCCCCCGCGCCCACCGCGGCGGCCGTCGCCCGGCGGATGGGCGAGCTCGGCGGCATCACGACGATGCTGCCCAGCGAGGACGCGCAGTGGGTCGGCGAGGAGCTGACCCGGCGCTTCACGATGCCGCTGTGGAGCTTCACCCTCTCGGCGACCGACGCCAACCGGTGGGCGGTGCGTCTGGCCCGGCTCGCGACCGGCCGCTCGAAGATCCTCGTCTTCGGCTACTGCTACCACGGGTCGGTCGACGAGACGTTCGCGGTCCCCGGCCCCGACGGCACGACCGTCTCCCGCCCCGGCAACGTCGCTCCGCCGGTCCCGCTCGACATGACGACCCGGGCCGCGACGTGGAACGACCTCGCGTCGGTCGAGCGCGAGCTCGCCCACGGAGACGTCGCCGCGATCCTCACCGAGCCGGCGCTGACGAACATCGGCATCGTCCTGCCCGAGCCGGGCTTCCTCGAGGGGCTGCGCGAGCTCGCCACGAAGCACGGCGCGCTGCTGATGATCGACGAGACTCACACGTTCTCGGCGGGCTGGGGCGGCGCGACCCGGGCGTGGGACCTGCAGCCGGACATCTTCGTCATCGGCAAGTCGATCGGCGGCGGCATCCCTTGCGGCGCCTACGGCATCAGCGAGGACGTCGCGCGGGCCGTCACCCGGCACACCGAGACCGGCGAGGCCGACATCATCGACGTCGGCGGCGTCGGGGGGACGCTCGCCGGCAACGCCCTCTCGACGGCGGCGATGCGGGCGACGCTGGCGGAGGTCCTCACCGAGGACGCCTTCGAGCACATGACCTCGCTGGCGAGCGCCTTCACCGAGGGCGTGCAGGCGACGCTCGACGAGTACGACGTGCCGTGGTCGGTGAGCCGCCTCGGGGCGCGCTCGGAGTACCGGTTCGCCCGTCCCGCACCGCGGTCCGGCGAGGAGGCCGCCGCGGCGCACGACGACGACATCGACGCGTACATGCACCTGGCGATGGTCAACCGCGGCATCCTCATGACGCCGTTCCACAACATGGCGCTCATGTGCCCGGACACGACCCGGGAGGACGTCGACCTGCACACCCGGACCTTCCGCGAGGTCGTCGGCGCGCTCTACGCCTGACCCCGCGCACGCACGAGGGCCCGGCCGCACGTGGCGGCCGGGCCCTCTGCTGCGCACCCGGGGGCAGGCCGGGTGTCAGTGCCGCCGTGAGGCGGTGGCGAGGTAGCGCGCCGTCGGCGCACCCACCCCGGTGACGTCGTCCCAGCCGCGACCGGTCGTCAGGCTCGAGTCCTGGTCGAAGGTCCGGACGCTGGAGACGAGCCCGTCGTCGGCGTTGAGGCCGTTGACGTAGTCGACGCGCACGTTGCCGCGGTCGCCCTGGTGACGGACGTCGTAGAAGACGCCCGGGGTGCGGGCCAGGCGGTAGAGCGACGGGTTGGCGAAGCCGATGCGGCCGCGGTGCTGCTGCACGGTGGCCTGGAGGCCGGCCATGAGCGGCGACGCGAGGCTGGTGCCACCGATCCGGTACTCGCCGTAGCGGACTCCCTGCCCGAAGCGCGTCGGCGCGTCGAAGACCTGCGTCTCACCGACGAGCATGCCGGTGGTCGGGTCCGCGTCCATCGCGACGTCGGGGACGCCGCGCATCGCGCAGCCGGTCACCGTGTGCTGCTGGTAGAACGGCTTGGTGAAGCGGTCGCTGCACCCTCCGCCGGCGCCGTAGAGGTAGCCGACCGGCGCCCACGCACCCTTCGAGAGCGTGTACTTCTCGGTGCCCCAGCCGGTCTCGAACTGGCGGCGGCCCTTCTTGTCGATGGCGAGGGCGGTGCCCCCGACCGCGGTGACGTAGGGGTCGGCCGCGGGCCAGTCCGGCGACACGACACCGGTGTTCGCGCCCTCGTCGCCGTCGTCACCCGAGGAGAAGTAGGTGCCGATGCCCTGGACGGCGCCCTGGAGGATGACCGACTCGTAGGCCTGGACGAGCGCGTCGTCGATGGTCGGCGTCTTCACGCCGTCGACGACGACGTAGGTCGGCTCGCCCCAGGAGTTGGAGATGAGCGAGGCCTTGTTGTCGTGCACCACGCGGGCGATCGAGTTCAGCAGGTCGTCGTCGTAGCAGCTGGCCGCGCCGTAGTAGGCGACCTTCGCGTCGGGCGCCATCCCGTGGACGGCCTCGACGTCGAGGGTCTCCTCGCCGTACCAGCCGTTGCCACCGCACTCCTCGACCTTCGTGGGGTCGTACGTGGTGTCGTTGGCCTGCGTGAACTGGTTGCGGCGGAAGGCCTTGTCCCCGTGGCGGGTCGCGTAGGTGTTCGCGTCCTCCTCGATGGTGGGCGCCGCGAAGGCGTCGGTGATGGCCACCGTCTCGCCCTTGCCGGTCAGGTGCGACGCGGTGATGCCGTACGCCGAGCGCAGCTGCTTCGGGGTGTAGCCGCACACCGAGTAGGGCAGGTGCTTGCCCTCGAAGGCCGGGTCGGTCCGGTCGATCTTCTGGCCGTAGTACGCGCCGCAGGTCGTCGAGTTGACGAAGCCGGCGGGCGGCCCGAGGTCGCTCGGCGAGGCGGCCGAGGTGGAGGCCGTGCCCCGGCCGCCCTCCTGCGCGGGCCGGGTCCGGTGCGTCACGGTGTCGAGGCCGGTGACGGCGAGGACCTGCGCGCCGAGGGCGTCGGGCACGGTGACGGCGCTCGTCGGGGCCGTGCCCGTGGCGCCGTCGAGCGTGAACGTGCGCAGGTTCGCCGTGAAGGCCGACGAGACCGCCTCGCGGCTGCCCGAGACCTCGACGAAGTGGCGGTCGGTGCCGACGGTGTCGACGTGCAGGCCCGCCCCGCGGGCCCATCCGCTGACGGCGTCGACGGTCGCGGCCGTCGGCGCGTAGCGCGCCGCGTACTGCGCGGTGTCGAGGTAGTGCCCGTACTGCGCCGAGGACGGGTCCGAGACGGCGGCCGCGAGCCGGCGCAGGCCCGCGCCGTCGCGGGGCGCGAGCCAGACCTTGACCCGGGTCGTCGGGCCGGCGGTCGCCGCCGCGGAGCGCTGGGCCTGCGCCCGCGTGGTCCACGCCGGGGCGGGGCTGACCGTGTGCCGGCCGGTGCCGTGCGGTGCAGCGGCGGCCGCGCCGGCGCCGAGCGCCCCGGCTCCGGTCGCGGCGAGGACGGCGGCGCCGACGAGCGCCACCGTCCCACGAGTGGTTCCTGTCACGGGATACCTCCTGGGAGACCTGTCACGGGGCGGTGGCCCCGTGACGCGCAGCCTCACCCCGCGAGCCCGCTTCGCACCCTGACGGATGTCACGGATCGCCCTCCGGCGCAGGGCGACCCACGGCGGCGTCCTCAGCAGGCCCTCAGCCCGGGTCAGCGGCTGCGCATCCGCCGGACCGTCTCGACCTGGTCCCAGACGGTGACGACGACGACCCCGAGCACGGTGGCGACCCGCAGGTCGCGGCCCGCGGTCGCCCATCCGCCGTCGACCAGTGCGGCGACGAACGCGGGGTCGTAGAGCCGGTCGGTCTGCGCGAGCCCGACGAGCAGCGCCGCGACCGCGAGGTCGAGGGCGACGCCCACGCCGACCGTCGTCCACGTCCAGCGGCCGGCCCGGAGGGCGACGAGCACGAGCGCCGCGTGGGCGGCCAGCAGGACGAGGAACAGCGGCAGCCATCCCGACCAGAGCGCGGGGTCGAGCACCGGCACGGCCTCCCCGCGCACCCGGACCGGCGAGCTCGTCTCCTGCCAGACGACCGCGAGGGCCATGACGACGAGGGCGACGACCGAGAACACGGCCTCCGACCGCCCGACCGACCGTCGCGAGGACGGGGCGTCGGGGAGCTGGTCGGGCGTCCAGCCCATGACTCCCTTGCCGGGCTGCGTGCGCTCCAGGATCGCGAACACGAGCGTGGTCCAGAACACGACGTGGAAGGCCGTGGTCAGCCCGGCCAGGGCGGCGCTCCCGAAGGCCGGCCCGACGCCGTCGGTCGACACGTCGTCGACGAACAGCCGCACGACGAGGGTCCCCCCCGCGGCGATCGGCGAGATGACGGTGACGAGCAGGGTGACGAGCCGGCGCCACTCGGGGTAGACCGCCGGCCCGATGAGGTGCAGCGGACGGCCGGTGTAGCCCGCGGCGAGGCGGACCGGGTCGCCGAGCTCGACGAGGACGGCGCGCTCGGCCTCCTCGCGGTCGGTCGCGGCGTCGGTGTCGAGGCGGGCCTCGACCATGTCCTCGATGGTGCCGCGCAGCTCGCGGTCGACGTCGTCGCGCTGGTCCTGCGCGAGCTCGCGGACGGTGGCGGAGACGTAGCGGTCGGTCAGGCTCCCCATGGTGGGCTCCTCCGGTCGGTCGGGTCAGGCGAGGTCGGTGATGGCGGCGTCGAGCGCGCGCCAGTCGGCACGGAGGGCGGCGAGGACGTCCTCGCCGGAGGGGCTCGTCCGGTAGAACTTCCGCGGGCGGGACTCCTCGGTGTTCCACTCCGCCGTGAGCAGGCCCTGCTTCTCGAGCCGGCGCAGCAGCGGGTAGAGCGTGTTGGCGTCGACCTCGAAGCCGGCCCGGCCCAGCGTCTCGAGGAGCGCGTAGCCGTAGCCCGCGGTCCGCAGGCTCGCCAGGGCGGCGACGACGACCGTGCCCCGGCGCAGCTCCTGGAGGTGCCCCGCGAGGGTCGGGTCGTCGAGTGAGGTCATGCCGGCACGATAGTGTGCGTCACACACCATCGTCAACGGCACATGGTCGCCGCCCCCTCGGCACCCGGTCAGTCCCCGAAGCGCTCCCGGATGGCGACGAGCTCGAGGGCGTGGGCGTCGAGGTCCCGGTCCTCGTCGCTGACCGGCGTCCACGTCGGCGCCGGGACGGCCCGCCGCTCGGCGTCGAGGGCCACGAACACGGTGCGGCAGTACGTGGTCAGCTCGAGGGAGCCCTCGCCCTCGGCGGGGTCGCCCGAGCGCACGTGGACGCCGACGTGCATCGACGTCCGGCCCGTGTGCAGCAGCCGCGCCTCGACCTCGACGAGGTGCCCGATGCGCAGCGGCCGGTAGAAGCGCACCCCGCCGGTGAAGATCGCGACGTTGTCGGCGCTGCCGGTCCACCGGGTGGCGAGGACGTGCGCCGCCTCGTCGATCCAGCGCATGACGATGCCGCCGTGCACCTTGCCGCCCCAGTTGACGTCGGTGGGGGCGGCGAGGAAGCGCATCGTGACACGCGGGGCGGTGCCGGCGTCCGAGTAGACCTGGCCGGCCATCGCGGCCTCGACCTCGGCGCGCAGCTCGGCCCGGCGCACCGCCCAGCGCTGCTGCAGCTCCTCCCCCAGCGTCGCCGGGACGAGCGGCGGCACCGGGGTCGAGCGGCCCTCGGCGTCGACGGCGACGAAGACGATGAGGCAGCGCGTGGCCGGCTCGAGCCGGCGGGTGCGCGGGGCGCCGGAGGCGACGTCGACCGTGATGTGCATCGACGAGCGCCCCGTGTGGACGACGGTGGCCGTCACCTCGACGAGGTCGCCGACCTCGACGGGGCGGGTGAAGCGGACGTTGCCGACGTACGCCGTGACGCAGTAGTTGCCGCTCCAGCCGGCGGCGGCCGCGTAGCCCGCCTTGTCGATCCACTCGAGCACCCGGCCCGCGCTCACCGAGCCGGAGTGCCCGGCATCGGTCGGCGCGGCGAGGAAGCGCAGCGTGATCTCGCGGGGCGGGGTCGGTCGCTCGTCCACGGCGTCATCCTGACAGGGGCGTCGGTGCTGCGTCAGCCGTCGACGACGGTCGGGACGCGCCCGCCGGCCGCGAGCGCGCGCAGGCGGCCGACCTGCTCGGGCGTCCCGAAGACGATGAGCGTGGCCCCCGCGGTCAGGACGGTGCCGGAGGGCGGCGACGGCGTGAACGGCCCCTTCCGCGGCGCGCGCACCGCGAGCAGCTGGCACCCGCACGTCCCCGGGACGTCGACCTCGGCGAGGGTGCGGCCGACGACGGCGTCGGTGTCGGTCAGGCGGACCTGTTCGATGCGGACGTCGAGGTCGTCGTCGTGCATCACCTCGTCGAGGAACTCCGCGACGTCGGCGTGCAGGGCGAAGGAGGCCATCCTCCGTCCGCCGATGAGCTGCGGGTTGACGGCCCGCGTGGCGCCGGCGAGGACGAGCTTCTCCTTCGAGCCGAGCGTGCGGGCCCGGCTGATGATGACGAGGTCGGGGCGCAGGGCGCGCGCCGACAGGGTCGCGTACGTCGTGTCGGCGTCGGTGTCGAGCGCGCAGACGAGGGCGCGGGCGCGGTCGATGCCGGCGGCCCGCAGGGTGTCGTCGCTCGCGGCGTCCCCGTGGACGAACGGGCCGGTGTGGCCCTCGAGCCGGGTGGCGTCGGTGTCGACGACGACGACCGCGTGGCCGCGGTCCAGCGGGTAGCGGGTCGCGGAGCGGCCGACCCGGCCGAACCCGCAGACGATGACGTGGTCGCGCAGCCCCGCGATGTCGCGCTCCATCCGGCGCCTCCCGAGGTGCTCGCGCAGGTGGCCCTCGGTGACGGCCTCGACGAGGACCCCCAGGTTGTACAGGACGGTCCCCACCCCGAGGAGGATGAGGACGATGGTGAAGGCCTCCCCGGCCGGGCCGAGGGGCCGGACCTCGCGGAAGCCGACCGTCGCCACGGTCGTCACCGTCTGGTAGAGCGCCTCGAGCAGGGTGAAGCCGAGCACGAGGTAGCCGATCGTCCCGACGACGATGACGACGGCGAGCGCGGTGAGCGCCACCGCGATCCGTCGGACCGCGTCGCCGGCCGAGTCGGTGCCGAGCAGCAGCGAGCGGCGTCCGCTGCTCGTGCTGGGCCGGCCCACGTCCTCATCGTGGCACCGGCGGGGTGGCGCGCGCCGGGGATGCGGCCGATGCCACGGGTCGGCTCGGTCACTCCCCCGGAGGGCGCCGCTCGGGCACCATCCCCCCATGGAGTTCACGACGCAGCTGGAGGCCACGGGCGGGACGACGACGGGGTTCGTCGTCCCCGACGAGGTCGTCGAGGGGCTCGGCGGCGGGCGGCGGCCCAAGGTCGCGGCGACGGTCGCCGGCCACACGTGGCGCACGAGCATCGCCGCGATGGGCGGGCGATTCCTCCTCGGCGCGAGCGCCGCCGTCCGGGAGGCTGCGGGCATCGCGGCCGGCGAGACCCACACCGTCACGGTCGTCCTCGACGACGCGCCGCGCACCGTCGAGGTCCCCGAGGACCTCGCCTCGGCCCTCGCTGCCGACGCCGACGCGGCCCGGGCGTGGGAGGCGCTGACCTACAGCGCGCAGCGCCGGCACGCCGAGGCCGTCCTCGCGGCGAAAAAGCCCGAGACGCGGGCCCGGCGCGTCGAGTCGGTCGTCGCGAGCCTGCGCGCCTGACCGCTGCCGGGCGTCCCAAGCCCGCACGTGCGGGGTTATCGCTGTCCGCTCCGCCAGGCGCCCGCGCCAAGCCCGCACGTGCGGGGTTGTCGCTGTCGCACCCTGGGACCGGACTGTCCGCGCCGTCACGGTGATGACGCGGAAACTTCCTCGGGACGCGGATGCATCCGCGTCGTCCCGGAAGATCCGCGCCGTCACCGTGACGACACGGATCCTCGCGGTCAGTGGGTGTGGGCGGCCTCGGCCATCCGCTCGCGGCCGGAGCCGAGGACGGTCAGCGGCAGGAGCGTCTTGCCGGTGGGGCCGATCTCGATCTCGGTGTTCATCTGCGGGCAGACGCCGCAGTCGAAGCACGGCGTCCAGCGGCAGTCGTCGACCTCGACCTCGTCGACGGCGTCGAGCCAGTCCTGCCAGAGCCACTCCTTGTCGAGCCCGGAGTCGATGTGGTCCCACGGCAGGACCTCCGACTCCTCGCGCTCGCGGGTCGTGTACCAGGCGACGTCGACGCCCTGCGGCGGCAGCTCGCGCTCGGCGGCGTCCATCCACCGCTCGTACGAGAAGTGCTCGGACCAGCCGTCGAACCGGCCGCCGTCGCGCCACACGGCCTCGATGACCCGGCCGACCCGGCGGTCGCCGCGCGAGAGCAGGCCCTCGACGATGCCGGGCTTGCCGTCGTGGTACCTAAACCCGATCGAGCGGCCGAACTGCTTGTCCGAGCGGATGGCGTCGCGCAGCTTCTGCAGGCGCGCGTCGGTCTCGTCGGCGCCGAGCTGCGCGGCCCACTGGAAGGGCGTGTGCGGCTTGGGCACGAACCCGCCGATGGACACCGTGCAGCGGATGTCGCGGCGGCCACTGACCTGCCGGCCGGTCTCGATGACCCGCTTGGCGAGCTCGGCGATCTGGAGCACGTCCTCGTCGGTCTCGGTCGGGAGGCCGCACATGAAGTAGAGCTTGACCTGCCGCCAGCCCGCGCCGTACGCGGCGGCGACGGTGCGGATGAGGTCGTCCTCGCTGACCATCTTGTTGATGACCTTGCGGATGCGCTCCGAGCCGCCCTCGGGCGCGAAGGTCAGGCCGGAGCGGCGACCGTTGCGGGTCAGCTCGTTCGCGAGGTCGATGTTGAAGGCGTCGACGCGCGTGGACGGCAGCGACAGACCGGTGTTCGTGCCCTCGTAGCGGTCGGCGAGGCCCTTGGTGACGTCGGCGATCTCGGAGTGGTCGGCGCTCGACAGCGAGAGCAGCCCGACCTCCTCGAAGCCGGTCGCGGCCAGGCCGCGCTCGACCATCTCGCCGATGCCGGTGATGGAGCGCTCGCGCACCGGGCGGGTGATCATCCCGGCCTGGCAGAAGCGGCAGCCGCGGGTGCAGCCGCGGAAGATCTCGACCGACATCCGCTCGTGCACCGACTCGGCGAGCGGCACGAGCGGCTGCTTCGGGTACGGCCACGCGTCGAGGTCCATGACGGTGTGCTTCGACACCCGCCACGGCACGCCGGGACGGTTGGGGGCGACGCGCTGGATGCGGCCGTCCGGCAGGTACGAGACGTCGTAGAAGCGCGGGACGTAGACGCCGCCGGTGCGCGCGAGGCGCATCAGGAGCTCGTCGCGGCCGCCCGGGCGACCCTCGCGCTTCCAGTCGCCGATGATGTCGGTGACCGCGAGCACGGCCTCCTCGCCGTCGCCGACGACGGCGCAGTCGACGAAGTCGGCCACCGTCTCCGGGTTGAACGCCGCGTGGCCGCCCGCCAGCACGATCGGATGGGTCTCGTCGCGGTCGCTCGCGTGGAGCGGGATGCCCGCGAGGTCGAGGGCGGTGAGCATGTTCGTGTAGCCGAGCTCGGTCGAGAACGACATGCCGAGGACGTCGAAGTCGCCGACCGGCCGGTGGGCGTCGACCGTGAACTGCGGGACGCCGTGCTCGCGCATCAGGGCCTCGAGGTCGGGCCAGACGGCGTAGGTGCGCTCGGCGAGGGCGTCCTCGCGCTCGTTGAGCACCTCGTAGAGGATCATGACGCCCTGGTTCGGCACGCCGACCTCGTACGCGTCGGGGTACATGAGCGCCCAGCGGACGGTCGCGTCGCCGGCGACCTCCCAGGGCTTGACCGTCGAGTTCAGCTCGCCCCCGACGTACTGGATGGGCTTGCTCACCTGCTCGAGCAGCGGCTCGAGGGCGGGGAAGACGGACTCACCGGGCATCCCCCAAGGGTAGGTCGGGCGCGAGCGGCACCCAAACCGGCGTCGCGACGGGTGTCGGGGCGGCGCCGGGCGTGCGAGGCTCGCCCCATGAGCGAAGAGCAGCACGTCGACCTCGTCGTCCTCGGCCTCGGCCCCGGTGGTGAGTCGGTCGCCACCGAGGCGGCGAAGGCCGGCCTGTCCGTCGTCGGCGTCGACGAGCGCCTCGTCGGCGGCGAGTGCCCGTACTTCGGGTGCATCCCGAGCAAGATGATGATCCGCGCGGCCAACTCGCTCGCCGAGGCCCACCGGGTCGGGACGCTGGCCGGCGCCGCGACCACCTCCCCCGACTTCTCGGTCGTCGCGCGCCGCATCCGCGAGGAGGCCACCGACGACTGGGACGACACGGTCGCGGTGCAACGGCTCGAGGACGCCGGGGTCACGTTCGTGCGGGGGCACGGGCGGCTCGCGGGCGAGGGCGTCGTCGAGGTCGGCGGCACCCGGTACGTCGCGAAGGTCGGCGTCGTCCTCAACACCGGCACCGCCCCCGCCGCCCCGCCGGTCGAGGGCCTATCCGGCACCCCGTACTGGACCAACCGCGAGGCGCTGCAGGCCACCGAGGCGCCCGCCTCGCTCGTCGTCGTCGGCGGCGGCGCGATCGGCGCCGAGCTCGCGCAGGCCTTCGCACGCTTCGGCACACGGGTCTCCCTCGTCGAGATGGCGCCGCGCATCCTCGCGCTCGAGGAGCCCGCGGCCTCCGAGGTCGTCGCCTCCGCCTTCGCGGCCGACGGCATCCAGGTCCTCGCCGGGGCCTCGATCCGGTCGGTGGCGCACGCCGACGGCCGCTTCACCGTCGCGGTCACCGACGCCGACGGCACCGACCTCGACCTCGACGCCGACCGGCTGCTCGTCGCCGCGGGCCGCCGCCCGAACCTCCACGACATCGGCCTCGAGACCGTCGGGCTCGACCCCGCCGCCCGCTCGCTGGAGACCGACGAGCGGATGCGCGCGGGCGAGAGGCTGTGGGCCATCGGCGACATCACCGGCAAGGGCGCCTTCACCCACATGTCGATGTACCAGGCGGGCATCGCCGTGCGGGACGTCACGGGCACCGACGGACCGTGGGCGAGCTACCACGCCGTCCCGCGCGTCACCTACACCGACCCCGAGGTCGGCGCCGTCGGGATGACCGAGCAGCAGGCGCGCGACGCCGGGGTCGACGTGCGCGTCGGGCGGGCGCCGCTCGGCGAGAGCTCGCGCGGCTGGATCCACGGCCCCGGCGGCGAGGGCGTCATCCTCCTCGTCGAGGACCGGGCGGCCGGCCACCTCGTCGGCGCGACCTCCGTCGGGCCCATGGGCGGCGAGGTCCTCTCGATGCTCGCGACGGCGGTGCACGCCAAGGTGCCGACCGCGGTGCTGCGCGAGCAGGTGCTCGCCTACCCGACCTTCCACCGCGCCGTCTCCACCGCGCTCGCCGACCTCGACTGACGCGCCCTCGCCGGCGGTGACACACTGCCGCCGGAGCCGGACAGGAGGGGGACATGGAGACACCGAGCGACCAGCCCCCGCCGGGCGACGAGGAGCGCTTCCGGGCCGCCTACGCGGCCTGGTACCCCGACGTCCTGCGCTTCGTCAGCCGTCACGTGCACCCCACCCACGCCGAGGACGTCGTCGCCGAGACCTTCCTCGTGCTCTGGCGGCGCGTCGCCGAGCTGCCGACCGACCTCGGCGACGGACGGGCCTGGGCCTTCGGCGTCGCCCGCGGGGTGCTGCTCAACGACCGGCGCGGCGTCCGGCGGCGCGAGGCGCTGGCCGTCCGGCTGGCCGACGAGGCCGGGCGCAGCGGTCCCTTCGGCGGCGAGGACCCGGACCTCGTCGCCCGCCGCCTCGACCTCGTCGCCGCCTGGCCCCGCCTGAGCGCCGGCGACCAGGAGGTGCTCGCCCTCGCCTACTGGGACGACCTCACGTCGCCGGAGGCCGCGAGCGTCCTCGGCATCTCGCCGGTCGCCTTCCGGCTGCGACTCACCCGCGCCCGACGCGCCCTGCGCCGCCACCTCGACCTCGTCGAGACCCGTTCCGCCCGACCCCGACCCGTCCCCGAAGGGAGCCCGTCATGAGCCGCTCCGACCTCGACGCCACGACCCGCGCGGCCCTGACCGCCCTCGACCCCGCCCCGCACGACCTCGACGACGCCCAGCGCGCCCGCGCCGCCGCCACCCTCGAGCGGGTCCTCGCCGCTCCCCCGGCGCCGGTGCCGCTGCGGCCGGCCTCACGCCGACGCACCGGGCGCCGCCTCGCCCTGACCGGGGCCCTCGCGGCGGCGACCGCCGTCGTCGGGGTCGTCGGCGCCCAGGTGCTCACCGGCGGCGACTCCGCCTACGCGACGTGGACGGCCACCCCCCACCGCCCGACGACCCCCGAGCAGCTCGCCGCCGCCGACGACTGCCGCGACTCCCTCGTCGACACCCTCCGGGGTGACGGGCCGGACCCGACCGGCGTCAGCCGCGGCACGATCGAGCGCGCCCCGGTCGTCGCCGCCGAGCAGCGGGGCGACTGGACCCTCGTCGTCCTCGGCGACGACCGCGGCTTCGACGCCACCTGCATCAGCGAGGACCGCTTCCTCGGGGGCACGGAGTTCGGCTCGATGGGCTACGGTCCGGGCTCGCCCAGCCCGGGGCCGCGCGAGGTCGCCGTGACGAGCGGCGGCTCGGGCGGCTCCTCGGGGCGGATGGTCTCGGTCCTCGTCGGGCTCGTCGGCCCGCAGGTCGCCGCGGTCACCGTCCACACGCCGAACCACGGCGACGTCGTCGCGACCGTCACCGGCGGCCACCTCGCGGCGTGGTGGCCCGGGCCGGTCGGGGTGACGCCGGACGACCCCACCCTCGACACCACGCCCCCGGCCACGGTCACCTACACCGACGGCTCGACCCGCGAGGTCCGCCTCGGCGTCGGCGACCGCGGCTGAGGGCGGGGCCTCAGCCGGAGTAGTGGCTGTCGAGGACGTCCTTGTACCGCTCGGCGACGACCTTGCGCTTGAGCTTGAGGCTCGGCGTCAGCTCGCCCTGCTCGACGGTGAGGTCGCTCTCGAGGATGGTGAACTTCTTGATCGTCTCCCACCGGTTGAGGCCGGCGTTCAGCTGGTCGACGTAGCCCTGGACCATCTCGCGGCAGGCGTCGGAGGTGACGACGTCGCGGTAGGAGGCGCCCTCCATCCCGTTCTGCGCGGCCCAGCCGGCGATGGCGTCCGGGTCGAGCGTGATGAGCGCGGAGACGAAGTTGCGGTCGGCGCCGTGGACGATGAGCTGGCTCGCGTACGGGCACAGGCCCTTGAAGGTCGACTCGATGACCGCCGGCGCGACGTACTTGCCACCGCTGGTCTTGAAGAGGTCCTTCTTGCGGTCGGTGATCCGCAGGAAGCCCCGCTCGTCGAGCTCGCCGATGTCGCCGGTGTGCAGCCAGCCGTCGGGGTCGATGGTCTCGGCCGTGGCGTCGGGGTTGT
Source organism: Phycicoccus mangrovi (assembly GCF_018729305.1). Classification (NCBI taxonomy): domain Bacteria; kingdom Bacillati; phylum Actinomycetota; class Actinomycetes; order Micrococcales; family Intrasporangiaceae; genus Phycicoccus; species Phycicoccus mangrovi. Next base: position 10,180 of record NZ_JAHHWP010000026.1, on the reverse strand, counting down.
TGTGGTACCCCTCCATGTTGCCCGGGCCGCGCAGCAGCACCTCGCCGTCCTCGGCGATGCGCACCTCGATGCCGGGCAGCGGCCAGCCGACCGTGCCGTAGCGGTAGGCCCGCGTGCGGTTGACGAACGACGCGGCGCTCGTCTCGGTCATCCCGTAGCCCTCGGCGATGAGCATCCCCATCGCGTCGAACCAGCGCGCGACGTCCTGGTTGAGCGCCGCGGAGCCGGAGATGAAGAAGCGGATGTTGCCGCCGAAGCGCTCGCGGATCTTGCTCGCGACGAGCTTGTCGAGCAGGGCGTGCTTGCGCGCCAGCAGGCCGGAGGGCTGCTTGCCCTGCTCACGCAGGATGCTCACCTCGCGCCCGGTCGAAGACGCCGCCCGGAAGAGCTTGAGCTTGAGGCCGCCCTCGGCCTCCATCATCATCTGGATGCGCGCGTACGCCTTCTCGAAGATGCGCGGGGCGGCGCCCATGAAGGTGGGCTTGACGACCGCGAGGTTGTCGACGATCTTGTCGATCCGGCCGTCGATGGCCGTCGCGAAGCCGATCTGCAGCGGCAGGGTCAGCAGGTTCTTGCCGAAGACGTGCGCGAGCGGCAGCCAGAGGTACTGCACGTCGTCCTCGGTGAGGATGTCGATGGCCTCGGTCGCGGCGCCCTCGTAGGTCCACGCGGAGTGCAGCAGGCGCACGCCCTTGGGCCGGCCGGTCGTGCCCGAGGTGTAGATGATCGTCGCGAGCCGGTCGGGGGTCAGCGCGTCGATGCGCGCGTCGACCGCACCCGGGTCGCCCTGGAGGTACTCCCGGCCCAGCTGCCGCAGCTCGTCGAAGGTGAGCGTCCAGTCGTCGCCGTCGGCACTCCCCTCCATGAGGACCACACGGCCGACACCCGGCGTCCGCTCGCGCACCGAGCGCAGCTTCTCGAGCTGCTCGCCGTTTTCCGCGAACACGACCCGCGTGCCGGAGTCGGCGAGGATGAACGCGACGTCGTCGGCGATCGTCGTCGGGTAGATCGTCGTCGTCGCGGCGCCCGCGACCATGACCGCGAGGTCGGCGAGGGCCCACTCGTAGCGGGTGCCGGAGGCGATGGCCACGCGGTCCTCGGGCTCGACCCCGAGCGCGACCAGCCCGGCGCCGAGCTCGCGCACGACGACGTCGAGCTCGCGCCACGAGGTCGTCACCCACTCGTCACCCGCCTCGGACACCTTCGCGTGGAGGAAGGCCGGCCGGTCGCCGGAGGCGGCGACCCGGTCGCGGAACAGGTGCGCGACGCTGCGGGCACGGTGCTCCAGGACCGCGTGGTCCACGGGCTCGTCGGCGGGGCTGTGGATCTGCGGGGTCACCCGGTGCATGGTGCATCGTCCTCGGCATCGGTGGCGTGGTCGCAGAATCCTGTCACACGAGGCGCCCGGAGGGAACGGGTTCGTTACCGGCGGGTCACTTTCCTTGTCACGGCGCGCGCGAGCCGCCCTGGGCGGCGTCGACGAGCCCGACCGCGAGCCACGAGGCCAGCATCGACGAGCCGCCGTAGGAGACGAAGGGCAGCGGCAGCCCGGTGACCGGCAGGAGACCGAGGTTCATCCCGACGTTCTGGACCACCTGGACCGCCAGCCACGTCGCGACGCCGACCCCGACGAGGCGGCCGAAGGGCTCCTCGCAGCGCGCGGCGACGACGAGCACCCGGACGACGAGCACCCCGAGCAGCACGACGAGGCCGGCCGCCCCGACGAACCCGAGCTCCTCCCCCGCGACCGAGAACACGAAGTCGTTGAGCTGGAAGGGGACGAACCCGCCCTGGGTGCGCGGCCCCTCCATGAAGCCCTGCCCCCACAGGCCGCCCCCGGCGACGGCGAGGCGGACCTGACCCACCTGGTAGCCGGCGCCGAGCGGGTCGGCGGACGGGTCGAGGAAGGTGAGCAGCCGGGCCCGCTGGTAGCTCGAGAGCAGCGGCGTCGTCCACGCGGCGACGCCGAGCCCCAGGGCGGCCACCACGAGCAGCGCGACCCAGCGCAGCCGCAGCCCGGCGACGACGACCACGACGACGCCGACGGCGGTGAGGACGACCGCGCTCCCGAGGTCCGGCTGGAGCGCGACGAGGCCGACCGGCACGGCGAGGACGAGCGCGGCGAGCGCGACCTCCCGGCCCCCGGGCGGCGCGCCGCGCGAGGGCCACGGGGTGAGGACCGCGGCGAGGGCCAGCACGATCCCGACCTTGGCCAGCTCGGCCGGCTGGAGGGTGAAGCCGCCGACGAGCGGGATCCACGACCGGGCGCCGTTGACCGTCGTGCCGAGCGGGGTCGGGACGAGCAGCAGCAGGACGACGGCCGCGCCCCACGTCCACGGCGCCGCGGCGCGCAGCCGTCCCCGCCCGGCGCGCGCGACGAGCACCGCGAGCGCCAGCCCGACGGCCGCGGTGACGAGGTGCCGCACGAGGTAGGCGGACCCGGCGGTGCGGACGGTGGCCGACCACACGAGCAGCGCGCCGACGAGCGAGGCCCCGCCGGCGGCGACGAAGAGCCCGACGTCGTGACCTGCCGCGCGGCCGTCCCGGCGCACGGCCGGGACGCCGGTCAGGCGGGGACGATGTTGGCGAGGACCTCGCGGCACCGCTCGACGTCCCCCGCCATCGCGTCCTTGAGCTCCTCGACGCTCCCGAAGCGCAGCGTCGGGCGGATGTGCTCGACGAACTCGACCATGACGGTCTCGTCGTACAGGTCGAGGTCGTCGCGGTCGAGGACGTAGGCCTCGACGGTGCGCCGGTCGCGCGTGTCGAACGTGGGGTTGGTGCCGACGCTCACGGCGGCCGGCATCGTGCGGTCCGGGGCGTCGTCGGCCGCGTCGAGCCGGGTCAGCCAGCCGGCGTAGACGCCCTCGGCGGGCACGAGCCCGAGGGAGTCGGGCGAGAGGTTGGCCGTCGGGTACCCGAGGCCGCGGCCCCGGTGGTTGCCGTGCACGACGTCACCGACGACCCGGTGCGGGCGGCCGAGGATGCGCGCGGCCTCGGCGACGCGGCCTTCGCCGAGCTCGCGCCGGATGACGGTCGAGCTGAAGCGCTCGCCGTCGCCGACGTCGTCGAGCGCGATGACCTCGAAGCCGAACTGCTCCCCGAGGTCGACGAGGGTGCCGACGTCGCCGGCGTTGCGGTAGCCGAAGCGGGTGTCCATCCCGACGACGACGCAGCGGGCGTCGAGGCCGCGGACGAACACCGAGCGCACGAAGTCCTCGGGCGTCTGCTGGGCGAACTCGGTCGTGAAGTCGAGGACGAGCAGGCCGTCGACCCCGGTGTCGGCGATGAGGTCGTCACGCACCCGGCCGGGGGCGATGAGCTCGGGGGCGCGCTCGGGGTGCAGGACCGCCACCGGGTGCGGGTCGAAGGTGATGGCGACCGAGGGCAGGCCGAGCCGGGCGCCGGCCTCGACGAGGGCCGAGATCACCGCCTTGTGTCCGCGGTGCACGCCGTCGAAGTTGCCGAGCGTGAGCACGCAGGGGCGCAGGGCCTCGGGCGTGGCGGCGGGGTCGGTCCATCGGTGCACGGGTGACACTCTACGAACTCGCGGGGGCGAAGGTGACGAGGGACCGCGCGGTGGGGCGCGACTCGTCGAGCAGCGCGACGAGCGTGCCGTCCGGGGCGAAGGCCGCGACCGGGCCGGTACGCCCCGGCGTGAGCGACGGGATGCGCTGGCCGTAGCCGAGGGCGCGGGCCTCGTCGGCGTCGAGGGACCGGGAGGGGAAGGTGGCCCGGGCGGCCTCGGCCAGCGGCAGGACCGGCATCGGCTCGCCCTGGCGGGCCTCGAGGTCGGCGAGCGGGTGGGCGTCGGCCAGCGTCAGGCCTCCGACGCGCGTGCGGCGCAGGGCGGTGAGGTGGCCGGCGCTGCCGAGCGCCGCGCCGAGGTCGCGCGCGAGGGCCCGCACGTAGGTGCCGGAGGAGACGGTGACCTCGACGTCGACGTCGAGCACGGCGGTGCCGTCGGGCGCCGTGCCCACGCGGGCATCGGTGACGACGAAGCGCGACACCGTGACCGGCCGCGCCGGCAGCTGCACGTCCTCCCCCGAGCGCACCCGGTGGTACGAGCGCTGCCCGTCGACCTTGATGGCGCTGACGGCGCTCGGGACCTGCTCGACGGCGCCGGTCAGCCCGACGACGGCGGCCTCGACGGCGGCGCGGTCCAGGGCCCCGGCGCCGGGCGCGCTCGTCACCTCGCCCTCGGCGTCGTCGGTCAGCGTGCCCTGGCCGAGGCGCACGGTCGCGGTGTAGTCCTTGTCGGCGCCGACGAGGTGGGTGAGCAGGCGGGTGGCCCGGCCGACGCCGAGGACGAGCACGCCGGTCGCCATCGGGTCCAGCGTGCCGGCGTGGCCGACCTTGCGGGTGGCGCACAGGCGCCGGCTGCGGGCGACGACGTCGTGGCTCGTCCAGTCCCGAGGCTTGTCGACGACGAGGAGGCCGTCGGGAGCGGGCTCAGCGCTCGAGCGCACCCGACGCCTCGTCCCGGGGCCCTTCGTCGGTGTCGTCGTCCTCGTCCGCCTCGGGCTTGCGGTAGGGGTCGGCCTCGCCGGCGTAGGTCGCGGCAGCGGCAGCGGCCGCGACCTGCGCGTCGCGCTCGCGGGCCTCCTTGAGCAGGTCCTCGAGGTGCGCCGCGGTCTCGGGGATCGCGTCGGCGATCCACTCGAGGGTCGGGGTGAGGCGGATGCCGAGCTGCCTGCCGACGAACGAGCGCAGCCGGCCCTTGCTCTCCTCGAGGAGGCGGGCGGTCGTCTCGCGCTGGGCCTCGTCACCGAAGACGGTGTAGAAGAGCGAGGCGTGCTGGAGGTCGCCGGTCACGCGGACGTCGGTGACGGTGACGAACCCGAGGTCGGGGTCCTTGACGATGGACTCGAGGTTCGCGGCGGTCACCGTCTTGATGCGGTCGGCGACCTTGCGGGCGCGTGCTTCGTCGGCCACGGGTCCTCCTCGGGCTGGGTGGGGTTCTCGGCCCCTCGCGGGGCGTCCCCAACCCTAGTGACTGGCAGCGCCCCCGACCGCCCCGGGGCTACCATCGTCGCCATGGCGACCGCAGGGGCCCCCGTGGTGCGTGCCGCGCGCGCGGGCACGGCCACCCTCGCGGTCCTCGGGGTCTCGGCCGGCGCCCACCAGCTCGGTGGCGGGCAGGCCCCGGGGGCGGCCGCCTTCGTCGTCCTCGCGCTCGTGCTCGGCCCGGCCCTGTGGCTCGTGGCGGGGCGCCGCCTGCGCACGGCCGGGGTGCTCGGCGTCCTGGCCTCCGCCCAGGTCGTCGTCCACCTCGGGCTGCTCTCGATGGCCCCCGGCCACGGCACCGGCACCCCGGCGCACCACCACGGCGCGACGCTGCCGGGCGCCGGCGCCGCCATGCCGCCGATGACCCACCTCGAGCCGCGGATGCTCCTCGCCCACCTCGTGGCGACGCTCGCGCTCACGCTCCTGCTCGCCCGTGCCGAGGACGCCCTCTGGCACGTGGTCTCCGCGCTGCTGCCCCCGGCCGCCGCGCCGCTGCGCTCCCCCCTCGTCCCGCGGCTCGCCGTGCCCCTCGTGGCCGTCCGGCCCCTCGGGCGCACGCCGCGTCCGGTGGGGGGCCGGGCGCCACCTCTCGGCCTCTCCTGAGCCGGCTCGCCCCATCCCCGGGCCGGCTCCGGGCCCGGTCGGTTCCCATCCCCCTCCGGCCGGCCCGTCACCAGCCACCCGACGAGCCCGACCGGGCGCGCGTGCGCGCGCCCGCAGCCAGGAAGAGACACCCATGTCCCGTACCCTCTCCGCGACCCGCCGGGTCGCCCTCACCGCCGTGCTCGCCGCCGTCACCCTCGGGGTGGCCGGCTGCGGCACCGACACCGCCGGCGAGACCGGCTCCTCCCCCGCCGCGACCCCGCTGACCGTCGAGGACGGCTGGGTCAAGGCCGTCGACGCCAGCGAGATGTCGCCGATGGCGTCGATGTCACCGTCCGCGTCGGCATCCCCGATGGACATGTCCTCCGCGAGCCCCTCCGGCGGCATGGACGGCATGGACGGCATGGACATGTCGATGCCGATGACGGCCATGTTCGGCACGCTGAGGAACACGAGCGGCTCCGCGCTCACCGTCACCGGCGGGAGCTCTCCGCTCGCCGGGACGGTCGAGCTGCACGAGACCGTCAAGACCGACACCGGCGCCCTGCAGATGCAGCAGAAGCAGGGCGGCTTCACCATCCCGGCCGGGGGCACGTTCGTCCTCGAGCCGGGGGCGAACCACGTGATGCTCATGGACCTCACCGGCCCGGTGCCCAACGGCTCGCAGGCGAGCGTGACGCTGACGACGTCCGCGGGCGAGGTCACCCTCACCGTGCCGGTGCGTGCCTTCTCGGGCGCCGAGGAGTCCTACGCGCCCTCCCCCGCGTCGTGACCGACGGGTCCGGGACCACCGACGGGGCCGGCGGCGCACGACCGCGCCGCCGGGCCGTCCTCCTCTCCGGGCTCGCGGGAGCCGGCGCCGGTGTCGTCACCGGCGCCGGCGCCGCCGTGGCGCGCGAGCGGTCGACGCCGGTCGTCGACGACCGCCTGACCCGGGCGCGTGCCGTCGCGCGCGGGTTCCGCGGGACGCACCAGGCCGGCATCCTCGAGGCCCCGCCGCCGTACGCCGCGTTCGTCGCGCTCGACCTGATGCCGGACGCCGACCGCGGCGCCGTCGAGCGCCTGCTCACCGTGTGGACCGACGACGTCGAGCGGCTGGTCGGCGGCCGCGGGCCGCTGACCGACCTCGAGCCCGAGCTCGCCGCCGTCCCCGCGTCCCTCACCGTGACGGTCGCCGTGGGCCCGAGGGTCGTCCGCCTCGCGGGGGCGCCGACGCCGACGTGGCTCACGCCGCTGCCGGACTTCCCGCAGATCGACCGGCTCGAGGAGCGCTGGAGCGGCGGCGACCTCCTGCTCCAGGTGTGCGCCGCGAGCCCGACGACGGTCGCCCACGCCCAGCGCCGCCTCACCGCCGCGGTCACCGACCTCGCGCGCGTGCGCTGGGTGCAGCGCGGGTTCCGCGAGCCGTTCGAGGGTCCGGGGCTGCCGATGCGCAACCTCCTCGGCCAGGTCGACGGCACCGTGCAGCCCGACGTCACGGGGCTCGACGCCGACCTGCTGTGGGTCGGGGACGACGGGCCGGCGTGGCTGCGCGGCGGCTCGTCGGTCGTCGTGCGCCGCATCGCGATGGACCTCGACGCCTGGGACCGCGCCGACCGGTTCTCGCGCGAGAACGCGGTCGGCCGCCGGCTCGACACCGGCGCGCCGGTGACCGGAGGGGGCGTCGACGCCCCGGCCGACCTCGCGGCCGTCGACGAGCTCGGCTTCCACCGCATCGACGACGCGGCGCACCTGCGCCGGGCGCACGCGAGCGCCCCGCACGAGCGGTTCCTGCGCCGGCCCTACTCGTACGACGACGGCACCGGCGCGACGAGCAGCACCGGGCTGGTCTTCGTCGCGTACCAGGCCGACCCGGTGCGCCAGCTCGTGCCGGTCCAGCGTCGGCTCGCCGAGATGGACCTGCTCAACCTCTGGACGACGCCGGTCGGCTCGGCCGTCTTCGCCGTCCTGCCGGGGGCGCGGCCGGGCGAGCTGCTCGGGCAGGCGATGCTCACCTGAGCCCGTCCCCCCACCCGTCGAGTGAACAGAACACGCCGTGCGCCCCGGAGGGCACACGGCGTGTTCTGTTCACTCGATGCGTCAGGCGCGCGGCTTTTCCCGCATCTCGTAGGTGGTGATGAGGTCCTCGAGCTGGAGGTCGTTGTAGGACCCGAGGTTGATGCCACACTCGAAGCCCTCGCGGACCTCGGTGACGTCGTCCTTGAACCGGCGCAGACCGGCCACCTCGACGTTCTCGGCCACGACCACGCCGTTGCGCGTGATGCGGGCCTTCGTCCCACGCCTGATCTCGCCGCTGCGGACGATCGAGCCGGCGATGTTGCCGAACTTGCTCGAGCGGAAGATCTCGCGGATCTCCGCCGAACCGAGCTCGACCTCCTCGAACTCCGGCTTGAGCATGCCCTTGAGGGCCTGCTCGATCTCGTCGATCGCCTGGTAGATGACCGGGTAGTACCGGATCTCGACGCCCTCGCGCTCGGCGACCTCGGCGTTCTGGCCCTCGGCCCGCACGTTGAAGCCGATGATGATCGCGTTGGACGCCATCGCCAGGTTGATGTTGTTCAGCGTGATCGCGCCGACGCCGCGGTCGATGATCCGCAGGTCGACCTCGTCGCCCACGTCGATCTGCAGCAGGGCGTCCTCGAGCGCCTCGACCGAACCCGACACGTCACCCTTGAGGATGAGGTTGAGGGTGTCGACCTTGCCCGCCGCGAGGGCCTCGTTGAGGTCCTCGAGCGAGATGCGCTTGCGGGCCTTGGCCAGGCTGGCCTGGCGGTCGGCGGCCTCGCGCTTCTCGGCGATCTGGCGCGCGGTGCGGTCGTCGGGGGCGACGACGAACGTGTCGCCGGCCCGCGGGACCGAGGAGAGGCCGAGGACCTGGACTGGACGCGACGGGGTCGCCTCCGAGACGTTCTGGCCGTGCTCGTCGAGCATGGCGCGGACGCGGCCGTGGGCCGAGCCGGCGACGATCGCGTCACCGACGTTGAGCGTGCCGGACTGGATGAGGACGGTGGCCGTCGCACCGCGACCCTTGTCGAGGTTGGCCTCGATCGCGACACCACGGGCGTCGCGGTCGGGGTTGGCCCGCAGGTCGAGCGCGGCGTCCGCGGTGAGCAGGACGGCCTCGAGGAGGCTGTCGATGTTCTGCCCCTGCTTCGCGGAGACGTCGACGAACATCGTCTCGCCGCCGTACTCCTCGGCCACGAGGTTGTACTCGGTCAGCTGCTGGCGGATCTTGCTCGGGTTCGCGCCGTCGACGTCGATCTTGTTGACCGCGACGACGATCGGCACGTCGGCCGCCTGCATGTGGTTGAGCGCCTCGATGGTCTGCGGCATGACGCCGTCGTCCGCCGCCACCACGAGGATCGCGATGTCGGTGACCTTCGCACCACGGGCACGCATGGCGGTGAACGCCTCGTGACCCGGGGTGTCGATGAAGGTGATCGGACGGTCGACGCCCTCGTGCTCGCGGTGGATCTGGTAGGCACCGATGTGCTGCGTGATGCCACCGGCCTCGCCGCCCGCGACGTCCTCGTTGCGGATGGCGTCGAGCAGGCGCGTCTTGCCGTGGTCGACGTGGCCGACGACGGTGACGACCGGCGGACGGGCCTCGAGGTCCTCGTCGTCCTCCGAGTCGATGCCGAACTCCAGGTCGATGCTGAAGGAGTCGTAGAGCTCGCGCTCCTCCTCCTCCGGCGAGACCATCCGGATGTCGTAGCCGAGCTCGGTGCCGAGGACCTTGAAGGTGTCCTCGTCGAGGCTCTGCGTCGCCGTGGCCATCTCACCGAGGTGGAAGAGCACGGTGACGAGCGCACCGGGGTTGGCGTTGATCTTGTCGGCGAAGTCGCTGATGCTCGCGCCCTGGCGGATCTGGATGACGGTCGAGCCGTCGCCGCGGGGGACGCTGACGCCGCCGATCGACGGCGCCTGCATCTGCTCGAACTCGGCGCGCTTCGCGCGCTTGGACTTGCGGGCGCGGCCCGGACGACCGCCACCGCGGCCGAACGCACCCTGGGTGCTGCCGCGGCCACCGCGACCGCCGGGACCACCCGGACGGCCGGCGAAGCCGCCGCCACCACCGGGACGGCCGGCGCCACCGGCACCGGGACGACCGCCGCCGCGGGCCGGACGCTCGCCGGGGCGGGCGACCGCGCTGCGGTCGGGCATCATGCCGGGGCTGGGCCGCGCGCCGGCGGGACGCGGGCCGCCGGTGCCCGCCGGGGCACCCGGACGCGGACCGCCGGGGCGGTTCTGCGGGCGGGGCATGCCCTGGCTCGGGGCGAAGGGGTTGTTGCCCGGGCGCGGGGCGGACTCGCGGCTGCGGCCCATCCCCTGGCTCGAGGCGTACGGGTTGTTGCCCGGGCGCGGGCCCGACGGGCGGGGACCGCCCGGACGCGGGCCGGCGGAACCACCCTCGCGCGCGGCGGGGGCGGCGGGTGCCGGGGCGGCGGGGGCCGCCGGAGCCGGGGCCTTGGGGGCCGGGGCCTTCGGGCCGGGCGTCGCCGGAGCCGGCGCGGACGGCGCCGCGGCGGCGGGCGCCGCCGGGGCCGGGGCGGCCGGAGCCGGGGTGGCC